>CAJTXF010000042.1:12190-22169 GCA_910580045.1 uncultured Eubacteriales bacterium
TGGGGCAAAGCCCCACGAACTTAGCCCTTGGCCTTGACCGTAGAGGGCGGCGCTCCGAAAAAAAATGGGGCGAGGCAGAGCCTCAAACAGCCCACCCAAGTCAGTACGTGGTACCACGAGCGCCGCCAAAGATGCCAGTCGCGCGAATCCGTTGAGTTGGGAAACGGAACGTTTCTCAACTCACGGAGAGCTGCAGGCCGTCTGCACAAGCGTTGGGCCGCTAAGCGTTTCCGGAAGATGCCGCTTGCGGTAAGGATGCTGCTGGCCGCCAGGCCCTTGACCTTACCGTCAGCTCCCGTTTTCTGAGTCAGCGGCAGTGCGCGGGAACGCTTAGCCTCCCAACGCTTGTGCTGGGCGTCCGCCTCTCTCCGAAAGTTAGGAAAGCAGGGCTTTCCTAACTTTCGGAATCTTGCTGTGTGCTGCGGCTTGGGGGCGTAGGGCGCGGCGCGGAAGAGTTCGCTTCGCGAACTCTTCGAACCCGCCAGGGGGACTTTTTGAAAAAAGTCCCCCTGGAGCCCTCAAAAACTTTCAATCCGCGCTCCCTTTGCTTGCTCGTGCCGTTACGCTTTGCGCCCGCGTTCTTGGGTTTTTACTTTCTCCTGCTGTTCCGGTAATAGGACTTGGGCAGCTCAATCTCCAGGCTCTTGCCTGTCCCTTCCACCACGCAGTCCAGGGGCCGCTCCGCCACGTGCACAGGAATGCCCGTCTCCTGGCTCACCAGCCTATCCAGGCCCTTGAGCAGCGCCCCGCCTCCTGTGAGCATAATGCCTCTGTCAATAATATCCGCCGCCAGCTCCGGCGGGGTCTGCTCCAGGGTCTCCTTGATGGCGTCTACCACCACCATCACGCTGTCCGCCAGGGCTTCCCGCACCTCGTCCGCATGGATGGTCACGTTCTTGGGCAGGCCGTCCACCAGGTTCCGGCCCTTGATTTCCACAAAGGCGTTGATGGTCTCCTCTGTGGGGAAGGCTGAGCCAATGCGCATTTTGATTTCCTCCGCCGTGCGCTCGCCAATGAGCAGGTTATATTTTTTCTTTACGTAGGTGACGATGGCCTCGTCGAACTTGTCCCCCGCCATGCGCACGGAAACCGCTGTGACTATATCCCCCAGGGAGATGACCGCCACCTCGCTGGTGCCGCCGCCAATGTCCACCACCATGCTGCCTGTGGCGTCTGACACGGGCAGGCCCGCGCCCACCGCGGCGGCCATGGGCTCCTCCATCAAATCCACGTTATTGCTGCCCGCCTGGCGCGCCGCGTCCTCCACGGCCCGGCGCTCCACCTCCGTGACCCCGGAGGGGATGCAGATGATAATGCGGGGGCGGCTCAAAGCCCCGGATTTCAGGGCTTTTTTGATAAAATATTTCAGCATGGCCGCGGTCACGTCAAAGTCCGCGATGACCCCGTCCTTCAGGGGCCGCACAGCCACAATGGAGCCAGGGGTCCGGCCCAGCATCTCCTTGGCCTGCTTGCCCACAGCCAGCACCTCGTCAGTGCGCACGTCCACAGCCACCACAGAGGGCTCCCGCATCACGATGCCCTTGCCCCGCATAAAAACCAGGGTATTGGCTGTGCCCAAATCAATGCCGATGTCCTTGGAAAACATGGAAAACATAGAGAGAAAACCCGAGAAGCCTGCCATATATATACTGCCTTTCTCCGGCAAAAACCGGTCCCGGGCACGCCCGGGTCATTGGGATATTTTTCGTGATACGCTAAGTATTGCCAAAGTATAGGGGATTCATTCTCCGTGCCCTGCGCACAGGGCAACACAGTATTATTATAGCGCATTTTCCGGGGATTCTCAACCTTTATCTGGCATGAAATGTGAAGAATCCGTAAATTCCGGCACATATCCGCCTGCAGCGGGGCAGGCGGCACAAGATGGGCGGGCTGGCCCGCTGCCCGGGCCAAAAGGCCGCGTCCCGAGGTTTTCGGGCAGGCTCTGGAGTCTGTCCGAAAACCAGAGGGATGGTGGATTTTTGTCCGGAAACGGCCAGGTTCCAGGAAAAAATCCGAAGCAATACTGGCGTATTGCCAGGATTTTTGACGCGGAAAATGGCCATTGCCGGGCTAAAAGACAGCGTCCCGAGGTTTTCGGGCAGGCTCTAACTCCCTGTGCTGCCAAAGCCCCCCTCGCCTCTTTCGCTCCCGGTCAGCTCTTCGGCCTCCTCAAACACTGCCCTGGCCACTGGCAGGAACACCACCTGGGCCACCCGCTCTCCCGGGGACAGGGTGTAAGCCTCCCCGGACAGGTTCCGCAGGGGCACTTTCCACTCCCCCCGGTAGTCGCTGTCAATCAGCCCCACCCCCTGGGCCACCACAATGCCCTGCCGGGCGCCCAGCCCGCTGCGGGACAGCACAAACCCTGCCATGCCCTCTGGGATTTCCGCCGCAAAGCCCAGGGGGGCCATCAGCACTTGGCCGGGCTCCAGCACCACGGGCTCCGGCAGGCAGAGGCTTACATCGCACCCAGCGCTGCCCTGGGTCTGGGCCTGGGGCAAAACTGCCCTGGGATTCAGCCGTTTGCACTTCACTTTTATATCCATATCACAATTCCTCCACATCAGACAAAATATTTTTGGCAAAATGGTCGTGAATGCTTTTACTTGTCAACAGTTTCCACAGGGTTTTCCACATTTTCACCCTTGCTATTCCACACCCCTGCGGAAAAGTCCGCGAGTGTACGTCCCTTGGGGCAAAACGCCCTTTGAGAGGGCCTGGAAGATTTCCCCACATTCCACAGAGTTTTCCACAGAAAAGCGGAGAACCGTGAAGTCCAGGCCTTCCCCCCCTTTCAGCAAATCGCCCAACCAAACAGGCACGCTGTTCAGCAGTTCTGCCCCCCAGCGGCCCTGCTCCCGGCACAAAACCGGAAAGCGCATCCCCTTGCGGTCCGTGAGAAAGCCAGGCTCTTTACAGCCCAGGCACCCCCGGGCATTGGCCAGGGGGCAGTTGCGGGTGAGCATCAGGGGCTGCCTGCCGTAGACTGCAACCCCTCTGGGCAGCGTGCCTCCCAGGCCGCTGATTTCCCGCCCAGACAGCTCTGGGCTCACCTCCGCGGAGAGCAGGCCCAGCCGGGCAAAGGCCTCCAGCCCGGCGGCATTGGTGATGTTCAGCCCAAAGGAGCCATGGGCCTTGCCCCCCAGCTCCCGGCAGAGCTGGAAAGCTCCCAGGCTGCCGCAGAGAAAATCCTGGAACCCGGCCTTCATCCGCTCCTCCATCCGGGCCCGCAGGCAGGCCTCGCCGCCGAACAGGCCCCGGGGCAGCTCCAGCAAAATCTTGGGCCCCCGGCGGCCCAGGGCCTCCAAATCCTGTAGGGAGGTCTCCACCGGCAGCACCCACTCCCTGCAGGCCTGGGCCTGGGGCGGTATCTGCTCTGCCTGCCGGAAACAGGCCCGCAGGAAGGGCTCACCCGTACAGGCGTGAGCTTGCGGCTCCTCCACCGGAAGGGGTGTAAAGGGGATTGCCTTCCTATTGCCCCGCAGGGCCAGCAGGCCGGAAAGGGCCCGGCGGCGCAAATCATTCAGCTCCCCCACGCTGAGGGGCACGCCCTGCTCTGGCACCTGGATATGCCCTGGAGAAAAGACAGTGCCCCCGGTCTTGCCCAGCTGGACAGCAGCCCTCTCTCCGGCCAGGGGAGCTCCCTGGGCTGCCCCTGCCCGGGCTGACGCCTGATGCCCCTCCCTGTCCCGGACAGCCAGGAGCACCTCTCCCCCTGCCAGGCCCAGCTCCATATCCACTGGCACCCTCTGGCGCTCCGCCCGGTACAGGCCCCGCAGCTGGCCCAGGACCTTGCTGGTGGCAGCGGTCACGTCCTCCCTGCGCCGGGTGCCGAACATCTCCCGGCCCCGGCAGCCGGTAAGGTACCCGTCTGTAAAGCCTGAGCGGGAGAACACTGCCTCCAGCTGCTCCATCAGCCCGGGAGGGACTGGCTCCCCGTCAGCGGCCAGACGGCAGGCAGCAGCAGCGGCGGCCACATACTCCGGCCGCTTCATCCGGCCCTCAATTTTGGCTGAGCAGACCCCGGCCTCCGCCAGCCTGGGCAGGCCCTCCACAAAGGACAAATCCTTCAGGGACAAATCGTGGCCCGTGCCCCCTGGGGCGGCAAAGGCCAGGCGGCAGGGCTGGGCACATTGGCCCCGGTTGCCGCTCCGCCCGCCCAAGGCCGCGCTGAGCAGGCACTGGCCGCTGACACTCATGCACAGGGCCCCGTGGACAAAGGCCTCCAGCTCCACCTCTGTGCCTGCCCGGATGGCGGCAATCTCCTTTAAGGACAGCTCCCGGGCCAGCACCACCCGGGCCATGCCCAGCTCCTCCGCCAGCCGTACCCCGGCCGGGGAGTGGAGGCTCATCTGGGTGGAGGCGTGGAGAGGCAGCTCTGGGGCCCGCTGCCGCAGCAGGGCCAGCAGGCCCATGTCCTGAACCAGCACCGCGTCCACAGGCAGGGTGCAGAGATATTCCACAAACTCTAAGGCAGGGGCCAGCTCCGCGTTTTTCAGCAGGGTGTTCACTGTCACATGCACCCGCACACCCCGCTGATGGCAGTACTCCACTGCCCGGGCCAGCTCTTCCCGGGTGAAGTTTTTGGCATTGGCCCGGGCTCCAAAGGCCTGCCCGCCCAAATACACCGCGTCCGCGCCAGCGCGCACCGCTGCCTCTAAGGCCTCCCAGCCCCCGGCAGGGGCCAGCACCTCCATACCGCGCCCAGCCATGGCCTCAGTCCTCCTGCCCAATGGCCGGGGCTGTTACAGTCTGCTCCCCTGGGGCGAAGCTGTCCCCCTCCAGGGCAAAATAGCTCTGGAAGCCCTCTAATTCCAGCTGCTCCTCCCAGCGCAGGGGATTCCGCCTGCCGTGGGGCAGGTGCCGCGGCTCCTTTTCCTCCCGCGCCTTGGGGAGGGGCTCCTGTCCCCGGGCCTTTTCCAGCTCCTGGGTGAGCCTTGTCAGGCGCTCTTGGAGGGCCTGGTTTTCCATGGAGCTCTCCTGGGCCGCCCGAACAGCCCGGGCCCCCTGCCGGGCCTCCTCCCGCAGGCGCTCCAGGCTCTCCTGCAGCAGGGCATTCTCCCGCTCCAGGGCCTGGCCCCGGGGCGCGGCGTTCTCAGCGGCCTGGCGCAGGGAGCTGTTCTCCTCCCGCAGGCTCTGGGCCTGCTGCTCCAGGGCCTGCATCCGGCGCTCCTGTTCCTCCCGCATCCGCTCCAAGCTCTCCCGCAGGCTGGCGTTCTCCCGGGCCAAAGCCTGCTCCCTGGGGTCCGGGGTCTCGGCGGCCTGACGCAGGGCGCTGTTCTCATCCTGAAGGGCCTGGGCCTCCTTTTCCAGGGCTTTCAGCCGGAGGGCGGCCTCCTGCAGGCGGGTGTTTTCCGACTCCAGCCGGGCGGCCTTTTCCGCCAGCTGCGCGTCCTTCTGGGTGTCCACAGCCGACTTGAGCAGCTCCACCTTTTCCTCCTGCCACTGCTCAGCGGCTGTTTCCAGCTCCTCACAGCGCTCTGCCAGGGCGCGGGCCCGCTCCGCGTTTTTATGGCAGTCGTCGCAGATGCTGAGGGCAGTGGTAAGAGCGGCCGCCTCCCGGGTGATAAGGGGGGAAGCGCCCATAATCTGTTTCATCATGCCGCCGACCTCATCGGCCAGGGACTGCATATACTCCTCTGATTCGCCGGTGATAAGGCCGCAGACCACGCCGTTGATGGTAAGTCTGACACGTCTTTTATTCAAAGTAACCATCCCTTCTGATTGGTGTGTTCTTATTATACGACAAAAGCCGGGGGATTGGAAGCCCTTTTTACAAGAGAGGGCCTGACGGCACGTGGCAGTGCTTTTCTCCCAGAAGCAAGTGAGAGCCGGTGACCGGGGTCCAGGGGCGGAGAGTTGGCTTTGGCCAACTCTTGCCCCCTGGCAGGTCCAGGGCAGCGCCCTGGTGGGGCTTGGGGCAAAGCCCCAAGGTCTTAAAGGCGGCGCTCCAAAAGTAAAGGAGCGAGGCAGAGCGTCAGACGTCCCCGAAGCGTTAGCACGAAGCAGCAGGAGCGCCGCCCACGCACTCACACAGCTCGATTCCGCATAGTTTGAAAACCTGCGGTTTTCAAACTGCGGAGAGACGCGGACTGGCCTTCCAAAGCGCGGCGGCCCTGGACTTCACCGTAAGATGCCGCTCCCTGAGAAAGAGGGCATGAACGGTCAGGTCCAGGGCCGCCGCGTTTCGGAAGGCCAGTCCGCCTCTCCGGCGGTATTTGAAAGCGGAGCTGCCGCCCCAAGAGTTCGTAAAACGAACTCTCCAAAACCGGCGGAATCAGCTGTTTGGAATGTTGGGCGGCGCGAAATTCTGCAGCGTACTGACGCTGGGGCGTGGAGTCGGGTGCTGCCTCGCTCAGGCCGCTTTGCGCGCCGCCTCTAAGGTCAAGGTCGCCTCCGGCGGCCGGGGCTCTTGACGTTGGCTTCACCAAGTCGCCCCAACCCCCCACCAGGGGCCAAGAGTTGGCCAAAGCCAGCTCTCCGCCCCTGGACCGCGCAATCCGGCTTTTACTTGCTTCTGGGAGAAAAGCACTGCCCCGGGCCGTCAGGCTTTGGGGCCGCTTATCTGCGCACTGGCCGCATGGCGTTCAGCACCGCCAGCACCATCACCCCTACATCCGCGAACACCGCCAGCCACATGCTTGCCAGTCCAACCGCGCTCAGTACCAGTACCAGCCCCTTTACCCCCAGCGCGAACACCAGGTTCTCCTTTACAATCCGCAGCGTCCGCTTGCACAGCTTCAGCGCTGTCAATATCTTCGAGGGCTTATCGTCCATCAGCACAATATCCGCCGCCTCGATGGCCGCGTCAGAGCCCAGGCCCCCCATGGCAATCCCCACGTCCGCCCGGGAGAGCACCGGCGCGTCGTTGATGCCGTCGCCCACAAAGGCCAGCGCGGGCTTTTTCCCTCCCTGCTTGGGAGCGGCCTCCATCAGCGCCTCCACCTTCTGCACCTTATCTGCGGGCATCAGCTCCGCATGGAACTCCGCCACGCCCAGCTCTTTGGCCGCAGCCTCGCCTGCTCCTTTGCTGTCCCCGGTCAGCATCACCGTCCGGATGCCCGCCCGGGCCAGGGCACTCACTGCCTCCTTTGCGTCCGGCTTGGGCCTATCGGCAATGAGAATCCAGCCCAGATAGACTCCGTCCGCCGCCACATGGACCACTGTACCCGCCTGGCTTACCGAAGGGCAGTCCACGCCCAGCTCCTCCATCAGGCGGCGGTTTCCGGCGCAGACAGTCCGGCCCCCGGCCTTTATCCGCACGCCCCGGCCGCTGAGCTCCTCCGCGTCCTCCAAAAGGCTGGAGTCCGGCTCATGGCCCAATGCCTCCTTCAGAGAGCGGGAGATGGGGTGGTCGCTGCGGCTCTCCGCCAGGGCGGCCAGCTCCAACAGCTCCTGCTCCCGGATTCCCTGGGGATGCAGCTCCGCCACCTGGAAGACCCCCTGGGTCAGGGTGCCGGTTTTGTCAAACACCACAGTATCCACTTTGGCCAGGGCTTCCATGTAGCAGCCGCCCTTAATCAGCACCCCCCGGCGGGAGGCCTGGCCAATGCCCGCGAAAAAGCTCAGGGGGATGGAAATCACCAGGGCGCAGGGGCAGGACACCACCAAAAAGGTCAGGGCCCTTTGCAGCCACACAGCCCAGCCCCCGGCCAGCAGAGGCGGAATCACCGCCAGGGCTGCTGCCGCGATGACCACCGCAGGGGTATAGTACCGGGCAAAGCGGGTGATGAAGTTTTCCGCCTGGGCCTTTTTGCTGGCAGCATTCTCCACCAGCTCCAGGATTTTCGCCACGGTGGAGTCCTCAAAGGCCCGCTCGGCCCGCACGCGCAGAAGGCCGGAGAGGTTCACGCAGCCGCTTTGGACGCTGTCCCCCTCCCCCACCTCCCGGGGCAGGGATTCCCCGGTGAGCCCGGCGGTGTTCAGGGAGCTGCCGCCCTGGAGGATAACCCCGTCCAGGGGGATTTTCTCCCCGGGCTTTACCACAAAGACCTGGCCGGGCTCCAAATCCTCCGGGTCCACCTGGACCAGCTTCCCGTCCCGCTCCACATTGGCATAGTCAGGCCGCAAATCCATCAGCCCGGCAATATCCCGCCGGGACTTGCCCACCGCGTAGCCCTGGAACAGCTCGCCCACCTGGTAGAACAGCATGACGAACACAGCCTCCGGGTACTCGCCCTCGCCGAAGAAGCCGGTGCAGAAAGCCCCCACCGTGGCCAGGGCCATCAGGAAATTTTCGTCAAACACCTGGCCGTGGGCAATGTTCCGCGCCGCCCGCCAGAGCACGTCCCAGCCCACGGTGAAATAGGCGGGCAGGAACAGCAGGAACCGCCAAGGGCCCTCATAGGGGATGAGGACGGCGGCAAGAAGCAGCAGGGCCCCGGCCAGAATGCGCCAGAACATGACGCGCTGCTTTTTGGTCATGGAAGATAGAACGCTCATAAAACAACCTCCTGTTTTGTTCTCGTTATAATAAACACACTTGAAAATGGTGTCTACCGATTTTCAAGCTGGGCAGCTACGCTGCCTGGTTCAAAAGAGGCATTCTACCTCTTTTGAACTGTGTTAACGAATAGCACGGCAAAGCCTACCGGCAGCGCACCGGGCAGAGTTTGATAATACGCTATGCTTCCCACCCCGCATCCGGAGAGCATTTCCAGATAGCTGTCCGTGGTATACCGCCGCCGGGGGCGAAATCCCGCCAGCTGGTAGGCCGCTAAGGCAATCTTAAACCAGGCTGCCGCCTCTCCCTGCAGGTAGGTGGGAAGAATTAACCGGCCGCCGGGGCGCAGGCAGGCCGCCAGGGCCCGCACCCCGTCTGCGGGCCGGTCCAGCAGGTGCAGGATATTCCCGGCAATTACCCGTCAAAGGGACGGGCGGCAGGGCGGGAGAAAAGATCCCTCTCCGCAAAGGCGATATTTTCAACCCCCTCCCGCCGGGCTTTCTCTCGGGCCTGGGCCAGCATGGCAGGGGACAGGTCGGTACACAGCACAAAGCGGGCTTTTTTCGCTGCGGCCAAGCTGAGAGCTCCGGTGCCCGCCCCACAGTCCAGCACCCGGCACCCTGGGCTGACCCACTGGGTCACAGCCTGGACCATAGCTTGGTTGGCCCGGGGATTGAAGGCCTGGCTCAAGTCATACAGCCCGGCGATATGGTCCCAAAAGCCCCTCATTTACGGACGATTTGGCAGTCAGGCTCCACCTTTTTGCACACGGCGACAATCTGGTCCATAATCTGCTCAAAGCGGGCCTCGTCAGCGTCCACGGTCATGCGCTGGGTCATAAAGCTGACAGTCGCGTCGGCAACCCCGTCGATTTTCTTAATGGCATTCTCCATTTTGGCGGCGCAGTTGGCGCAGTCCAGGTCGATGAGCTTGAAACGTTTGGTCATAGTGAATCATCCTTTCAAAATGTAAAAATTAACAGCCGCTTACTCTGTAATGTGCTCCATCCCTTGGTCCAGAATGGTGCGCACATGGTCATCCGCCAGGGAATAAAATATCGTCTTCCCCTCCCTTCTGTACCGCACCAGCTTCGCCTTCTTCAGCACCTGCAGCTGATGGGATATGGCCGACTGGGTCATCCCCAGCAGCTCCGCTATCCCACACACGCACATCTCAGACTCAAACAGCACATATAATATCCGTATGCGCGTGGAATCCCCAAAGATTTTGAACAGCTCTGACAAATCAAACAGCTCTTCCTCACAGGGCATAATCTCATTCACCCTATGCACAATGTCCTCATGCACATGGGCAAGGGGCCTGGGTTGGGTTTCCAAAATCCTATCATCCTTTCATATGAGCGTTCGTTCATATGTATCATACACCTTTCCTCATTGGTTGTCAAGGGGCAGCGGCAAAATTTTTTATCCCGGCGTCAGCGCCGGGGAGTGTCCGTTTCAGAGAGTTTTTCGTGTTCCCCCGCCCTGCGGGCGGGGGAACACAGATAATTATCTCTGTGGTTTGGACAATCCC
>CAJTXF010000043.1:0-11324 GCA_910580045.1 uncultured Eubacteriales bacterium
TTTCGTCCGGCGGCACCTCCCATTCCTCATTCTCGCGGTATCGCTCCGTCTGCCGCAAGGCCGCTTCGGTGCGTTCCACTATGGCCTGCTCCCATTGATTCATCCGGTGGCCCCTTTCCCTCTATCCGTAAAGAGCACCCTGTCAGCAGCATTCAACCCATACCCCCGGATCAGCATGGCGGTCTGAATCACCAAAAAGTACCGGGGCGGCAGCATACTGGCATCGGCCAGTTCTGTGAGAGCAACGGTTTTGCTGCCGGTGATGATGTCCTTGGCCACCGCGAAACAGACATAGGACATAGCGTCCAGCCGCCGGGGCTTCATGGCCTCGATGTCGATCTCGTTAGTGCCGATGTGGTTCTCGGCCTGGTGCCAGAGCCTGGGGTCGGCCGTCAACAAAAAAAGGGCCGCAGCATACTTTCTGCTACAGCCCTTGTGATACCTGATTTCTTTCTCAAACAGCACGCCGTGCTTATCGTTTCGGAAGATCATTTTTCCCGGCCCCTTTCTGTTGTTTCTTCTGTTTCATATCTTTCTGAATAGTCCCGGCCTCTGGTGGGTCCCGCTGGAAGCCGGGAATCTGTTGCATAAAACTCTCGTAGGCACGGTCTGTCTTGCTTTCTGTAAACTTTGGCACTCTGCATACCTCCTAAATCTTTCTCTGGAAAAAGAAAAAGGGCCATGATTTTCATCATGGCCCTTCTCAAAAAATATTTTGTTTTTCTTCTGCCCTGACTCGCTGTTTGTCAACCACGCAGGTTCAGATCCCAAAAATCGAAGACTTGCCGCAGGCAATGTCTTTGGCATTCCCCCAAAACACGTCACAACCTGACGGTCGTTGGAGCATAAGCGCAAAGCGCGTTGCTTGGCCTCTTGAACGCCAAAAAACCCCGGAATTCCGGGGTTTTTTCGGTGTGGCATCTTTTAAGATGTGTAAACATGGTGCCGCCGACCGGGCTTGAACCGGTACAGTATTTCTACCGAGGGATTTTAAGTCCCTTGTGTCTGCCAATTCCACCACGGCGGCGTATTTGCTTTATTGTAGCATGTGCGAAGGAAAAAATCAAGAGCAGCCTGCCATATTTCTGTCAAAAAAATTTGGAAAAATTGTGCGAAAATATTTGATTTCATCTGTGAAATATAGTATACTGTATCTGACAGGGCCCACGGCGGCCCATGAATTCATATCGAAGGAGCATGCGCTATGTATTATCTTGGAATCGACCTGGGCGGCACTAATATTGCCGTCGGCGTAGTGGACGAGGACTGCAAAATTGTGGCGAAAGCCAACTCCTCTACTGCCACTGACAATGCGGAGCAGATTGCGGACGCTATGGCTGAGACCGCAAGAGAAGCCCTGAAAAAGGCCGGCATCACCCTGGCGGATGTGCCCTGGGTGGGGCTTGGCTCCCCCGGCACAGTGAACAAGGCCAGCGGTATCATTGAGTACGCCAACAATCTGCCTTTCCGGGACACCCCCATGCAGAAGATGCTCTCCGAGCGCCTGGACGGCAAGCCGGTTTACATGGAGAATGACGCAAACGCAGCCGCGTTTGGCGAGTACATGGCTGGCGCTCTGAAAGATGCCAAGGTGGCTATGGCTATCACCCTGGGCACTGGCGTAGGCGGCGGCATCATCATTGACGGCAAGATTTTCTCCGGCAGCAACTTTGCCGGGGCTGAGCTGGGCCACACGGTCATTGTGGCGGACGGCTGGCCCTGCACCTGCGGCCGTTTGGGCTGCTGGGAGGCCTATGCCTCTGCTACAGGGCTGATTAAGCGCACCAAGCAGCATATGGACGAGGCCCCCAAGGATTCTCCTCTTTGGACTATCGCGGAGGGGGACATCAACAAGGTCAACGGCCGCACCGCTTTTGACGCTATGCGTCAGGGCGACCCGGTGGGCAAGAAGATTGTGGATGAGTATGTGAAGTATCTCAGCGTAGGCCTTATCAACATGATTAATGTCTTCCAGCCCAACATCCTCTGTGTTGGCGGCGGCGTGGGCAATGAGGGCGAGAACCTGCTGGTTCCCGTGCGGGAGATTGTGGACAAGGAGCAGTATGGCCACAATCCCGACGCCAAAACAAAAATCTGCAAGGCACAGCTGGGCAACGACGCGGGCATCATCGGCGCGGCCATGCTGGGCAAGGAAGGTTAAGCTATGGCGGCAGACATCAAACCTTTCGGGACTCTCCCGGACGGGAGAGAGGTTCAGGCCATCACCCTGGAAAAGGGCGGGATTTCCCTGACCGTGACCAACTATGGCTGCCGGGTGCTTCGTCTGATGGCGCCCGACCGGGACGGCAATCCCGGTGACGTGGTGCTGGGCCATCGGACCTTGGAGGAGTATTTTGGCAAAAACTTTCAGGGCGCGGCCATCGGACGCTTCGGCAACCGCATTGGCGGCGCGGCCTTTACCGTAGACGGGCAGGAGTACACTCTGGCCAAAAATGACGGGGAGAACTCCCTGCACGGAGGGCCCGGCGGTTTCCATCAGGCACTTTGGGCAGTGGAAGTTCCAGAGGGCGAGGATACTGTCATCTTTACTTTGGAAAGCCCTGACGGCGAAGAGGGTTTCCCCGGCACTGTGAAGGCTTCCATTACCTACACCCTGGGGGACCAAGACACGCTGCGCATTATCTACCGGGCTGTCAGCGACAAAAAAACTCCCTTTAACCCTACCAACCACAGCTTCTTCAACCTGTCCGGTGACCCGGCCAAGGACGTGCTGGGCACAGAGCTGACCATCAACGCGCAGCGAATCACAGCTGTGCGTGATGACTTGATTCCCACCGGCGAGCTGATTCATGTGGCGGACGGGCCTTTGGATTTCCGCGGCCCCAAGGCATTGGGCAAGGATATGTTCGCCCAGGATCATCTGATTCAGCTCTGCAAGGGTTTTGACCACAACTTCTGCACTGACGGCAGCGGCTACCGGAAGATTGCTGAGGCTTATGAGCCGGACAGCGGCCGGGTAATGGAGGTCTTTACTGATATGCCCGGTGTGCAACTGTATACGTTCAATATTCCGGACGAGGGGCTGGTGGGCAAGGACGGGCAGCCGATGCGCCCACACACCGCTTTCTGCCTGGAGACCCAGTTCTATCCGGATACTGTGCACCACGAGAACTTCCCTGGCGGCTGGCTGGAGAAGGGACAAGAGTTTGTAAGCAAGACAACCTATAAATTTTCGGTAAGATAAGAAAAATTTCCAGAGGGAGGCTGGGGCCAGGTGGCTGCGGTCTTCTTCTTATGCTTTTGAGGTGACGCGCAATGAAAATGGAAAAATCCTGCGGGGCCATTCTCTGCCGGGACAGCGGGGAAGTCCCTCAGATACTGCTTATCCGCCACAAAAACGGCGGGCATTGGGGCTTCCCCAAAGGCCATGTTGAGGGCAGGGAGACAGAGGAAGAGACCGCCCTGCGGGAGATTTGGGAGGAGACCGGACTGAAAGCCCAGCTGGACATGGGATTCCGCCAGGTGGTGACCTATTCACCCAAGCCCCAGGTAATGAAGGACGTGATTTACTTTGCCGCCAAGCCTATCGGCGGCCAGCTGAAAAAACAGGAGGCCGAGGTGGAGGAGATTTGCTGGACCACCTTGGGTGAAGCCTTAGAGATGGTCACATTTGAGACTGACCGGGATGTACTGCGGGCGTTTATTGCCTATTTTGAGGCGGCCTGAACACTTCACTATTCAGCATAATAAGGGAGCTGTGAATTCACTTCACAGCTCCCTTATTTCTTCCTTAAAAGAAAAATCACTCTGCCCAGAAAGCGACAGAATCATCCATGCGGCCCGTCCTATAATAGGTACGTGCTGTATAGCTGCGGGTCTGAAAGCCAGCATATGCCGGTTTTCCATCCCGCTTCCTATACAAAACCGACCGGATGGGGGGATGTGCTTTGACCGTCTACGCTGATATTCTGGTGATAGTCAACCTGTATGTGGACTTTCTCCTGCTCAGCGGGGTGCAGAGTTTTTTGCGGCTGAAGGTACGGGGCTGGCGGCTGGTATTGGGAGCCCTGGCTGGGGCTGTATGCTCTTTGGCCGGGCTGCTGCCTGCACCGGGATGGTCCTCTCCCCTGCTGGGCGGATTATGTTCTCTGGCGGCAGCCGGGGCGGCATTCGCGCCGGTTCGGCCCAGGCTGTTCCTGAAATGCTGGCTGTGCACCTGGGTCCTGTCCTTTCTGCTGGCAGGATTCCTTCTGTTCCTGGGCCAATTCGCGCCCCCCGGTTATCTGGCGGTGGTGGGCGGGGCAGTGTACTTAAACCTTTCCCTGCCAATCCTGTTTGCTGCCACTTGCCTGGCTTACGGGCTGTTCTGGCTTATCCGCCGGGCATTTCCCCGGGAGGAGGCCGCGCCGCTGTGCCGACTGCTGATTACCAACCAAGAGCGCACTGTGGAGGTAATTGCCAAGGCGGACACAGGCAGCGCTTTGCGGGAGCCCTTCTCCGGACTGCCGGTCATCATCTGTCAGGCGGAGCATCTGCGGGAGGCCGCCCCAGCAGGAGCCTACGACTTTCTGGAGGGCCGCACCCCTGGGGACGCTTTACGGCTGGTGCCGTTTGAGAGTCTGGGAGGCCGGGGCCTGCTGCCCTGCTTCAAGCCGCAGCGGGTGGTGCTGGCCAAAACCGGTCAGGAGCTGGACTGCTGTGTCGCCCTGACGAAAACGATACTCTCCGCCGGACAGTTCACAGCCCTGTACAATCCTGACTTCTTTCCAAACTAGAAGAATATTTTCCTGATAGGAGGCTTTCACCATGCGAATTCCCTTTTTCACCTCGCTTGTCACTCGTGTCCGAATCTGCTTTACCCGGTTATTTCCCTTTTTCGGCGCAGAGCCCTGTCACTATATCAACGGCCCAGACACCCTTCCCCCTCCCCTTACCAAAGAGGAAGAGGCCCAGGTCATGGAGAATATCCGCAATAACGTGCCTGGAGCCAGGGAGCCTCTGATTACCCACAATCTGCGTCTGGTAGTGTACATAGCCAAAAAGTTTGAGAGCCCTGGGGCAGGTGTAGAGGATTTGATTTCTATTGGCGCCATTGGGCTCATCAAGGCGGTGAACACCTTCCGGGTGGAGAAGAACATCAAGCTGGCCACCTACGCCTCCCGGTGCATTGAGAACGAGATTCTTATGCACCTGCGCAAAAGCTCTCAGCTGCGCAACGAGGTCTCTATCGATGACCCCCTCAACGTAGACTGGGACGGCAACGAGCTGCTGCTCTCTGACTTGCTGGGCAGTGAGCCGGACGCGGTGAACCGGGACATTGAGCAGGAGGCGGAGCGGAACATGCTGCTTACCGCTGTGAGCAGGCTCTCCCCTCGGGAAAAGACCATCATGCAGCTGCGTTTTGGGCTGGAATCCACCAAGGAGCACACCCAGAAGGAGGTGGCGGACCAGCTGGGCATTTCCCAGTCCTATATCTCCCGGCTGGAAAAGCGCATTATCACCCGGCTTCGGAAGGATTTAGAGAAGGCCGGATAAAACAGAAGCCGCCCTCACGGAATCCCGTGGGGGCGGCTTTGTATCAGTTTAACTTAGAACCGGTAGCTTCCGGCAGAGAGCTTCTCTGTCCGCCCGTCCGGGAGAATCAGGTCCGCTGTGCAGTCAAAGGGCACGGTGACAATGTAAGCCAGGGCCTCCCCGTCATACCGCCAGCCCACCTGATACAAGCCGGAGGCAGTGTCCATGCTCATATCCACGCTCCGAATCCGGGGGTCTGGCATGGGACGGATAACAGCCCGCTTATAGCCAGGGGCCTCCTCACAGGGGTTGAATCCCACCATGTTCCGGTACATCCAGTCTGCAATGGAGCCATAGGCATAGTGGTTCAGGCTGTTCATGCCTGTGCCGCTGATGGAGCCGTCCGGCAGCAGGGAGTTCCACCGCTCCCACACAGTGGTGGCCCCCAGCTTCACCTCATTGAGCCAGCTGGGATAGTCCTTCTGCAGGAACAGGGTATAGGCCACGTCATTGGCTCCGTTGTCTGACAGCACCCGGCACAGGAAGGGAGTGCCGCAGAAGCCGGTGTCCAGGTGCCAGTTTTTGGCCTCCAACCGGGCTTTGAGCTGGTCCAGCACCTTTTCCTTCCCGCCCTGGGGATAGATGCCAAAGAACAGGCTGAGCACACAGGCAGTCTGGGTGCCCTCAATTTTGAAGCTGCCGTCAGCGTGGAAGTATTCCTCCACTACAGCGGCTTTGATTTTCTCACTGAGCGCTGTATAGTCCGCCGCGTCCTCCCCATAGCCCAGGGCCTTGGCCGCTTTGGCCGTGAGCTGGGCAGAATAGAAGTAGAAGCAGCTGGCAGTATACTGCAAATCTGTGGCCCCAAAGGGGTTCTCCGCGTCCTTGGGGTCAGGCTTGTCCAGGGCCAGCCAGTCACCCAGCTGGTTGCCCCGGAGCCACAAGCCCCGGCCTCCGTCCTGCTCATCGTCCAGGCGTATCCGCTCTACCCAGGCTTTCATTACCGGGTATTCGGCCCGCAGCTGGTGCAAATCACCGTAGTTCTCATAGACCGCCCAGGGCATCATGGTGGCCACGTCGCTCCAAATAGCGCAGCCCTTGTGGTTGCTCCTCTCAAAGCTGAAATTCTCTCCAATGACCTTGGTGAGGAAATCCGCACGCTCTCCCTCTGGGTGCGCCTCCACAGCAGCTTTCAGCTCCGGATACTTCTCCAAGGCAGCAGCGAGGGCCTTATCGTCCCCCTCGGGCAGGGACATGAAGTCCGCCGGGTCCACGTCAAAGCCGGTAGAGCCGGGCTTGGCTTTTTTGGGGGCAGGCACGTAGAAGGGCACTGCTCCCTTGTGGTGTTTCTGCTCTGCCGCCACATTCTCCATAAAGTGATGGAAGAAGGCTGGCATATAGATGTTCTTGCAGGCCGTGGCGCTGATAATGGCCGCGTCTCCGGTCCAGCCCAGACGCTCGTCCCGCTGGGGGCAGTCTGTGGGCAAATCCAGGAAGTTGTCGAACTGGCCCCACATGGCATTGTGGAACAGCTGGTTCACCAGGGGATTGTCCGTCTCAATATGGCCGATGGGCTCAATGTCCGAGCGGATGTGGCAGGCGGTGAAGTCCCCTGGGCAGAGGTTCTCCACGCCCTCCACCTTCACGAAGCGGAAGCCGTAGAAGGTGAAATGGGGCCGCACCCGCCGGGGCGTGCCGTCAGAGATGTAGATATATTCAGCCTTGGCTGTGCGGAGATTGTCCCGGTAGAAGCAGCCCTGCTGCATCACCTCGCCATAACTGAGCTTTACTGTATGCCCAGCCGGGGCGCTTACGTTAAACTCCACCCAGCCGGTCATGTTCTGGCCGAAGTCCAGGACAATCTCGTCTTTGGGAGTGGTGATGACCTCCACTGGGGCAAACTCCTGCTTCTTCACAATTTTAGGCCCGCGCCGGGCCACCAGGGGCGTATCCTCCTGGCGCTCCACAACAGGAGAGGCCTCTGCCTTGCAGCCTGGGGCAGACCAGCCCGGCACCTGCAGATTGGCATTATAGTGCTCACCGTCATAGATATTGCTGAATATCGCAGGCGAAGGATAGCTTTTCCAGGTGCTGTCCGTGCCCATCACCACCTGTGTGCCGTCTTTCAGGGTGATATGCACCTCGCAGATAGCCTGCATGGTGTCCCCGTACAAATCGTGATATCTATCGAAAATCATGTCGCCCTTGTACCAGCCAGGCCCCAGGGCCAGGCCGATGGTGTTCTCCCCGGCAGAGAGCAGGCCCGTCAAATCAAAGGTCTGGTATTCCAAGGCAAAGTCGTAGCAGTGGTAGCCAGGCAGAAGATACTCATCCCCAGCCTTTTTTCCGTTGACCTCCAGCTCGTAGATGCCCAGGCCGCACACATAGGCCCGGGCGCTGGCAGCCTCCCCGGGGAGAGTGAAGTCCTTGGCCAGAAGGGGCTGGCGCTCCTTGTCAGGGAAACCCGGGGTGCCCGTCTCCGCGGCTATCCACTTGGCCTGCCAGGGCTCGTCCTGCTTGGCGGTCTCAAACCAGGAGGCAGCGGAGGCGCTGTCCCCGCTGTCTCCCCAGACAGTGACAGTCCAGTCATACCGGGTGCGGGGCAAAAGCTGGATGGGGGCCTGGAAGCCCAGGGAGGAGATGTCCTCCCGCCTGCCGCTGTCATAGAGCAGTTGGCCCTGGGCGGAGACAGTGATTTGGGCAGCAGCCTGGGTTTTGTCAGAGGTATCAGTGGCTGTCCAGGAGAAGACCGGCTGGGTCATGCTCAGGCCCAGAGGGGTACAGACGTGATTGGTGCGCAAGTGGGTCAGCTTCATGTTTGTCACCTTTCCTTTATGTGGGTTTTATCTATTATACATCAATTTGGAAGAAATTGGTAGAGTTTTTTTGCTGGAAATCTTTTTTCTGCTGAGGTTTTCCCGTCTTTGTAAACAAATTGTAAATCATTTTCCTTAACGTTACCTCTCCTCTGTCCATACCGTCTAATCAGCAGAAGACAGAAAGGATGGGCCATGCAATGGAATTTTTGAATTTTAATAATCTGAATGCGATACATGAGTACGAAGAGTTTGTAGAGAGCCAGAGCGGCAGCTTTACCCAGTCTGTCCGGTGGTGCGGGGTAAAGCGGGACTGGCGTCATGAGGCTGTCATCTCCCGGGACAGACAGGGGAAAATCCGGGCCTCTGCCCTGGTGCTAGTAAAGCGGTTCCCTCTGCCCTTTAAGTCGTTTCTCTACACGCCCCGAGGCCCGGTTTGGGACGGCAGGGACGCGGACGCCCTGAACGATATCATGCAGGGCCTGGAGGTGCTGGCGAAAAAGCATCACGCCTACTCCTGCAAACTGGACCCACTGGTGGAGGAGACGGACAGTGAGGCGATTTGCACCTTACAGGAGGCTGGGCTGCGCTTTTGTCCCTGGGTGCCGGATGATTTGAACATCCAGTGCCGGAACAACTATATTCTTGAGCTGAAGGGGCGGAGCGAGGAAGAACTGCTTAAATCCTTCAAAAGCAAGTGCCGGTACAATATTGGATTGGCGCAGCGCAAGGGAGTGCGCTGCGCCTCGTGGGGGAAGGAGCGCCTGCGCGACTTCTGCCAGCTGATGGCGGAGACCGGTCGGAGAGACGGCTTCCAGGTGCGCTCTATAGAGTACTATGCCAGGATGATGGACGCCCTGGGGGAACACTGCCGTCTGTATCTGTGTGAATACAAAGGCCAGGCCCTGTCCGGAGCCATCTGCGTGCAGTACGGCGGACGGACCTGCTATGTATATGGAGCCTCCACCTCTGCTCACCGGGAATTGATGCCCAACTACCTGATGCAGTGGGAGATGATTCGCTGGGCAGCAGAATCGGGATGCCATACCTACGACTTCCAGGGCGTGCCCTATTGGTATGACTCTTCCCATCCCAACTATGGGGTCTACCGGTTCAAGACTGGATTCAATGGCCGGCTGGCCATCTATGCGGGAGAATTCTCAATGGTGTTCGCCCGGCGGTATAAAGCCGCCTTTGACAAGGCGCTGCAATGCGTAGGGTACTATAAGCTGATTTGAGGGCCGAAACCTCATAAGCGGATAAGCCGTCCGGCAGCAGATGCCGGACGGCTTCTTTGATTGGCTTTCAGGTTTCCCCAGCAGGCGGGTCGGGCTTCTGCATGTTCCGCTCCAGCCACTGAGTATAGGTCATCAATACCTGACGGGGTTTGGAGCCCTCGTGAGGTCCCACAATGCCCAGCTGCTCCATCTCGTCAATGAGCCGCCCGGCCCGGGCATAGCCCAGCCGCAGCCGCCGCTGCAGCAGAGATGTGCTTGCCTGTCCGGCCTCCACCACCACCTTGATGGCCTCGTCCATCATTGGGTCTGTCTCACCGCCGCCCAAATCCTCCGCCTTGTCCTTATCCACACTGGCGGCATTGCGCTCAATCTCCTCAATGACCCCCTCGTCATAGTCCATAGACTTGGTCTTTTTCACAAACTGGACGATAGAGGAGATTTCATCATCACTGACATAGCAGCCCTGGACCCGGATGGGTTTATTGCTGCCCACTGGGGCGAAGAGCATATCGCCATTGCCCAGCAGCTTGTCCGCGCCCACCGTGTCAATGATAGTTCGGGAATCCACCGCCGTGGACACGGTGAGAGCAATCCGGCTGGGGATATTGGCTTTGATAAGTCCCGTGACCACGTCTACAGAGGGGCGCTGGGTGGCCACCACCAGGTGCATCCCTGCGGCGCGAGCCAGCTGGGCCAGACGGCAGATGGAGTCCTCCACCTCTTTGGGCGCGGCCATCATCAAATCAGCCAGCTCGTCAATAATCATTACAATCTGAGGCATGGCAGGCATAGGCTGTCCATTCTCATCCTCATAGTTCTGGGCCTCTGCCAAATTATTGTACCCCGCCAGATTACGGACATTGTTCTCAGAGAACAGCTTATATCGCTTCATCATCTCGTTCACCGCCCAGCCCAAAGCGCCGGAGGCCTTATGAGGATCCGTGACCACCGGAACCAGCATATGGGGCAGGCCGTTGTACTCAGTGAGCTCCACCGCCTTGGGGTCAATCATCAGGAAGCGGACCTCATCTGGGGTCGCCTTGTAAAGCATGCTGATAATTAGAGAGTTGATGCACACGGATTTGCCCGAGCCAGTGGTACCGGCAATCAAGATATGGGGCATCCGGGCCAAGTCAGCCACAACAGGCTGGCCTGCAATATCCCGGCCCAGAGCTACTGAGAGCTTGCCCTTAGAGGTCTGGAAAGCATTGGACTGTATCAAATCCCGCATACGCACCGCGCTGCGGCTGCGGTTGGGCACCTCAATACCCACTGCCGCCTTACCCGGAATGGGGGCCTCAATGCGCACACCAGTAGCGGCCAGGTTCAGAGCCAGGTCGTCAGAGAGGTTGGTTATCTTACTGATTTTTACGCCGGGGGCAGGTTGAATCTCGTACCGCGTTACAGAAGGGCCCCGGCAGATGTCCATGATTTTGGTGGAGACCCCAAAGCTGTTGAGGGTGTCCACCAGAATCTTGCCGTTGCTTTGGAGTTCCTCTGTCTCTTTGGCGTGGTCCACCTGGGGGCTCACCGCCAGCATGGTGACTGGAGGAAAGCAGTAGGCTCCCCCCGCTGTGGGGTCCAGGGCCTGATACTGGGCCATCTGGGCAAAATCCGCCACAGGGGGCTCCTGAGCTGTCTCCGCAGGTTTGGGACTGTCCGTAAACAGCTCAATCTCCTCGTCCTCTGGCTCTGGCTCCGGCTCGGGGATAGGCTCTGGGTCAGGCCGGGGCGGATTTTCTGATACCACCGGTGACTGCGGGAGTTCCGGCTCAGGAGGCTCAGCCGGGGCAGC
>CAJTXF010000043.1:11334-21822 GCA_910580045.1 uncultured Eubacteriales bacterium
AAGCTGGACAAGCTCCAGCAGGTCTTTGGCATTGCGCCGGAGGAGCCTGCTGGGGAGCCCTGGCCCCCGCAGGCTCCTCCGGCGCAATGCCAAAGACCTGCTGGAGCTTGTCCAGCTTCTCGTTGTGCTGGGGCTTCTTTCTGGGTTCTACCGGAGGGAACAGAGCGCGCAAATCCGCAGGCCGCTCGCTGGGATACACCGGCTCCAACGGCACATCAATACTGGGGCGGTCCTGCTCCAAAATCAGCCGCTCCTCTTCCCTGCGCTGGCGGGCATTCTGAATGCCGTCGCTGACAGCGTCAACAGGTTTTTTTATGGTGCGGAACAGGCCGATGAGAGTAGCGCCGGTCAAAATCATCACGCTGACGAACAGAAGCAGGAGAATAATAATCTTCGCCCCTGTCTTCCCTGCGGCCATAAGCAGAAGCTGGCCTGTGAGCCCGCCTACTACGCCGCCGCCTACTCCCGCATTGGTGCGGTAAAGGGCGGTTATGTAGTCAAAGAAGGACAGTCCTTCGCTGATTTTTGCGCCGCCGAAAATAAAGCCCGTGGCACAGAACAGCACAATAATCAGGCCTGTCAGCCATATTTTTCCGCCAATGCCCCCAGATGGCTTCTCCATGGTGGTGATAACAGCCACGTAAATCATCAGCACAGGCCAGAGCACTGCCCAGCCGCCAAAAATACCCAGCAAGGCGCTGTGAGCCCATTTCCACAGGCTGTCCCCCTCAATCAAGGTAAGGCAGCCCAGGAAAATGGCGCAGGCAAACAGTACCACTGCCCGCACCTGGTTCCTCTGGCGAATCTCCGCCGCTGTGGGTTTTATTGTCTTGGACCTCTGCCCTCCGGCAGAGCGCTGGGCAGACTGCTGTCCCCCTTTCGGCCTGCCTGCGCCCCCGGCAGGCTTGCCTCCGGAGGTGCGCTTTGCCGCAGGCTTTTTTGCCGCGGCCTTCTTTTCTTCTGCCAACTGACTCCTCTCCATTCCTCTCAACAGTGTTCCACTATTCCATATTTTTATAGGGGGTTCCCTGTAAACAGGTTCACTCCCTGGCTCAACTCCATGATGCCAATCACCGTTACGGCCAGACCTGCTACCAAGGTGTAAACCGCAAAAAGGCTGAGCTTATTGGTGGTGACAATCCATTTCAGCAGCTTGATGGCCAAAAAGCCCACCACTGCCGCTGTGATGACCCCTGCCAATAGAGGGGCTGCTCCAATGCTCTCCCCTGCTGTGCCCACGTCCTTCAGGGACAGGAGCGCCGCTGCCGCGATAGAGGGGATGCCCATCACAAAGCTATAGTCCAGGGCGGCCTGCTGGCTTACCCCCCGCATCAGGCCCACGGACATGGTGGAGCCGGAACGGCTCAGCCCAGGAAATACCGCTGCCAGGCACTGGGTGATACCGATAACCACCGCATCCCCGGTGGTCAGCTCCTCCCGGCGGCTGCGGGCACCTTTTGCCCAGTGCCGGCCCTGGGAGGGGCTTGGGGCACCGCGCTTTCCTGCCCAAATGCCCAGGAACAGCAGCGCGCTGGTGGCCAACAGCGCCAGCCCTTCCGTAAGGATGGTGGAGTCAGAGGCCAACTGCTCAGACAAATCTTTTATCTTCATATCCGTGCCCGGAATAGGCAGGAACAGCAAAAACAGAGGCAGCAGGCCAATAATCAGCATAAAAATCAGCCGCCGGTCTGGACTCATGTCCGCCCACTTGAACCGGCCCCGGAACACATCCCCCAACAGGGAGAAGAACTCCTTGATAAGCCGCCAAATCAAGCCCCGATAGACAAATACCACTGCCACAAGCGTGCCCAGATGGAGCATAATGTCAAACAGGATACCCGGCAGCTCGATACCGAATATATGCTGGGATATAGACAGGTGTCCGGAACTGGACACAGGCAGAAATTCTGTGGCGCCTTGAATCACGCCCTGAATAACAGCTTCCAGTATAGTCATAGCTTCTCCTTCTATGTACGGCGGCCGGCATTCACCCGCCGTCGGTTCCCAGCTTCAGGAGCGCTTTTTCCTGGCTGGGGTCCCTTTATTTTTCTTGCGCTTTTCTTTGTCAATCATCTGGTTGAGACAGTCCATGGCATCGGACAGAGAGCCCAGCGCATCAATCAGGCCCTCATCCACCGCGTCAGGACCGTCCAGCACAGTGCCCACGTCCATGACCAGCTCTTGGGTGTTCATGGCCAGGGTAGTGAACCGCTGTTTGGTAATATTAGAGTTCTGGGTGACGAAATTGGTAATCCTATCCTGCATGCGCTGGAAGTACTCCAGGGTCTGGGGAATGCCCAGCACCAGGCCATTCATGCGCACTGGGTGGATGGTCATGGAGGCTGACTCGGCAATAAAAGAGCGTTTGGCCGCCACGGCCAGGGGCACCCCAATCGAGTGCCCGCCCCCCAGCACCAGAGAGACAGTGGGCTTCTTCATGCCAGCCACCAGCTCTGCCAGGGCCAGGCCTGCCTCTACATCGCCGCCCACGGTATTCAGCAGCATCAGCAGGCCGTCTACCTCCGGGTCCTCCTCCACAGCCACAATCTGAGGGATAACATGCTCATACTTGGTGGTCTTGTTCTGGGAGGGAGAGATATAGTGGCCCTCAATCTGGCCGATAATAGTCAGGCAGTGGATGGTATGGCCGTGGTTATGGGTCACCACTGAGCCGCTCTCATTGATTTGCTTCTGCTGCTCTGAAAAGCCGTCCTGCAGGGGAGCCTCGTCCTCCTCAGAATTTTTTACTGCTTTCATCCGGCCCTTTTTGGTATCCGCGTTCTTCATGGCACACACTCCTTTCTGTTTCCATAGGGAGAGTGTGCCCCTGGGGGGCCGAAAGATACAGTGGTTTTGGATATTATAGTATAAATCCGCTTGGAGAAGGCCGGTGCTGTGACTTGGCATCGCCAAGTCATGCGAAGCAAAAGAGAAGCGCTGGGCGCTTCAGGGCTTCTCCGGATGTCCGCTTGCGAACATTATAGCATAGCTCCAATCCGCTTTGCGTCTTGGGAAATTGTATTCGCAATTTCTGGAACTGCTTTGCAGTTCCAGCTCTACTGAAATATCCTGTGGATATTATAGCATATTTTTGCCTCTGCCGCAAGCCCGGCAGGGGATGTAAAAAAGAATTAAGAAAATTATGGAAGTACAGTGAGAGCCTGCCCACACAAACGCCCCGCGCCTTGGCAGTCCTCCTTTGGGCGTCTTTGGTGTGAACAGGCTCAGAACTTGGATGTTTACTTTTTGGAGCCGATGATGGTGATTTTTTCCGCAGAGAGGCCGGTCTGCTCCATCACCACCTCTTGGACCACCAGCATATCGCTGTCCTTCAGGTCCCCCGCGACCACCACGCTGCACTGGTTCTCCGCAATGTATGCCACGCACTCCTCGTAGCCCTTGGCCTTGAGCAGGCTCTCCACATTGGTCTCCTTGAGGATGTTCTGGGCCATGGCAGAGGCCTGGTCCACTGCTGCCTTCTTGGCGTCGCTGTCCGCCTCGGTGTCTTCCAAAACCCCGTCCAGCAGCTCCAGGGCCTCGTCCCGGGAGGTCTGCCTATCCAGCCGGGCCTGGGCAAAGCTGTCAGTCTTGGTGTTGGCCTGGGCAGAGCCCTGCAGGTCATCAGAGACGGTCTCCACATAGGCATTGTTCACCAGCTGCGCTGCCCCCAGCTGGCTGGATGCACTGCCCGCATCCTCACCCACAGGCAGCTTGTTTGTACCGGCGAACTGCCAGTTGAGATATACCGCTGCCCCTAAGGCCAGCACAAGGGATGCCAGAACCAGTTGTTTTCTGCCGAATTTACTTTTCATTGTAATGACCACCTTTTCTTTTTTCGATGTGCTCGGTTATTTTTATGCGGGACGGGGCGGTATCTTGCCACTTGCGGGAGACTTTTTTATCGTTAACGCAGTTCAGAAGAGGTAGTACCTCTTTTGAACAGACCGGCAGGGGTGTACCGCGCAGCTCTGTTTGAAAATCCATATTTCCGATTTTCAAATGCGTTTACTCTACTGACCGTCCACCACGCATACCCGGGACGAGGGAATGCCCAGAGCTGTACGGGCGGCGTTCACCAGCTTTTCCCGGACAGCCGGGTCCCCTGCCGCCCGGCTGACAATCACTGCCCCCTGGACCTTGGGCTGCTCCCGAGACAGCTCCAGGCCCCGCTGGTCCCCGTCCTTGTTCTCCAGCACCACATGGGCCCGTTCCTCCTCCCCTTTGCTGTCAGCGGCGTAGAGGGAGCGGCCTCCGTTTTCCAGGGTGACCATCACCTGAGGAGAGCTTTCCCCTGTCACCGCTGTGACAATGCGGCTCAAATCCTCCTCCAGCCGGTGCTGGTACTCTTCGGCGCTCCAGTTCTCCTGGAGCTGGACAGGCGTCTCCTGCCGGGAGGCACCCTCCCCTGAGGAGAGAAGGGAGGAGAGATAAATCAGCACAATGCCGCAGATACCCAGAACAAACACAGGCTTTGTGAGCTTTTTGTCCTGGACAGCCTGCCTCACTGACGCCAGTATCTTCTTAATGTCCATCCACTGTCACCTCTATCATTGTACCGCTGCCCAGGGCATTGCTCAGAAGCGCCCGGGCCCGCTGAGCATCGCTCTCATAGGCGAAACGGAAAGCGGCTTTGCTTAAAATGATTTGCTCCTGTCCACTCATGTCCAGCTCCACAGTAATCTCCTCCGCTTTCATACCGGCAGCCGCCAGAAGCCCCTGCAGATAGGTACGGGCTTCCTGTTCAGCAGCAGAGCGGTACTGCTCCTGCACATACTGCTCCAGCTCCGGGTTGCGCCAGGCATCCTCCCCAGCAGGGGCGCTCCAATCCCAAGAGAGCTGGAGCAAGGACGCGGCAAGGGAGAGGGTAAGCACCAGCACGGTCAGCCCCTTCACAAAGTGAAACATCTTGTCTTTGGGACAGAGGCGGGCAATTAGCTCCACTGCCACTAATACGCCGCAGACTACTCCAGCGTTTTCCATCACGCCGCCCATGTTATCCCCCCGTTCTCACAAATACAATAGCGCCGGCCGTCACCAAGCACACCACACACACACTGGCCAGCACTGCCAGCACCATCCGTGCCGCGCCGCCAAAGGCCCCTGCCATAGCCCCCGCCTGGGGTACCTCCAGCACCTCCGCCGCAGTCTGGGCCGCCATACAGACCCCGGCCCAGAGCAGGCACTCCACCACTGCCGGGGCAAAGATGCACAGGGCCGCCAGGATGCCGAAGGCTCCCGCCCCAGAGCGCACCATGTTCAGGCTGTTCTGAATGGCAGCGGCGGCGTCTCCCAGGGCACTGCCCACAATGGGCACCCCGGTGGAGAGGGCCAGCTTGGCCGCTTTGTTGGCGGCAGCGTCCACCTGGGCGTTCACCGCTGTTTGGAGCGAGAGGATTCCAGCAAAGACTGTGACAGCCATCACCATCCCCCATTTGCAGAAGCTGTACAGTGCGCCGGTCAGCCGGCTCAGCCCAGAGCCAGACAGGGACGCTGCTACAGACAGGGCCAGATACACCCGCAGCAAAGGCAGAAAAAATCCGCCTGCCAGCACTGGGAGGGCCTCTCCTGCCAGCATGGCCACGAAGCTGTAGCCGCTGCCAGCAGCCGCGTTCCCGCTGGCCCCTAAAAGCCCTGCATACACCGGTACAGCTGCCCCCAGAAAGGCCGCGGCACTGTCCGTCACCCGCTGGCAGGTCTCCAAAAGACCCAGAACTGGGCTGGCCAGCACCAGGCAGCAGGCAGCGGAAATGGTCAGCCGGGCTGTACCGGCCAGGTTCCCCTCCTCAAAGCAGCCGCAGAACCGTCCCATAACGCAGACTGCCAGCAGCGCTCCCAGGGCTTTCAAAGGGGCAGAGAGCTTTTCCCGCACCATACTGGAAAGTTCCCGGAACATCCCCTCCCCGGAGACTGGCTGGGCGATGGTGCCCTCCCCTGCCCCGGCGCTTTCCAGCAGAGCCTGGGTGTCCTTGTCCAGCACGCTGTACAGCTCTCCAGCTCCGCTCTTTTCCAAAATATCCTCTGCCCGGGCAGAAGGGCTCAGCACCAAAAAAAGCGCCAGTACTGCCAGGGCCATGACTGCACGTCTCATGGCTGTAAGATTTCCCCCAAATATTCCAAAAGCCTGGTGAACAGCGGGATGGCCACAGTCAGGACCGCTGTTTGGGCAGCCAGCTCCACTCCGTAGGCTAAAGCGGACTCCCCCGCGTCCCGGCAGAGATGGACAGCCAGCTGGCCCAAAATGGTCAGTCCAGCGGCCTTCAGCAAAACAGACAGGCAGAGGCCGGGCAGCCCCCCAGCCACACTCAGGGCTGTGATTTGCTGAACCAGCGGGGCCAGCTCCTCTGCCACACAGGCCGTAATCAGCACAGCGGCAGCCGTAGAGAGAAGAATTGCATACTCCTTGCCGCCCCGTTTGAGTATGGCGCCAAACACCGCCGCGCACAAGGCGCAGACCGCAATTGCAAGTACAATCCCCGCGCTCATAACTGAAACACACTCTTGATGGTCTGAAACAGGGCGTCAATCTCCTGCACAATCATCATCAGGACCACAATCAGCCCCGCCAGGGTGGTCATTAAGGCCTGCTCCTCCCGGCCGGAACGGATGAGCAGCTGGTTGAGCACCGCCACAATAATGCCGATGGCAGCGATTCGGAAAATCAGGTCCACGTCCACCGTTTTAAGCCTCCCCGCATCAAATTGGTTTTATAGGATGATGACACAGAGTGCCACCCCAGCGAACAGCCCCAGCGCAATATAGAGCCGGTTTTTCTGCATATACTCCTCCCGGGCCTCCCGAAGCCGCTCCCGAAGCAAATCCATGTATAGCTCCAAGTGCTCCAGCTGACCCTGGGTGTCGCTGGCACCCAGCCCCTGGACAAAGTTCTGGAAGAGCTCCCTGTCTTTTCTGCACATGAGCAGGACACCGCCCGCCTCAGCCAGGGCTTTGGTGGGCTCCTGAGAAAATTCAGGCCCTTTCACCGCCTCCCGGGAAAAAGAATCATCCCCCATAGGCAGGAGCTGGCCCAGAGAATATGCAGAAAAACTGATTTCTGTGCGGAGAAACTGCATGAAACGCAGAAGCTCTGCCAGAAGCTCCCTGCGCCTCCTCAGCCTGCGGGCACGCTCCAGGCCCCAGCACAGGCCGCTGGCAGTCAGCAGCAGACAGCCCAGCAGCTTCATCCCAGCGCCTCCACCCTTTGAAGGCGGCATGGGCTGTCCCGGCCCCGGAGTGTGGCAAAATAGGCAAACCCGCCGGTTTGCAGAAGTTTTCTGCACAGCGGGCGGCTGGCAGCATGGTCTCTGCCTCCATGGACAGTTGCCACCAGTCCCACCCCCGCATATGCAGATTGGCGCACAGAGCCTAAATCCTGGGGTGAGAGTTCATCGCAGACAATCACCTCTGGGGAGAGGGTACGCAGGGCCATCCCGAAAGCCCGCTCTTTGGGAAAGCCTTGAAGCACGTCCGCACAGGGCCCCAAGTCGAAACCGCTGCCCAGCTCTCCCCTGCTGTCCAGCACAGCTACCCGGCGGCAGGGCGTAAACTGTCCAACTGAGAGGACGCGTGCAATCTCCCGAAGCAGGGTGGTCTTGCCGCTGCCGGGCTCCCCTGCCAAAAGCAGGCCCCGGGCAGGGTCTATGCCAGAGCGGAAGAGCCTGTCCGCGCAGCCTGGCACATCTCTGGGCACCCGAAACACCAGGGAGCTGATGTCCCGCATTCCCCGAACCCGGCCCTTTTCCAGCACCGCTGTTCCGCAGAGCCCGGCCCGCACACCGCCGGGCATCTGCACATAACCCTGGCGGATTTCGTTTTCGTGGCTGAACACCGAATGGCCGCATATATGCAGGAACACCTCCTGTAAAGCGGATTGGTTTACAATTACCAGACCCGGGCCCAGGCTGCGGGCAATACTGCCGGAATCCCGCAGGAACATAGGGCCCTCCCTGCCGAACAGGGTGACGGGCTGGCCAATCTTTAAGCGGATATCACAGATTTGCTCTTTAATCAGTGCAGGCAGTTCCAAGAGCTTGTCCCGATAGAGGGGCAGCTGGACTGCGACACGGTCGAAGCCAGAGTTTTCCATACAAGCACTCTCCTCTTTTTGGCTGGCTACTCCATACTATGGCATGGCCTGCTGAAATAGAACCGGCCTTGGCAAAAGGCAGAAAGCGAGCTTATGGCTGGAATCCGCAGCTTATCCCGATGCCTGGAATAAAAGTGTGCTGTATCAGAAAAAACTTCCATTTCTGCTTGCAAATGCAACAAATTTCATGTATAATTGTATATTATAAATAAATTCAACCAGAAAGGGTGCAAGAAAGTTATGGCAAAACAGTTCCTATGCTCCAAGACCGAGCCTGTTGTCCAGACCAAAGCCGGAAAGCTCCGGGGCTTCTGTGTGGACGGCACCTACACCTTCCATGGTGTCAAGTACGCAGACGCGGACCGCTTCCAGGCTCCCAGGCCCCCCAAGCCCTGGGAGGGCATCCGGGACGCCCTCTCCTATGGCTACGTCTCCCCCATGCTTGACCCAGAGACCGCCATGGGTGAGATTATGGTTCCCCACCGCTACTGGCCCAAGGACGAAAACTGCCAGTATCTGAACATATGGAGCCAGTCCCTGGACCCTGCGGCCAAAAAACCTGTGATGGTGTGGCTTCATGGCGGCGGGTTTTCGGCAGGCTCCTCCATTGAGCAGGTGGCTTATGACGGGGAGAACCTGTCCAGGTTCGGGGACGTGGTGGTGGTCACCCTGAACCACCGGCTGAATATCCTGGGCTATCTGGATTTGTCCCCCTATGGGGAGAAGTACAAGAACTCCGCCAACGCAGGCAACGCGGACCTGGTGGCGGCCTTGGAATGGGTGCGGGACAATATCGCCGGTTTTGGCGGCGACCCGGATAATGTAACCATCTTCGGCCAGTCCGGCGGCGGGGCTAAAGTCTTCAACCTGATGCAGATTCCCGCGGCAGACGGGCTGTTCCACAAGGGCATTATCATGAGCGGCGTGTTCGACGGCCTGCTGGGCCCTGCCCCTGACAAGGACAGCCGCCCGCTGATTGAGGCTATGCTGGCCCACCTGGGTCTGGCCGTAGAGCAGGTGGAGGAGCTGGAGACCCTCCCCTATGAGCGGCTGGCAGAGGCCTATAAGGCTGTGGCGCCGGAGATTGCCAAGCAGGGCCACTATGTGGGCAACGGCCCCCTGGAGAACGAGTTCTATGTGGGCGACCCCAGAGAGGTGGGCTTTACAGAGCACGCCAAAACCATCCCTGTCATCATTGGCAGTGTGTTCGCCGAGTTCAGCTTCCGGCCCGGTATCGGGGGCAAATATCAGATGAGTGAGGAGCAGCAGACAGCCCTGGTAAAGAAGCGCCTGCGCGGAGACGCGGACGAGGTCATCCGGCTGTTCAAGGAGTGCTATCCTGAGAAGAACCTGACCGATGTGCTGGTTCTGGACACCATGAGCCGGGAGGCTTCCAAGGACTTTGCCCGGAAGAAGAGCGCGCACCCTGAGTCCGCTACCTACTGCTACTGCTTCAACTTCGAGTTCCCCTATGACGACGGCAAGCCCGCCTGGCACTGTTCGGATATCCCCTTCTTCTTCCACACCACGGACAAGGTGGTTATCTGCAATGTGCCCGGGGTCTCTGACAAGCTGGAGGAGCAGATGGCAGGCAGCTTCGTAAACTTCGCCAAGTACGGTGTGCCGGATTATCCCTCTCTGCCCAAGTGGGAGCCCTGCCAGCCAGATGACGTGGCTACCATGATTTTTGACCGGGAGTGCACTCTGCGCCATAACCATGACGATGCTCTGTATAAGGCATTTATGCCTGTGGCCCCCAACCCCTTTGCTCCGCCGGAAGATGGCGAGGAAGCCGTTTTCCTTCACTAAACCCACAGGAAACCCATTGGAATTGGAGGCCCGCTGATGCAATATATATGCACATACGCCTCTCCCTTAGGTGATATTCTGCTTGCCTGTGACGGCATAGGCCTGACGGGGCTGTGGTTTATGGGGGCAAAGTATTTCGCCCGCACCCTGCCGCCGGAGCGGGAGGAGCAGGATACCCCTGTTTTTCAGGAGACCCGGCGCTGGCTGGACACATACTTCATAGGCAAGGAGCCTGACTTTACACCCTCTATACACCTCACTGGCACAGACTTTCAGCTGGCTGTGTGGGAGATTCTAAAGCAGATTCCCTACGGTCAAACTACTACCTATGGCGCAATTGCCCGGCAAATCGCCTCTCAGAAAGGTTTGCTCCGAATGTCCGCTCAGGCGGTGGGCGGGGCTGTGGGACATAACCCCATCTCCATTCTGATTCCCTGCCACCGGGTGCTGGGCGCCAATGACAGCTTGACTGGCTATGCAGGCGGCATTGAGAAGAAAAAGCAGCTCCTTGCTTTGGAAAAAGGACAGGCTTGCTGAAAAGAGCCGCTGAACACAGGAAAGGGCCCGGACATTATGTCCGGGCCCTTTCTATTTGC
>CAJTXF010000044.1 GCA_910580045.1 uncultured Eubacteriales bacterium
CGACAACAGATTTACAGTCTGCCCCCTTTGGCCACTCGGGAACTCCCCCATAAATATTTAGTTTTCGGTGCCGCCTGCCCGCGGGCATACCGGCTGACGGTTTCCACGCAGTCCGTGCGCGAATCGCCCGCAGGGGCACCCCGCTGGAGCTGGTGAACGGACTCGAACCCCTGACCTGCTGATTACAAACAGTGTGGGGAGCGTACATTGAGCGCTTTCGGGCAGTTTTTAGCGCTTTCCTGCACACATACAGAAGGTTTCTCGCCCTATCTGCTCCACTGTCTCCACACAGTTTTTCCGCGTGTGGGTCGGGGTGTGGGTCAGAAGGAGAAAAGATTTGAGGAAATTCCTCGCGCCAAGTCTAAAATCGACCTCAAAAATTGCGCTGCATAACAAAGAATAGCCTAATCCTTCCCCCCAGCCATTTCCTTATACCCCGCTCCCCACTGCTCCATAGCATCCAGAATAGGCCGCATGGTCTCTCCCAACTCGCTCAGCGCATACTCTACCCGGGGCGGAACCTCTGCATAGACCGTACGGGTGACAAGACCGTCCGACTCCAAAGCCCGCAGGGAATCCGTCAGCACCTTCTGGCTGATTCCCTCCAAATTTTTCTGCAATTCGTTGAAGCGCCAGGGGCGCATACGCAGGTTGCGGATAATCAAAAGTTTCCATTTGCTGCCGATGAGCTGGACGGTGGTGGCCACTGGGCACTCGGGGAGTTCTTCTTTGGTCAGCATATGTCAGTCTCCAATACTTCAAAATGTCATGTTACACTCTAATTATACTGTATTGGACCCACACTGTCAAGAGGGTGGGTTACTTTTATGTAACTACCCCACAAAAAGTGTGTACTTGTGGGCCAGGAAAAATCGGTATAATGGGAATCACAGGGTGACAAAAAGCCCTGAATACATCAACAGTGGTACATACCCGAATCTCTCTTTGCCACAGCGCCGCTACGCTATAAACTTCCTTTAAATTTTTCTCTGCCTTCTTGACGGGGTCGGTTCAAGCTGGTGGGGCCCTATCCTTTCGGTTTTCGTTATTTTGCTTTTGACTTGTGTTTTCCGGTAGTGGGGTTAAGCAATTCCGTTATCTATAGGGTGCATTACGCTGGGGGCATACGGGGAATTGGGAGATGTCCCGGCCAAGTAAAAACCGTGTTTTCATACAAACTCCCCTTCCAGGACCATTTGAGCCGCCTGTCCTTTTGTAACGCCATGGTTCATTGCCAGTTTCTCAATATGGCGGTGGGCCTGAGGTTCATCCATACCGCAGGACTCTATCAGTATCCACTTGGCTCGGTTTACCAAGCGTATTTCCGCCATCTTCTCCTCCAGGGAAAGGGTCTTCTTTTCCACTTGCCGCAGCTTTTCCCGGGCGCTCACCATCCATCTAAGAGCCTGGTCCATGCCGCCCTTGGATAGGGGTTTTTGCAGTGTAAATACGCCGTGTATAGAGGTTCTGGCATATGCCTCGCCATACAGCTCTGCGCGGACCATAAGTACCACCACCCTTTCCCGCGATTCGCTAATATCCACGGCGAATCCCATTCCAGCACCGTCCGGGAGGGGCGAGTTCACCAGCACAAAATCAAAGACCCGCTCAGCAAGCATTCTACGCCCCTGGCTGATGCTTCCGGCGAAACGGGTATGGGCCCGGAATACGCCGGGTAAAAAATCTTCCAGCGCCCTGTTGAATTTGTCCTGGTCGGATATGACCAGCATACGATAGACCTGCTCTTCCAGTGCCATAATTTCCCCTCTTTTTTCAAGGCTTACTGCTTACAGAAGCTTTCCAGCACACAAGCAGGCATATGCTCCCGGATAAACGCGCTCTGCCAGGCCAGACGCTGGGCTTCCGGCAAACTTTCCGGTAGTTGGCGGTACCGGGCAAGTACTTCGGGAGGCGCTTTGTACAGGTTTAAGTTCGCTACCATAGGCAGGTCCAAGCGCTGCCGGATGCCGTAGAGTCCCGCCTGTATCATCAGTGCCAAAGCCAGATAAGGATTGGCCTCAGGGTCCGGGGAGCGCAGTTCGGCACGCCGGTATTCCCCGGAACCGGAGGGGATGCGCACCAGTTGAGAGCGGTTTTCGCTGGACCAGGAGATATACCTGGGAGCTTTGAACCTGCCAAACCGGGCGTATGAGTTCTCCACTGGATTCAGAAAGGCCGTCATCTCCGGCGCCTTCTCCAGTATTCCGGCAATTATATGACAGAGGTCGCCGCTGTGTTCTGAGCGCACGGATATATTGACATGAAAGCCGTTTCCTGGCCAGTCAGGGAGGGGCCTGGGTGAAAAATCTGCCCAGAGACCGTTACGCCTTGCTACAGTCTTCACCACCGTCCTGAAAGTCATGGCGTTGTCCGCAGCGGTAAGGGGGTCAGAGTAGCGGAAATCTATTTCATTCTGGCCCGGACCTTCTTTGTGGTAAGAGCTCTCCGGGGCAATGCCCATCTGTTCCAGGGTCAGGCAAATCTCCCGGCGGATATTCTCCCCCCGGTCCTCGGGGGCAATGTCCATATATCCCGCCTGGTCGTAGGGCTCCAAAGTAGGCTGCCCATTCTGGTCCAGGTTGAACAGGTAGAACTCCTGCTCGGTCCCGAAGAAAAAGCCGCGCCCCAGTTTTTCTGCCGCCTCCACCGCCCTTTGCAGAAGCCGCCGGGTATCGCCGGGGAAGTCTGTTCCGCAGGACAGGCTCACGCTGCTGAACATGCGCACTACTCTGCCGTGCTCTGGCCGCCAGGGCAGCACTGTCAGGGTATCTGGGTCCGGGTGCAGCAGCAGGTCCGAATAGGCCTCGTCCCCAAAGCCCGCAATGGCGGAGCCGTCAAAGGGGATGCCCTGGGCAAAGGCTCTGGGCAGCTCCCCCGGCAGGATGGAGATATTCTTCTGCCGGCCAAATACATCGCAGAAGGCCAGCCGGATAAACTTAATATCCTCTTCCTTTACATACTGCAGAACCTCGTTTTGCGTATATTTCATGGTCACCGCTCCTTTCAGTTCATCACATACATCTGCCGGTAAGGATTCCCGTTGTCCGGGGTCACAGAGGTGAATGGGCTGTTCAGCACCTCGGAAAGATCATACCCAAAGGCAACGCAAAAGGCCTCCAGCTGCCCGCGCACCTCCTCCAGTTCCTCCCGCTCTGCCGGCTGCGCGGTCACCTGGGCAGGGAAAGAGATATCCTCCCAGCAGCCCCGCAGCAGCAATTTTCCTCCGTGCATTCCGGTGCAGGGGAAGTTGCCCACCGGCCTGCCGCCGTTCAGCGCCAGCACAATAATAATCCCCCCGGCCTGGTATTCTCCCAGAAAGCTCCCGGCTCTGCCTCCTATTATCATCACCGGGACCTTGTCCTTATAAGCCTTCATATGGATTCCGGCCCGGTACCCAGCGTCTCCCTTCACCAATATGCGCCCGCCCCGCATGGCATACCCCGCGGCGTCCCCAATGCTGCCGTGCACGATTATCTCACCGGCGTTCATGGTATCGCCCGCCGCGTCTTGGGCGTTACCATATACGGTGATGTTTCCGCCGTTGAGATAAGCCCCCAAAGCGTTCCCGGGCACGCCTTCTATTGTCAGTTCTCCGGCGTCCATGCCGGCGCCAAGAAACCTTTCCCCGCAGCAGCCGGTAAGCCTGTAGGCGGCGGTTTTCCGCAGGCGCTCGTTTATCTCACGGTATCCAAGGCCCTGTATGTTTATCGTCTCCATATTATTCCCCCGCGTGTTTTATGCCTAAGATGTCCAGTTCCTTTTGGGTGAGTCCTATGCCCCGAAGCATGAGCCGGTTGCCTTTAAGGGCTTCGATAGAGTTTATCCCCATCCCCCCCATGAGCTCCTTCATCTCATGCCTCCAGGCTGTCATCAGGTTTATAAGTCTTTTTGCCGCGGCATCCGGATCCAGGCGTTTCACCAACTCCGGCTCTTGGGTGGCAATGCCCCAGGCACAGCGCCCGGTTTGGCAGGTGTGGCAGAGATGGCACCCCATGGCCAGCATAGCCGCTGTGGCAATATAGCAGGCGTCCGCCCCCAATGCCACAGCCTTTACCACATCCGCGGCGCTGCGGATGCTGCCGCCGGCTACCAGGCTTACCTGCCCACGGATACCCTCGTCCCGCAGGCGCTGGTCAACTGCCGCCAGGGCCAGCTCGATGGGGATGCCCACATTGTCCCGGATGCGGGTGGGAGCCGCGCCGGTGCCGCCCCGGAAACCATCAATCGCGATAATGTCTGCTCCGCTGCGGGCAATGCCGCTGGCTATGGCGGCAATATTATGCACTGCCGCCACCTTGACGATGACCGGCTTTTGATACCCGGAGGCCTCCTTAAGGGAAAACACCAGCTGCCGCAAATCCTCAATAGAGTAGATGTCGTGGTGGGGCGCGGGAGAAATGGCGTCGGAGCCCTCGGGTACCATACGGGTCCTGGCCACGTCTCCCACAATTTTTCCGCCGGGCAGATGACCCCCAATACCCGGCTTTGCTCCCTGCCCCATCTTTATCTCAATGGCCGCTCCGGCGTTCAAATATCCCTTATGTACCCCAAACCGTCCGGATGCCACCTGCACGATGGTGTTGGGCCCATACCGGTAGAAATCCTCATGCAGCCCGCCCTCGCCAGTATTGTATAGGATATCCAGCTCATCCGCGGCTCTTGCCAGGGCGGCATGGGCGTTATAGCTGATGGAGCCGTAGCTCATAGCGGAGAACATCACAGGCATGGACAGTTCCAACAGGGACGGCATCGTGGTATCCAGGCTTCCGTCAGGCCTTCTTACCACCCGTTCCGGCCGCTGGCCCAGGAAAACCTTTGTCTCCATAGGCTCGCGTAAAGGGTCGATGGGAGGGTTTGTCACCTGGGAGGCATTGAGCAGGAGTTTATCCCAATACACAGGGATTTCCTTAGGACTGCCCATGGAGGACAGCAGCACGCCGCCTGTCCTGGCCTGCTTATAGATTTCATGGACCACAGACTGCCGCCAATTGGAGTTGCCCATGGGGGCATAATCTGAACGGACAATTTTCAGCGCCCGGGCAGGACAGAAGCTGGCACAGCGCTGGCAATTGACGCATTTTGTGTCGTCAGCCGTAATTCTTCCGCTCCTGCTGTCTATGGCATATACCTCATGGGAGCACTGTTTTACACAGGCGCCGCAGCCTGTGCAGCGGCCAGCATCCCGCCGGACCTCATATTCCGGATAGATAAAGTCTATGCCCATCAGTACGCCCCCTCCTTTACTCTCACAATAACCGGTTCGCCGCCCGCCGGAGCCCAGATATGCTCCGCCTCCGGCTCCATCATCCGAATCGCGGCCTCTTCGCTGGCGATGAACACCCTGTCGTCCTTTTCGCCTACAACCATGGAGCGCAGCTTTAGCCGGTCATTCAGGGCCATCAGCCCGCCTGTAAAACCCAGCACGATGGAAAAGGGTCCGGTAATAAGCAGGCTGGGAAACATGCTGCGCAGATAAATATGCTTTTCTCTGTGCTCCGTTTTGCTCTCTATCGTGCTCCAGAAGGGGGCGGCAACCACCGACGCGGCCTCCTCAAGGCTCAACCCCTGTACCCGCAGCAGGTAGTCCATTATATAAGTAATTACTTCCGTGTCCGTCTGCAATGTACACTGATAACCAAACATCTCCATATACCGCCGGTTGGCGTCATAAGAAGAAATCTCCCCGTTGTGTACCACCGACCAGTCCAGCAGGGTAAAGGGGTGCGCACCGCCCCACCAGCCCGGGGTATTGGTAGGATACCGCCCATGAGCGGACCAGGCGTAGCCGGCGTAGTCCTCTAAGCGATAGAACTCCCCTACGTCCTCGGGATAGCCCACGGCTTTGAACGCCCCCATATTCTTTCCGGATGAGAACACAAAGGCTCCTTTTATTTCGGCGTTTATTTTCATGACGGTTCGGGCCACAAACTCTTTCTCGTCCAGCTGTAGGCTTCTCAGCAGGGAGGGGAAAGGAGAGAGGAAGTAGCGCCAGATAATCGGCTCGCCAGTGATAGAGGGTATCTTTCTGGTAGGAATCAGCTCTGACTGTACCAGCTCAAAGCGCTCTTTCAAAAAGGCCTCGCAGGACTTGCGGGTATCCCTGCAGTCAAAGAACATGTGCATGGCGTAGAACTCCCGGTAAGCCGGATAGATGCCGTACCCGGCAAAGCCGCCGCCCAGGCCGTTGGAGCGCTCGTGCATGGGGCGCATGGCCTCTGAGACTATACTGCCGGGCATTCTGCGGCCCTCTTTCGAGATAACGGCCGCGATGGCACAGCCGGAGGGGATGCGGACCTGACCTTCGATTTCCATAGTACCATATCCTTAATAAAAATTTTCAAAAAAATAACGCTCGTCCCGGGCGCAGGGATTCCCTGGGCCGGAATGAACGCCATTGCTCATTTGAATTTATTATATGCGTTATCTTTCAGAATGTCAAGGGCTTGCCAAAAAAACTTGAATTTTTTTCAAAAAAATGAAACACCAAAAGAAAATATTGCAAAACAGGGTTGACAAACAGCCCCAACTGACGTATAATGGGGCACGGTAAAGGCAAGGGCGTCTTTCCGGGAGTGCAGACAGCGGGTACTCCGGAGAGCGCCCCTGCCTTATTTTTTTGTAAAAGAGGATGTGCGTATTATGAAACTGGTTCAGGAATATTTCGGCAGCATGGTCTTTGATGACCGGGTGATGAAAGCCAACCTTCCCTCAGATGTATATAAGTCCTTGCGCAGGACGATTGAAAGGGGCGCCAGACTGGACCCTGGGGTGGCTGACGCTGTTGCCAGCGCTATGAAGGACTGGGCGGTATCTAAGGGCGCCACCCACTATACCCACTGGTTCCAGCCGCTTACCGGCGTTACCGCCGAAAAACACGACAGCTTTATCTCTCCCTCCCCCGACGGTGGAGTAATCATGGAGTTTTCCGGCAAGGAACTGATTAAGGGTGAGCCCGACGCCTCCTCATTCCCTTCCGGAGGTCTCAGAGCAACCTTCGAGGCCCGGGGATATACCGCCTGGGACCCCACCTCCTACGCTTTTATAAAGGGAAAAACCTTGTGTATCCCTACAGCTTTCTGTTCCTACGGCGGCGAGGCTCTGGATAAGAAAACGCCCTTGCTGCGCTCCATGGCGGCCCTTAACAATCAGGCCATGCGCATTATCAGGCTGTTCGGCAACAAGGAGGTAAAGTGCGTGCGCACCTCTGTGGGGCCCGAACAGGAATACTTCCTCATAACCCAGGAGATGTATGATAAGCGCCCGGATTTGCGTTTCACTGGACGTACCCTCTTTGGCAAGCGCCCTCCCAAAGGACAGGAGATGGACGACCACTACTTCGGCGTAATAAAACCCCGGGTAGCGGCCTATATGGAGGAGCTGAATGACGAGCTGTGGAAACTGGGGATACTGGCTAAGACCGAGCATAACGAAGTGGCGCCCGCACAGCACGAGCTGGCCCCCATCTATACCACCACCAACGTGGCCACGGACCACAACCAGCTGGCCATGGAGGTTATGCAAAAGGTAGCCGCCAGGCACGGCCTGGTGTGCCTTCTGCACGAAAAGCCCTTTGACGGGGTAAACGGCAGCGGCAAGCACAACAACTGGTCCATTTCTACAGACGCGGGCGTAAATTTGCTCTCCCCTGGGGAGACCCCCTATGAGAACGCCCAGTTCCTCCTGTTTCTCTGCGCGGTGATCAAGGCTGTGGACGACTATCAGGACCTGCTGCGCATAGCTGTAGCGACCGCGGGCAACGACCATAGGCTTGGAGCCAACGAGGCCCCTCCGGCGGTTGTCAGCATATTTCTGGGCGATGAGCTTAACGGCGTTCTGGAGGCCATAGAGACCGGCGCGCCCTATGCCGGGGCCCAGAAAACCCAGATGAAGCTGGGGGTTGATGTGCTGCCCAAGTTTAACCGGGATACCACGGACCGCAACCGCACCTCGCCCTTTGCTTTCACAGGCAACAAGTTTGAGTTCCGTATGCTGGGCTCCTCCAACAGCATTGCCTGTGCCAACATCATGCTGAACGCCGCTGTAGCCGAGAGCCTGAGGATATACGCCGACCGGCTGGAGGGGGCGGCGGACTTTGAGTCCGCCCTGCATGAGATGATACGCAAAACAATAAAGGACCATAAGAATATCATCTTTAATGGCAACGGCTATGACGGTTCATGGATAGAGGAGGCCACTAAAAAGCGCGGCCTGCTGAACTATCCCACCACCCCGGACTGCATGCCCCATCTGCTGGACGAAAAAAATGTGACAATGCTCACCTCCCAAGGGGTGTACAGCCGGGCGGAGCTGGAATCCCGCTGTGAGATTATGCTGGAAAATTATGTCAAGACCGTTACCATAGAAGCAAACACTATGGTCAGCATGGCCCGCCGCCAGATTGCCCCGGCAGTAGAGACCTACACCGTAAAGCTGCTGGAGGCCGCCTCGGCAAAGAAATCACTTGACGCCAGGCTGGACAGTGCCTATGAGCTGGATTTAATAAAGGAGCTGTCACAGCTGGCCCATGAGATTTCTCAGCGCGCGGGCCAGCTGGAGGAAGCTGTCGGAGAGCTCTCTGGCACGGTAGAGGAGCAGGGCTACACGGTGCGTGATGTGCTCTTAAAGCACATGAAGGAGCTTCGGATGGTATGCGACCGGGCTGAGACCATCACTGCCAAAGAGTTCTGGCCCTATCCCAGTTACGGCGATATACTTTTCAGCGTAAGGTAAAAACATTGTAACTTAAAGGAGTGTGGATATTATGGGAGCAGAGCAGATTATATCCCTGGTGACGGAAACTGTGAGCACACAGGTATTCGGGGTCTGGTTTCTCATTGGCGCGGCCCTGGTGTTCTTTATGCAGGCTGGTTTCGCTATGGTGGAGACCGGTTTCACCCGAGCCAAAAACGCGGGCAATATTATTATGAAGAACCTGATGGACTTCTGCATTGGCACAGTGGTGTTCGTACTTTTGGGCTTCAGCCTGATGATGGCCGAGGACTACGTGATGGGCTTTATCGGTATACCTAACCTGGATATATTCCGTGATTTTCCTGGTTTTATTGAAGAAAATGCCTCCAGCTTTGTGTTTAATCTGGTGTTCTGCGCCACGGCGGCCACCATTGTCTCCGGCGCTATGGCCGAGCGCACCAAGTTTTTGTCCTACTGTATTTATTCCGGAGTAATCTCCCTGTTCGTATACCCTGTTGAGGCCGGATGGGTCTGGAACAGCCAAGGCTGGCTGGTCCAGCTGGGCTTCCATGATTTTGCCGGCTCTGCGGCCATCCACTCCGTGGGCGGCGTCACGGCGCTGATCGGGGCCGTTCTGGTGGGTCCAAGGCTTGGCAAGTACATGGAGGATGAAGAAGGCAAGGTGAAGAAGGTAAACGCCATACCCGGCCACTCCATCACCCTGGGGGCTCTGGGCTGTTTCATCCTATGGTTTGGATGGTACGGCTTCAACGGCGCGGCCGCCTGGGACAACACCTCCCTGGCCTCTATTTTCCTGACTACCACCATTGCCCCGGCAGTGGCCACGGTTACCACCATGCTGTTCACCTGGATAAAGAATGGTAAGCCGGATGTTTCCATGTGTCTGAACGCATCCTTGGCAGGCCTGGTGGGTATTACCGCCGGGTGCGATGCCCTGGACGCCCTGGGTTCGGTGATTGTGGGAATTGTTTCCGGAATTCTGGTGGTCGCGGTGGTCGAAATCCTGGACCTTAGGCTACACATCGACGACCCGGTAGGCGCTGTAGGCGTGCACCTTGCCAATGGCGTATGGGGCACCGCCGCTGTGGGGCTTCTGGCTAACCCTGACGCTCCGGCAGGCCTCAGGGGAGTGTTCTACACCGGCGACCCCGGCCTGCTGTGGGTACAGCTGCTGGGCATCCTGGCAATCCTTGCCTGGACGGCTGCGCTGATGACCGTCACGTTTGTGATAATCAAAAGAACTGTTGGCCTGCGCGTTGAGCCGGAGGAGGAGATCAAGGGCCTTGACAGCACCGAACACGGCCTGCTAAGCGCCTACGCGGACTTTGCCCCAGCGGTTGAGAGCCTGGACTACGGCTGCGGGAATGCCATGGCCGTTACCGGAGACACGCCGGCCGCTGAAGCTATCCCGGTGAAAAAAGAGCCCACCTTGGTTCCTGACGGCGTGCCCAAGCTCACGAAGGTTGAGATTATCTGCCGGGAGAGCCGGTTCGAGGCCCTGAAGTCCGCCATGATGGCCCTGGGCATCACCGGCATGACGGTTTCCCATGTGCTGGGCTGCGGTGTACAAAAGGGCAAGCCCGAGTATTACAGAGGCGTGCAGGTGGAAGCCAGCCTTCTGCCCAAGATACAGGTGGATATCGTTGTCAGCCGGGTACCGGTCTCCTCGGTTGTAGAGACGGCAAAAAGGGTGTTGTATACCGGCCATATCGGCGACGGCAAGATATTTATCTATGATGTGGAGGACGTAGTGAAAGTGCGCACCGGCGAGACCGGATATGACGCGCTGCAGGACGTAGAATAATATGCCATGCGGAGAAAGCGGGGCTCGGTGTGACCCCGCCTGTTCCGCTTTCACGGAGGGATTCTTATGTGTTCAATCATCAGCTGCTGCGGCCCCTGCAACCAGCCTGACCTTGTAAAGGCATGCTTTGACCGCAGCTTGTCCCGGGGCCCGGACGACACCCGGTTTATCGATACTGGCAACGGCTTTATGGGCTTCCATCGCCTGGCTATCATGGGCCTAAGCCCTCAGGGCATGCAGCCCTTTGAGCTGGACGGCAGCTATGTGGTCTGCAACGGCGAGTTATACGGCTTTGAAAAGTTCAAACAGCAGCTCGCAGACAGATACGTCTTTCAAAGCGGCTCTGACTGCGAGGTACTGCTGCCCCTTTACAGGGAGTATGGCGCCGGCATGTTTAACCTGCTGGACGCGGAATTTGCCTGTGTTATATATGATGGAAACACAGGAGAGTACATAGCCGCCCGGGACCCCATCGGCATCCGTCCCCTGTACTACGGCTGGGGGGAAAGCGGCGCCATGCTCTTTGCCAGCGAGCCCAAGGACCTGATAGGCCTCTGCGGGGAGATACGGCCCTTTCCGCCGGGACATTATTACAAAGCCGGGAGGTTTGTCCCCTACAGGGATATTTCCCGGACCGAGAGGGTCTGCCACGACGATATGGACACGATATGCGAAAACATCCGGGCTAAGCTCACTGCGGGCATAAAGAAGCGGTTGGTTTCAGACGCGAAGCTGGGATTCCTTCTTTCCGGCGGTCTTGACTCATCCCTGGTCTGCGCCGTGGCGCAGCGGTACTGTAAAACGCCAATCCGCACCTTTGCGATTGGTATGGAGGGAGACGCCATAGACCTGAAATATGCCCGGCAGGCTGCGGACTTTATCGGCAGCAGCCACACCCAGGTTATAATCACCAGACAAGACGTGCTGGACGCTCTGGAGACAGTGGCGGCGGTCCTGGGGACATTCGATATTACCACTATCCGCGCCAGTGTGGGCATGTTCCTGGTATGCAAATATATCCATGAGAATACAGACATCCGGGTCCTTCTTACTGGAGAAATATCCGATGAGCTGTTTGGCTATAAGTATACGGACTTCGCCCCCAGCGCCCAGGCTTTCCAGAAGGAATCCGAGAAACGCATCCGGGAGCTGCATATGTACGATGTTCTCCGGGCCGACCGCTGTATCTCCGTCAACTCTCTGGAGGCCAGGGTGCCCTTTGGCGATTTGGACTTTGTGGAGTACGTTATGTCTGTTGACCCGGAGAAAAAGCTGAATACCTACGGCAAGGGCAAGTATCTTCTGCGAAGGGCTTTTGCCCAGGGGGATTTTCTGCCGGAGGAAATTCTCTGGCGGGAAAAAGCGGCTTTCTCCGACGCGGTAGGCCACTCTATGGTGGACTATTTGAAGGAGTATGCCGAGGGGCTTTACACAGACAAGGCGTTTGAGGCAAAAAGCAAGTCCTATACCCACGCCCGGCCCTTTACGAAAGAAGCCCTGCTGTATAGAGAGTTGTTTGAGAAATACTATCCTGGCCAGGGACAGCTAATCGATGGTTTTTGGATGCCCAACCCGGAATGGGAGGGCTGTAAAGTAGATGACCCGTCGGCAAGAGTGCTGGCAAACTATGGGGCCAGCGGAGAATAAAGGAGAGGCGCGCATGAGTATACATGAGGAATGCGGAATTTTCGGTGTGTGGCTGCCAGACCGCGCGGAGGCGGCCGAGCTCTGCTATTACGGCCTTTTTGCCCTTCAGCACCGGGGACAAGAGAGCTGCGGGATTGTAATAAACGATGACGGTGTCTTCGCGTCCCATAAGGACGTTGGCCTGCTGGGAGAGGTGTTCACCCCAGAGGCGCTGGGCCGCCTGCCTAAAGGAAACATGGGGGTGGGCCATGTGCGCTACGGCACCACCGGAGGCAGCGGGCGCAGGAACTGCCAGCCCATAGAGGTGAACCATCAGAAAGGGAAAATGGCCCTGGCCCACAACGGCAACCTTAGCAATGCCGCCGGGCTCCGAAACAGTCTGGAGCTTTCCGGCGCTATTTTCCACACCACCAGCGACACGGAGATTATCGCTTATATTGTCACCCAGCAGCGCCTGCGCGCTCCCTCCATTGAAACAGCCCTCTGCGCGGCCATGGACGAGTTGGACGGAGCCTACTCTCTGGTGCTTATGTCCGCCCAAAAGCTCATAGCCGCCCGGGACCCCTTTGGTTTCCGGCCATTATGTTACGGCAGGCTTTCCGGCGGCGGGTACGCCGTGGCCTCAGAGAGCTGCGCTCTGGCGGCCATTGGCGCAGAATTTGAGCGAGACCTGGAGCCGGGGGAAATTTTGGTTTTCGGTCCCGGCGGAATGGCGTCATACCGAGAGCACTGCGGCCGGAAGCCGAAAAGGCTCTGTGTTTTTGAGTATATCTATTTTGCAAGGCCCGACTCGGTGCTGGACGGAATACCCGTGCACCTGGCAAGGCAGCGGGCCGGAGAACTGCTGGCAGCGCGGCGCCCCGCAAACGCCGACCTGGTTATCGGTGTGCCGGACTCTGGTCTGGACGCGGCCCTGGGCTTCAGCAGGGCATCCGGAATCCCTTATGGCATGGGACTCATTAAGAACAAGTACATTGGCCGCACATTCATCTCTCCAATCCAGGCCCAGCGTCTGGACCAGGTGCGCATTAAGCTAAGCCCCATAGAGTCTGCGGTGAAGGGCCGGAAGCTGGTGCTGGTGGACGACTCCATCGTGAGAGGGACCACCAGTGGACGCATAGTCAAGCTGCTGCGGGAGGCAGGCGCCAAAGAGATACACCTGAGGGTGTCATCGCCGCCATTTCTGCACCCCTGTTACTATGGCACGGACATCGACTCCCAAGACAACCTGATTGCGTGCAGGCATACAGTAGAGGAGACTGCCGCCATCATTGGGGCAGACTCCCTGGGCTATCTGCCGGTAGACGCCCTTGACCGGCTGGCGGGGAGCTGCGGTATTTGCGCCGCCTGTTTCAACGGGCGGTACCCCACACCCATTCCTGAGGACACCCGTAAGGACAGGTTCGAGCAAAAGCTGGGAACGAGGGAGAATGCGGCGTTTCGGAAAACTGAAAAAAGAAACCCTAGTCAAACGTCAGTTTAGGGAAAAGCAGCAGAAAAGAACCGGCCACCCGGATGCGGGAGAGTTTTGGTGAACCCGAACTATGCGGCGTGTTCGTCGTTGCTATTATTGGCGCCCATGGCGGCATGACCAGGCATGCCAGTTACGGGTCTGACCCGTTTGTTGCCCCTGTGAGGGCCTTGTCAGGCGAACTGGGGCCGCTCTCGAGGAGCAAGAAGAGAGCAGGCCCAGAACGCCGTTTTGGGGCATTTGTAGCGATTTGTGAGGGGCGCCTGCCTCGCCTCCAGCCGCGGCACAAATCCTCCGCGAACAACGGCGCAACGGCGAAGGAAACATTCGCAAAAGAAAAGACGGCCGCTGGGAAGGTCGCTACACCGCTGGCTATGATTCAGTCACCGGCAAGCGAATCATCAAAAATGTGCTCGGCAAAACCCAGGCAGAGGTTAAGGAAAAGCTGTCGCTGTCAAAAGACAATGCCAAAGATTTGGATGTGGCCCGCTTGGATGATTACACGCTTGGTTCATGGTTAAATCAGCTTTCATATGGTTTGGAACTGCATCTCATGAAGAAAAGCCCGAAATCTGTTCCCATTTTCCCTCTTTGAAAAGGTAAATCTCTCCAAAGGCCTCTGTTTCTTTATCGTGTATATAGAAGTATGCTCCATCTGAAAGAACATATAGTGGAATTTGAAATGTGTCCGGGGCAACGATCTCATCATAGAATTTTTTCCCATCAAGTATTAGCTCTCGGTTATCATTGTAATGCGGAATAATATTGATATCCGTAATCCCAAGCCCTGGCCGGAAACGTTGAAAATTTGAATCTACACTTTCGCCTGGCAACTCCGGACACACATATACTGTTCCCGCGCAATTCATACTGCCAGCACTTTGCGCAACTATTACACCGTTGAAATTGGATAACTGCGTCTTTAGCTTAATGTCCTGGAAAAATTGGTTCTGAGTAGGCAGATGCCCTCCAGACAGAAAAACTACGTCACTTTGCCCTATCAACTCACCTAAGAGAATTGCATTTTGAGCGTTGACCAAAATGTTCCTCTCAAAATGAATCTTAGCTTTGTCCAATGCGGCAATGGTATTATCAAACCAATCCGATACCCTTTCGTTGTTTTCCGGGGAGCTGGGAATGTAAATCATCTGCTTGGTCGAATTCACCGTTTCCTTGAAGCGTGTTAAAAACCCCCAATGATTATCAATTTGTCCTGGGATTCGTAACCCATTTCTATGAATAGTTGCACCAATATTACTTGTCAGGAATAGCTTCATGTATTTTCTCCACATTTTTGATTATGTAAAAATTATTAAAAACAGCTGGAACCTCCTACCCGGAAGTCTCCAGCTATTTCCGATTATTTCCGCATGTGGGTCGGGGTGTGGGTCAGAAGGAGAAAAGGCGTGAGGAAATTCCTCGCGCCAAGTTTAAAATCAACCTCAAAAATTGCGCTGCATAACAAAGAATAGCCTAATCCTTCCCCCCAGCCATTTCCTTATACCCCGCGCCCCACTGCTCCATAACATCCAGAATGGGCCGTATGGTCTCGCCCAGATCGCTAAGGGCATACTCCACCCGGGGCGGCACCTCCGCATAGACCGTGCGGGTGACAAGGCCATCGGCTTCCAGCGCCCGCAGGGAATCCGTCAGTACCTTCTGACTGATTCCCTCCAAATTCTTCTGCAATTCGTTGAACCGCCAAGGGCGCATACGCAGGTTGCGGATAATCAAAAGTTTCCATTTGCTTCCAATAAGCTGGACGGTGGTGGCCACTGGGCACTCGGGGAGTTCTTCTTTGGTCAGCATATGTCAGCCTCCCATATTTCAAAATATCATGTTACACTCCAATTGTATTGTATTAAACCCGCCCTGTCAAGAGGGTGGGTTACTTTTTTGTAACTACCCCACAAAAAAGTGCGTACTTATGGGCCAGGAAAAAATCGGTATAATGAGAGTCACAGGGCGGAAAAGCCCTGAATAAACCAACGGAGGTACCTATCATGGCACTGGCAAATCTGGCTGAATGGAACGAGGAAAAGAAGGTGGCGACTTGGGCACAGCCCAATGTCAGCGCTTGTGGCAGCGCTTGCGGCGCTGGCGATAAGCTGGAAGAAAAGCCTGCCGCCTGCGGTTCCGCTTGTGGCGCTGGGGATGAGAAGAAAGACGAGAAACCCTCTGCTTGCGGCTCTGCCTGCGGCGCTGGGGACAAATAATCGCCCGCTGCACATTCACCCTGTTCCCGGCTCAAGGGCCGGGAACACCCGACAATTCCCCGGTAAACCCGGTTCAACATAGAAAGGAAAATCCCCATGAAACCCTATTTTGCTTTCCAATGGCACATCACCGACCAGTGCGACCAGCGCTGCCAGCACTGCTACATCTTCTCCGAAAACGCCTGCAAAAAGCTGGACAGCATGACCTTCAAGCAGATGGAGGCCACTTTCTACAACTGCCTGGATTTCTGCGAGGTGCATGGCCGTTCCCCCTACTTCTACATCACCGGCGGCGACCCTATCCTCCACCCGGATTTCTGGCGGCTGCTGGAGCTGATCCACTCCAAAGACATACCATTCACCATTTTGGGCAACCCCTTCCACCTGACCGATGAGGTCTGCGTCCGGCTGAAGTCGTTGGGCTGCGAGAAGTACCAACTCTCCCTGGACGGTCTGCGCGAGACCCACGACTGGTTCCGCAAGCCCGGCAGCTTTGACATCACCCTTGAAAAAATTGCGGTCATCAAAAAGGCCGGTATCCGTGCCGTTATCATGACTACCGTATCTGGCACAAACATAGACGAACTTCCCGGCATTATCGACACGGTGGTGGAGCATAAGGCGGACGTGTTCGCCTTTGCCCGCTACTGCCCCACCAGCGAAGGAAAAGATGTGGGAATCGAGCCGCTGCGATATCGCCAGCTTTTAGCCGATTGTGACAAGAAATTCAAGGCGTACAAGACGGCAGGCTGCAAGACCTACTTTAACAAAAAAGACCATTTGTGGACCCTCTATGAGTACGAGACCGGGGAGTTTCAAATCCCCGCTGACGCCAAACCCGGCATGATCTACGGCGGCTGCAACTGCGGCAACTGCCACCTGACTATCCTGCCTAACGGTGATGTATACGCCTGCCGCCGGGTGCAGAACAGCAGGGTTGCCAATGTGTTTGAAGATAGGCTTGCCGACGTGTGGGTCTGCCAGATGGAGCGTTACCGGGAGTATACTAAGTTTGAGAAATGCGCTAAGTGCGAACTGCTGCCCTGGTGCCGTGGGTGCCCCGCCGTTGCCAGCGGTCGGAATGGCTATTTTTATGCGGCTGATCCCCAGTGTTGGAAGGAGGTGGAATAAGTTGGACGCAAGAACCTGTCTAAAAAAGCTGGAATATGTAGGCGTGCTGGCTTTCGCCACGGTAGACCGGGATGGCGCGCCCCAAATACGCAACATCAGCGCCATTCATTACGAGCCGGACAGCCTATACTTCTTCACCGCCCGGGGCAAGGACTTCTGCCGGGAACTGCTCTCGGACGGCCAAGTGCAGATTCTGGGCTACACCAAATTTAAGGAGATGATACGCCTCTCCGCCAAAGCTGTCCCCGCCCCAGATGAGGAACAGAAGAAAAGGATGGATATGATTTTCGCCGAGCAGCCCTATCTTGCCAACGTCTACCCCGGCGATACTCGGGAGATCGGGATTGTCTTCGAGATAAAGGCCGGGAATATGGAGTATTTCAACCTGGGGGTGAGCCCGATTTTCCGGGAAAATTATACCTTTGGCAAGGCGGTAACAGCGCAGAAAAAGGGGTACAAAATCGCTGAAAACTGCATCGGCTGTGGTACCTGTGCAGAGCGTTGCCCCCAGCGGTGTATAGAACCCGGTACACCTTACCGTATCCAGCCGGAGCACTGCCTGCACTGTGGGGCGTGCTTTGAAAACTGTCCCGCTGGAGCGGTCATAAAATTATAATTACAGGAGGATATCAGCATGAACGAAATGATAGAAAAAATCATCACCCGCCACGCCATCCGTAAATTCCAGGACAAACAGGTGGAAGAAGATGCATTGGAACAAATTTTGCAGGCTGGGCTGTACGCCCCCAGCGCGGGGAACAACCAGTATTCCCGCATTGTAGTCTGCCAGGACAGGGAGGTCAATTTGCAGCTTGGCAAACTGAACCGCTCCATGGACATGGTGCAGACTGCCGATCCCAAGAAAATCCGGCCCGTGTCCGCCGAGCAGCCCAGCATCCGGGATGACTTGAGCATAAAAGACGCTTTTTACGGCGCACCCACGGTGCTGACGATTTTTGTACGCAGCGGCTATTATGCCCATGAGGACGTGGCTTTCATGGCGGAAAATATGTGGCTAGCCGCCCACTTCCTGGGGCTGGGAGCCTGCTACATCGGCAGGGCGGAAAAGGCCTTTGACACGGAGTATGGACGAGAGCTGCGCCGAAAATGGGGCGCCCCGGAGGATATGACGCCGATAGGGCATCTGCTGCTGGGCTATATGGATGGAGCAGCGCCCCATGCCAAACCCCGGAAAGAAGGAAGGATCGTCCGTGTATGAGCCCGCAGGATGAACGCCGCCAATGGCTGATAAAAGCCCTGCTGGCCGAGCGTGGGGAGCGGCTGGAGATACCCGTCGACACGCAAACGCAAAACCAGCTTCTCCGCGCCCTGCTGAATGTACGCCCGCCCATGCCTGCCAGCGGTGAATTTTTGCAGGTACAGGACGCCTATTTGCAGGAGGTAATTTGCCGCAAAGGGATCACGAATTATAGGGAGTTGCAGCCCATCCAGCCGGGCATCTATCTCTGGCAGGGGGACATCACTACGCTGAAATGCGGTGCTATCGTCAACGCGGCCAACTCGCAGATGCTGGGTTGTTTTCACCCGAACCACGGGTGCATCGACAACGCCATACACACCTTTGCCGGAGTTCAGCTGCGTTTGGAGTGCGCGGACATCATGAAGAATCAGGGCCACGAGGAACCTACCGGCGGGGCGAAAATCACCGACGCGTACAACCTCCCCTGCGAGTACATTTTGCATACGGTCGGGCCAGTTGTCAGCGGTAATGTTAAGCCGGAAGATGAGCAAGATTTGAAAGATTGTTATATCTCCTGCTTGGAGATTGCAAAGGAAAACGGCATAAAAAGCGTGGCATTCTGCTGTATTTCTACTGGGGTTTTCCGTTTCCCCAACCGGCTGGCGGCAGAGATTGCTGTGGAAACGGTACCGAAATATAAGGATGATATGGAGGTGATTTTCAATGTTTTCAAGGACAGCGACTACAAAATCTATCTGGAATACCTCAGCGGAACTTAAACGGCTGAAAGAGGCTCTTGAGCGGGCAGACAGCGTGTTCATCGGCGCGGGAGCGGGGCTGTCCACCTCGGCGGGGTTTACCTATTCCGGGGAGCGATTTGAAAAGTACTTCGGGGATTTTGCGGCGAAATATGGCTTTCGGGATATGTACTCCGGCGCATTTTACCCCTACAAAACCCTTGAAGAGCATTGGGCTTATTGGAGCCGCTATGTCTATATCAACCGATATATGGCCCCGCCCAAACCAGTCTATGACCAACTCTATCAACTGATTAAGGATAGAGACTATTTCGTGCTGACCACCAACGTAGACCACTGCTTTCAACGGGCGGGGTTTGACAAGGAGCGGCTGTTCTACACCCAAGGAGACTATGGCCTGTTCCAGTGCAGCAGGCCCTGTCACATGGACACCTACGACAACGAGGAATTTATCCGGCGCATGTTGGAGAAACAGCGGGACATGAGAATCCCCACGGAGCTGATCTCCCGCTGCCCCAAATGCGGCGCGCCTATGGCCATGAACCTGCGGTCGGACGATACCTTTGTAGAGGATGAGGGCTGGCTGAAGGCTGCGGAAAGGTACGGCAATTTCGTCAAATCACACCGGGCCGGTCGGGTGTTGCTTTTGGAGCTGGGGGTGGGGTACAACACGCCGAGCATTATCAAGTACCCGTTCTGGCAGATGACGGCGGAGAATCCCCAGGCGTTGTATGCGTGTGTAAACATGGGGCAGGCTGTGTGTCCGGAGGAAATCGCGGGGCAGTCCATCTGTATAGATGGGGATATCGGAGGGGCTGTCAATGAGCTGCTGGGAGTTTGACTGCCTTGAAAAACTGCGGTACTAAACAAAGAATAGAGCTTTACGATTCTGCCATCCACTCTTTGAACTCCTCAAAAGTCATTTTGCCAGCGGCGCACTCGTCTCTTTTGCCTTTCGCAACAGCGCTCCAAGCATAAAACGTGCCAGGGCTTATTTTCCCAGCCTTTATCCAGTTGAACCGTTTCTTGTATTCCCGGCGGTACTCCTTGAACAGCTCGTCAGAATTTTTCTTCTCTGCCCAACGCTTTACCGCGCCGACCTCTCTGCAAGTGTGTCCGTTCTCGTCAACAGTGAGATTGCAGAACTCTGCTGTATTGCGCCGGGGGGATGGCGAAATATTTGCCGCAGTAGGAGCAGATGCGCATACGCTGTTCCCGCTTGACGCACTCGCGGAGAGAGAACTCAACCAGGCCCGAGAGGGAGGTTGGGGGCAAAACTTCGGCGAAAGCACCCAGCCTGGTTCGCTCGTAAGAGGTAGAGATGGGCTTGAACTGGTAGGCATAGAGGGAGTGTGTTTTCTCTTTGTCGAGGTAGGCTTGCAGCTTTTCCTGCACAGGTTTCTTCTTGCCATCATCAATGTCCAGCACATCTTGGAACAGTCGCATGGTTTGCTTTTGCAGCGTGTCCACGTCGTTGGGGATGTGCCGCAATTGCTTGTGCGGGAGAATTTTTTGTGCGTCTTGATTACACGGTCGGCTCCTGGCTAACAAACTGGTACACCCTCTACGCCAAGCCAAACGTGCGGGTCTCTACGGCTGAATATTACCGCCGGAGCATCGAACTTCACGTAAACCCGCGCATAGGCGATATCAAGCTAAACAAGCTGACAGGCCGCGACCTGCAAAAGCTATATCAAGACCTACGTGAAAATGGTAGGCTGCGAAAAGTCCAGAAAGAGAAATCCCCCGGTCTGAGTACCTCCACGGTTCGCGGCATCCACCTCATGCTCCATAACGCACTGGACAGGGCGGTCAAGGAACGGCTCATTCAACGCAACCCCACCGATGACTGCATTGCCCCAAAGTTGGAGAAAAAGGAAATGAAGTTCCTCCCTGCCGAGGACATGAAAGCCTATCTTGACGAGGCCGACCGCCGCCATGTCCTCCCCATGTTTTACCTGGAACTTGTCAGCGGCCTGCGCAAAGGTGAGCTGGTAGCCCTGCTCTGGTCAGACCTGGACATTGAGAATCAGACCATCAGCGTCAGCAAGCAGGCCACCCGCGATGAGAACGGCAACATTGTAATCACCCGTCCAAAGACAGAAACTTCGGTCAGACTGGTGTCAATACCACAAAGAGCTGTGGAACTGCTCCAACAGGAACACCTCAAGCACCCCGACAACCCCTATATGTTTCCCTCCACCAGAACCGGCGAGATGTACTACCCGGACTCCATCGTAACGCTCCACAAGCGAATATTAAAGTCAGCAGGATTGAGTTATATAAATTTTCATGCCTTACGTCACACATTCGCAACCGCCGCACTACAAAATGGTGTAGACGTAAAAACCGTCAGCAGTATGCTGGGCCACTACGACGCCGGTTTCACGCTAAGAACCTACACCCACGCCACCCGCCAGAAACAAGAACAAGCCGCCGAGAAGATGGGAAGTTTCATGGACAAGGTCATGTGAGTGTGGCCAGCAAGCAAAAAAACGGCTGGAACTTCCTATCCGGAGGCATCCAGCCGTTTCCGTTTATTTCCGCGTGTGGGTCACGGTGTGGGTCAAGACAAACAGAGAGTAAGCCCGAGTAGCGCCAGCACAAAAAGCAAGCCGGAAATATATCCGCAATATCCGTTTTTATATGCAGAACTTAGTGAAGTTAGCAGTCAAGGTGATTTGTACAAACACAACAAAAGCCTCGCATATTTCATGCAAGACTTTGTCAATGGTGGGGGAGAGTGGATTCGAACCACTGAAGTCGTCGACAACAGAT
>CAJTXF010000045.1 GCA_910580045.1 uncultured Eubacteriales bacterium
ACCCTTTGTTCCTCTCCACGCGGAATACTGGCATGGTTCTCCGCTCCTTTCGGTGTCTGGACATGAAAAAACGCCGCAGACTTTTTCAAAATCTGCGGCGTTCGCCAGGGCGCAGAAACGGGCGGTGTCTTGCCGACATCGCCCGCTTTCTGTGCTGTTATTCACTTGTTTGCGCCGCCCCGTTTTCTGCTGCCCTTAAAAACATTGATTTTACTGGGTTTTCTCATGTTTTCTTATGGCAACGCCCTTAATGGGGCGGCCCTTTTGCTATTTCTTCTCAACCCTGCCCTGGCAGAGGCTGCTGTTGGGGCAGTGCGCACATCCGCAGCCACAGCCCCCCTCTCCCCTTCTCCGCCTGCGGATGCCGCGAATCACAATGGCGGCAAACACCAGGGCAATTCCGGCGGCGATGAGAATGGTGGGCAGGTTGACGGGAGAAGCAGCAGTCAGCAGCATAAGAGGAACCTCCTTATTTTCCGGCGGCCGCAGCAGCGCTGACCGTCAGGTGAGTATTGTCATAGGGATTTCTGCGGGCCATCAGGTATATCACGCCCGCCAGCACGGCCAGGGCCAGTACAGTGCCGATTCCAAAGCCTCCCGCAAAGGCGGAGCCAATCTGGAACACCACAAAGGCCGAGAGGTACGCGAACGCGCACATATAGCCAATGGCGCCCAAGCTCCACTTCCAGTTGTTCATCTCCCGCTTGATGGCACCCATAGCCGCGAAGCAGGGGGCGCAGAGCAGATTGAATATCATAAAGCTATAGGCCGCGATGGGGCTGTAGGCCAGGGCAATCTCGGCGCTCAGGTTTCCGGGATACAGCACGCCAAAGGTTGAGACCACCTCTTCCTTGGCAATAAGCCCGGTAATCGTGGCCACAGCGGCCTGCCAGGTGCCGAAGCCCAGGGGCGCGAAGATGATTGCCACCACGGAGCCCACCATAGCCAGCAGAGAGGAGTTGTTGTCCTCTACCATACCGAAGGCACCGTTCTCAAAGCCAAAGCCCTGGAGGAACCACAGGATAATGCTGGAAGCCAAGATAATCGTACCAGCCCGCTTGATAAAGGACCAGCCTCGCTCCCAGGTGGCCCGCAGCACATTGCCCCCGGAGGGCACATGATAGGCGGGCAGCTCCATCACAAAGGGAGCCGGGTCGCCCGCGAACATTTTGGTCTTTTTCAAGATAATGCCGGAAATCACGATGGCGGCTACACCTATAAAGTATGCGGACACCGTTACCCATGTGCTGCCGCCGAACAGGGCCCCGGCGAACAGGGCGATAATGGGCATCTTCGCGCCGCAGGGCACAAAGCAGGTGGTCATTACGGTCATGCGCCGGTCCCGCTCGTTTTCAATGGTGCGGGAGGCCATAACCCCGGGCACGCCGCAGCCGGTACCCACCAGCATGGGGATAAAGCTCTTGCCGGAGAGGCCGAACTTCCGGAAGATACGGTCCATGATGAAGGCGATACGAGCCATATAGCCCACATCCTCTAAAATAGACAGCAGAAGGAACAGCACCAGCATCTGGGGCACAAAGCCCAGAACAGCGCCCACACCCCCTATTATACCATCGGAAATCAATCCGTTCAACCAGCCGGCACAGCCAATTTTCTCCAGCCAGCCGCTGACAGCGCCAAATCCAGGCACCCATGTGCCGTAGTCGCGGGGGTCTGGCTCCTCAACCGTCTGCGCTTCCGCGTACATTCCGGCATCCAGGGCAACGGTCTCGGTCTCGCCGGTCTCGTCGTCATAAAGATATATCTCGCTGTCCCCGGCTTCATATCCTTCTATAATGGCAGAGGCCTCCTCGAACGCGCCAGCGGCCTCATCATAGCCGTCCACGTCCGAGACGAAGGGAACCAGCCAGCCGTCGCCGAACAGGCCGTCGTTGGCCCAATCGGTGAGTGCTGTGCCAATGGACACCTTCCAGCCGCCCATAGCAATGGCATACACCAAAAACATCACGACCACGAAGATGGGCAGGGCCAGAATCCGGTTGGTAACGACCCTGTCTATCTTATCCGAGGCGGAAAGGCTGTGAGCGGCAGTCTTTTTCTTGACGGCCTTGCTGACCACAGAGTTGATATAGCTGTACCGCTGGTTGGTAATGATACTCTCCGCGTCATCGTCCAGCTCCTTCTCGCATTGGGTGATGCGCTCCTCTAGGCGGACTCTCACCTCATTGCTCAGGTTTAGCTGGGCCATTACTTTCTCATCCCGCTCAAAGATTTTGACTGCGTACCAGCGGAGGTAGTTTTCGCTAATTTCATGGGAAACGGACTCCTCAATGTGGACAATGGCCTGCTCCACACTGCCGGTGAACACAGGGGGCAGCTGGCCAACGCGCTTCAGCTGGGCCAGCTCCACTGCCCGCCGGGCGGCCTCCATGCTGCCCTCGCCTTTCAGGGCGCTCAGCTCCACAACCGGGCAGTGAAGGGCCTCCTCCAGCTTTTTCAAATCAATTTTATCTCCACTTTTGCGGAGCAAATCCATCATGTTGACAGCCACCACCAGGGGCAGGCCCAGTTCTAAGAGCTGGGTGGTCAAATACAGGCTGCGCTCTATGTTGGTGCCGTCCACAATATTGAGGATGGCGTCCGGCCTCTCCTTGAGCAGATAGCCCCGGGCCACCTCCTCTTCCAGGGTATAAGGGGAAAGAGAGTAGATACCGGGCAAATCCTGAATGGCCACCTCTTTATCCCCTTTCAGGCGGCCCTCCTTTTTCTCCACCGTGACCCCAGGCCAGTTGCCCACATACTGGTTTGAGCCGGTAAGGGCGTTGAACAGGGTGGTTTTGCCGCAGTTGGGGTTGCCCGCCAGGGCGATTTTTATCTCCATGCTTCTGATTCCTCCTATAATTAGCGAGAGCTAACCTATGTGCAAAAATTTAGACTATCTCAATCATCTCCGCGTCCGCCTTGCGCACGGACAGCTCATATCCCCGCAGGTTCAGCTCTATAGGGTCGCCCAAAGGGGCCAGCCTGCGCACCAAAATCTCTGCGCCTTTGGTGATGCCCATATCCATCATGCGCCGTTTTACGGCCCCCTCACCGTGGAGCTTTACCACCCGGACCCGTTCGCCCACCTTTGCTTCCTTTAATGTTCTCATGTGTGCCATCCTTTCTTAAATCATGATTCGGCTTGCCAGGGTACTGTCCAGGGCGACCCGGCTGTCTTTTACCTGCAGAATCAAGTTGCCGGCCAGTCTGTTCAGCACAGTCACCGTGCTGTCCGCCACAAAGCCCAGCTCCGCCAAGTGCCTGCGCACCTGGTCTCTCCCTGTGATTCTGCGGATGACCACCGGCTCACCAATGTTTGCCATTGTTAGGGGCATTCCGCTGCCTCCCTTCTATTTGGATAAGTGTAAGTTTTTTATCTCGGGCATTAGCTTTAGCTAACCTCTGGTAATTAGTTTACTCTAACCGCCAGGATTTGTCAAGGGTTTTCTGAAATTTTTTGAAAAAGGAAACCGCCGGGCAAAAAGCCCAGCGGTCTTAATTTATAGTGAGCCACTTCCAAAGAGGTGCTGAGCGGGCAGCTTTTCCGTCCAGCTCACTACGCTTCCTACAAGGAATAATAGTACAGCCCGTCCCCCCAGAACTGCACCTGGCACCCTTTGGGCGTATGCCACAGAACCTGATACACATTGTAGATATCCGGGTAAGGGCTTACAAGGCCCATCACCCCAAAGCCGAACAGGAAACCGTTCACCCCCAGCCAGTCGGCAGGAGCCAGCAGGAACAGCCCCATTGGCACCACGCCCAGCACCAATGGCAGCAGGCACATCAAAACGAACCTCCCCCGGGAAAGGGGATAGGATACCAGGGCCACAGCGGCCAGGGCTTTGGGGTAAATGCCGATGGTCACCACCGCATCCCTGGGGTACGGCATGGCGTGGAGCAGCTCGTGGAGCAGCAGGGCCGGAAATCCCGCGCACACTCCCGCCGCCACCCACAGGGGAGACACCACCACCTGGCCGCTGGACAGGGTCTTGCCCAGCATGGCGGCGAAAATCACCGCCATCGGCAGAGGGAGAAACACCGCTGCCTTTGCCATCAGCTGGCCTGTGGAGGCGGGCATGGGGATTTCAACAGCGCCCGGGGGCAAATCGCCCCGCTGGTACCCGTCCAGCCCGCCTCGAATCATACCAGCCCAACGAATTCCGGGCATGGCTTAAAGCTCCACTTTCACGCCGCCACAGCTCCGGACAGTAAGTACATAACAGCTGCCCTTGCCGAACACGCTCTCCATGCCGTCCCGGTAGCTGTCCAGCAAATCAAAGGGCACATAGGCCTGAATGGTCCCCGCGAAGCCGCCTCCATGGACCCGACAAGCGCCCCGGCCCTGAAGGTAGAACTCGGAGAGGGTCAGGGCCAGGGAGATGCCCTGCTCCTCTGGATGGGCGGGGGAGTACACGTTTTGCAGCAGGGTCTGAGAGGACCGGCCGGAGGCGTTCACCATTTTCAGGAAGCCTTCAAAATCCCCCCGCTTCAATGCCTCGGCCTCCTCATGGGCCAGCCGGTCATCGTCATAGAAGTGCATGGCCCGCAGAACGGCTCGGTCGTTTGTGGCCTTGCGCAGCTCTACCAAGCTGCTATAGAACTCCCGCTCGTCCACATCCCGCAGGAACTCCTTACCAAAATATTTGGCCACGGCCTTCATCTCCTGGGGCACGGCCGCGTAGTCGGGGGTCAGGTCCGCATGGTTGCCGCCAGTGTCCACCACGCACAGGGCATGGCCATAGGCGTTCAAATCAAAGTCCACGTTCTCCACAATAGGCTTGGAGGGGTCCGCAAAGTCCATTGCCGTCACACTGCCCATAGAGGCCGCCATCTGGTCCAGCAGGCCCGAGGGCTTGCCAAAGTACACGTTCTCCGCGTACTGGGCGATTTTCGCCGCCTCCACCGGGTCGATTTTCCCGTCATTATACAGGTGGCTGATGATTGTCACCACCAAAATCTCAAATGCCGCCGAGCTGGACAGACCCGAGCCCTTGAGCACCCGGGTCTGGGTGTAGCACTGGAAGCCCCCTACCTGGTAGCCCAGCTCCCTGCACCGGGCCAGGATGCCCCGGATAATGGCCTGAGAGCCGCTGTTCTCCTTGCGGGGCTCCAGCTGGGTCAGCTCTATTGTGTCCATGCGGGGATACTCCACAGAGCGGAGCTTGGCCACCCCGTCATTGGTTCTGCGGGCCAGGCCCACAATGTCCAAATCAATGGAGCCCGCCAGCACCCGGCCGTGGTTGTGGTCTGTGTGGTTGCCGCCGATTTCCGTGCGGCCCGGGGCGCTGTAGAAGGCTGTACCCTGGTCGTCCCCAAAGGTCTCTATAAAGCCCTGGCGGATGGTCTCATACCGGGCGGCCTGCTCCTGCCAGCTGTCGCCGTATAGGTCTTTTATATGGATGGTCATGGTTGTTCCTCCATTGTCTTTTATTTTGAGAGCAAATCCAGCAAATCTTCCTCACTGAGCACCGGAATGCCCAGGTCGTTTGCCTTGTCCATTTTGCTTCCCGGGTCTGCCCCAGCCAGCAGATAGGAAGTCTTCTTCGATACGGAACCGGTAACCTTTCCGCCCTGCTTCTGGATGAGCTCGGTGGCCTGCTTGCGGCTGAGGGTGGGCAGAGTCCCGGTGAGCACAAAGGTCTTGCCCGCGAAAAGGGTGCCCTTCTCTCCCTGCTCTGCTGCCTTCATGTTCAGGCCCAGGGATTCCAGCCGGGCCACCAGCTCCCGGGCGCCGGGGTTGGAAAAGTACTCCGCCACCGAGACGGCCATGTCACAGCCGATGCCGTCCACTGCCGCCAGGCTGCTTGCCCCAATCTGCTTACGGATTTCTTTTTCCTCTTCCCCGCTGGCAGCCAGGGCCTCCACCTGGGCCCCGGCCTCCATCAGGGCCGCCATGCTGGGGAAAGCGCCGCAGAGAAGCTGGGCGGCCTTGGCCCCAATATGGGGGATGCCCAGGGCGAACACCAGCCGGTACAAATCATTGGACTTGGACTTCTCAATCGCTGCCAGCAGGTTGGCCGCGGACTTCTGGCCCATGCGCTCCAGGCCTGCCAGCCGCGCCCTGTCCAGGGTGTACAAATCCGCCGGGGAGTGGACAAGCCCCTCCCGGGTGAGCTGCTCCAGCAGGGCCGGGCCCAGGCCGTCAATGTCCATCGCGTCCCGGCTGGCGAAGTGGATAAGGTTCCGCAGCAGCTGGGCCGGGCACTGGGGATTGGTGCAGCGGGTGGCTGCCTCCCCCGCCTCCCGGGTGACCGGCTGGCCGCAGGAGGGACAGGTATTAGGCAGGGTGAAGGGCTTAGAATCCTGGGGATTTTCCACCACGGACACCACCTCGGGGATAATCTCCCCTGCCTTGCGCAGAATGACCCGGGAGCCCACCCGCACGTCCTTCTCCGTGATAAAGTCCTGGTTGTGCAGGGTGGCCCGGCTGACGGTGGTCCCGGCCAGGGTAACGGGCTCAAACACCCCGGTGGGGGTCAGCACCCCGGTGCGGCCCACGTTCACCTCAATGCTGAGCAGGGTGGTCTCCTTCTCCTCCGGCGGATACTTGAAGGCCTCTGCCCAGCGGGGGAATTTAGCGGTGCTGCCCAGCTCCTCCCGCTGGGCAAAGCTGTTCACCTTGACCACCGCCCCGTCAATGGGGAAATCATACTGGCCCCGGTTCTCCCCAATCTCCCGGATAAAGCGGAGGATTTCCTCCATGTCCTTGGACACAAAATAGGTGGGGGGCACCGGGAAGCCCAGCTCCTTCAATCGCTCTAAGGACTGGCTGTGGCTGGTCAAGCTCTCCCCCGCAGCCTGCTGGACATTGAACACGAAGATATCCAGCTCCCGGCCCGCGGTGATTCTGGCGTCCTTCTGGCGCAGGGAGCCCGCCGCGGCGTTGCGGGGGTTTTTGAAGGGCTTCTCCTCCAAAAGCTCCTGGCGCTCGCACAGGCGCTGGAAGGCCTGCTCGGACAAATAGACCTCCCCCCGTACCTCCAAAAAGGGCACTGGATCCCGGAGAGTCTTGGGCACGGTGCGGATGGTGCGGATGTTCTCGGTCACATCCTCCCCGGTGATGCCGTCGCCCCGGGTAGAGCCCCGTACAAAGCGGCCCTGCTCATATTCCAGGGCCACGGAGAGGCCGTCAAACTTGGGCTCCACCACATATTCCGGGTCCACCACGGCCTCCCGGACCCGGCTGTCGAAGTCCCGCAGCTCCTCCTCGGAGAAGGAATCGTGGAGGCTCTCTAAGGGCACCTGATGCACCACAGGGGCGAAGCTGTTGTACACAGCCCCGCCCACCTTCTGGGTGGGGGAATCCGCTGTGATAAGCTCCGGAAATTGGGCCTCCAGCTCCTCCAAACGGCGGTAGAGCCTGTCATATTCAAAATCGCTGATTTCCGGGTCATCCTCGGTATAATACTTTTTGCTGTGATAGGCAATCTGCTCCCGCAGGGCAAGCAGTTCCTGTTCCGCGGCTTTTTTATCCATAGGCTCCTCGTCTTTTTTATGATGTTTCCTGCCCCGTCCCGTTGGTAATGAACTTGGGCACCTGGCCCACCACCATGGTCTCAGCCAAGACGGTCACGCTCTCCACCTCCACAGCGGTCTCAAACCGGCGGGACGGGGAATAGGCCTGGGCCCGTACCGTAAAGCTCAGCCTGTGGCAGGTCTGGTTCAGCCCGGCGCTGATGAAATCCGTGGAGAACTCCGCTGTTGCCGAGCCCTCCAGCCGCATTTTCAGCGGCACCGGGAACCCCCGGCCATTCAGCAGGCCCACGCCGGTCAGGCTGCCCACAGGCACCTGCACCGTCACCTGGCCCCGCAAATCCCGGCTGAGCCTATCCAGCACCCCGGTGCGCAGGCGGTTCAGCCGCTCCTGGTCCGCGCTGACCAGAGACACCTGGCCAGACTCCTCCCGCTCTACCAGCAGGAAGGGGCCCGGGTCGGCCTCCAGCTCCGCCTCCACTGCCTGGGTGATATGGTCCAGTATGTAGCCCCGGGCGGCCTCTTGGGTCAGTTCGGTGGAAACCGCCGAAAGGGCCCGCTCAGACAGAGCTGTCATCCCCAGCGCGGCCAGCGCCAGCAGGGACAGCAGAGTCTTGAGCCAGCCCCTCCCCTTCAGGCCCCGGCGGGGAGAACGGTATTTCTTGATTCTGTTCATAGTACCACCCCCATGCCATTCTACGCATGGAGGGTGGTCCCGTGTGCGTCAGAGCATCTTCCGCAGGCGGCGGAGGGTCTCTGCCACAGGCAGGCCCACAATATTGGGATAGTCCCCGGCAATGGACTGGACCAGCATCACGCCCACACCCTCAATGCCATAGCCCCCGGCCCGGCCTGTGGACTCGCCCATTGCTACGTATTCGGCAATCTCCTCCTCGGCCAGGGGGTAAAAGGTCACGTCCGTCACCTGGTGGAACACCTGAATCTGTCCCCCGGCCATCAGGCACACGCCGGTATACAGCTGGTGGGTGCGGCCTGACAGGCGGCGGAGGGTGGCCTTTGCCGCCTCATCGTCCGCGGGCTTGCCGATAATCATGTGGTCAATGCTCACCACTGAGTCCGCGGCAATCAGGGGCCTGCCCGGGCACAGGGGAGCCACGGCCTCTGCCTTGCGCCGGGCCAGGCACTCCACGGTCTGGGCTGGGGTGAAGTCCTCGGGCACGGTCTCGTCCGCGCCTGAGACCAGAACCTCCACCTTTACCCCTGCCTGTTCCAGCAGCATCCGGCGGCTGGGGGACTGGGAGGCCAGCACAATGATAGGCTCAATCCTCAAAGCCATTGGGGTTCATCTTCTGCCAGCGGAGAGTATCCGCGCACATGTCGTCAATGGACTTTTTGGCCTCCCAGCCCAGCTCCGCCTTGGCCAGAGAGCAGTCCGCATAGCAGGTGGGGATGTCGCCCGGGCGGCGGGCATCTATCACATAGGGGATGTCCTTGCCTGCCGCTTTGGAGAAGGCCGCAATCATCTCTAACACAGACGCGCCCTTTCCGGTGCCCAGGTTGTAGACTTTCCGTCCGCAGGGGCCGTTTTGGAACAGCTTCAGGGCGGCGGCATGGCCCTCGGCCAGGTCCACCACGTGGATATAGTCCCGCACGCCGGTGCCGTCAGGAGTGGGGTAGTCGTTGCCGTACACATGGACCTTTTCCAGCTTGCCCACCACGGTCTGGGCGATGTAGGGGGCCAGGTTGTTGGGGATGCCGTTGGGGTCCTCGCCAATCAGGCCGCTCTCGTGGGCGCCCACTGGGTTGAAGTACCGCAGCAGTACCGCGCTGAACTGGGGATGGGCGTGCACATAGTCAGTGAGGATGTGCTCAATCATCAGCTTGGTGTTGCCATACGGGCAGTTGGCGCTGCTGGGCAGGGGGAAGTCCTCCTTGATGGGCACTGTGGCAGGCTCGCCGTACACAGTGGCAGAGGAGCTGAAAATAATATTGTTCACGCCCTGGGCCTCCATCACCTTGAGCAGCACCAGAGTGGAGCCGATGTTGTTGTCATAGTACTCCAAGGGCTTGGCCACGGACTCGCCCACAGCCTTGAGCCCGGCAAAGTGGATGACAGCCTCCGGCTTCTCCTTTTGGAAAACCTCAGTGAGCTTGGCCTCATCCCGCACGTCGCACTCATAGAAGATGGGCTCCTTGCCGGTAATCTCCTTCACCCGCTCTACGGAAGCCTTTTTGCTGTTGCACAGATTGTCCACCATCGTGACCTGGTGGCCCTGCTGCAAGAGCACGACCACAGTGTGGCTGCCAATGTACCCCGCGCCGCCAGTAACCAGAATTTTCATAATTGACCCCGCCTTTCTCTGCTTTGCTGTGATGTTTGTATTTTTCCCGGGGCTTTGCCCCTTGCAAATATTATAGGCAATCCGGCGGCAAAATACAAGGATTTCCCGGAAAGAAATCAATATAATCCAGAAATTGCTCAAAATAGTTTGCATGGCCCGGGCGATACTAATTCCATAGAAAAAAGGGGGTATTTTCACCATGAGCAAGGACGGGATTTTATTTTTGGCAGGCAGCTGCGCCTATCCCACTTTAGAGATGGCCTGGCGGGGCCGCACCCATTACTCTATGGCCATTGCGGGGGGCGTGTGCCTGTGCCTGATTGACTGGGTCTGCTGCGGAAGCCTGGAGCGCAAAAGCCTGTTCACCCGGTGTCTGGCCGGGGCCGGGCTGATTACAGGCGTAGAGCTGGCCGCAGGGCTGATTGTAAATACTGGGCTGGGGCTGGGGGTATGGGACTACTCCAAACTGCCGCTGAATATTCTGGGGCAGGTGTGTCTGCCCTACTCGGCGCTGTGGTTTGGGCTGACGGTTCCGGCGATGGCGCTGTGCAGATTGTGCAGGCGGGCGGAGGATGCGGAGGCGTGAAAAAGGACAAGGCATCCCAATGGGGATGCCTTGTCCAAAAGGTGGATAAACTCAAAACCTGACGGCTCGGGCAGGGGCCTTCTCGGAGCAGAGCGGATAGGCGGCGACCGGGGTCCAGGGGCGGAGAGTTGGCTTTGGCCAACTCTTGGCCCCTGGCAGGGTTCGGGACGACTTGGCGAAGCCAACGTCAGGAGTCCCGAGGTCTTTCCCTTGACCTTTCTCTTAAGGCGGCGCGACAAAAGAAAAGGAACGGCGCACCGCGTCAGACGGCCCCCAAACGTCAGCGCGAGGCACCAGGAGCGCCGCCCTTTAAGGTCAAGGGCAAGGTCGTGGGACTCTGTCCCACACCCTGCCACCTTTTGAAAAAGGTGGACGAAAACTTTCGCTCCGCTTTTCCCCTCTGCTTGGCGAAAGGCGCTGCCCCGAGCCGTTAGGCTCCCTGCTTAAATCGACAATCTGGCTGAGACCCGGTACAGGTTCTCGTCAAAAATCCTCGGCATATTCAGCGCCTCGGTAATGTCAAAATCTACCACCTGCTCGCCCTTCAGGGCCACCACCCGGTTGGATGCGCCGTTATGCAGCAGCTCTACTGCATGGAAGCCCATCCGGCTGGCCACCACCCGGTCCCGCAGGGTCGGCGACCCGCCCCGCTGGACATGGCCCAGCACTGTGGCCCGGCTCTCAATGCCTGTGGCTGCCTGGATGCGCTCGGTCAGCTCCTGGGTATGGCCCACGCCCTCTGCCACCACAATTATGTAGTGGCGCTTGCCTGTCTTCTGGGCCGCTTTCATCCTGTCCACAATGTCCCGCTGGAAGTCATAGGGCACCTCGGGCACCAATGTGGTCATGGCTCCCACCGCAATGCTGGTGTGCAGGGCAATGTCACCGCAGCGGCGGCCCATCACCTCTACCACGCTGCACCGGTCGTGGGACTCGGTGGTGTCCCGGATGCGGTCAATCATTTCCATTGCTGTGTTCAGGGCCGTGTCATAGCCAATGGTATAGTCTGTGCAGGCGATGTCATTGTCAATGGTGCCGGGCACGCCGATACAGGAAATGCCCTCGCCGCACAAATCCCTAGCCCCCCGGAAAGAGCCATCGCCGCCAATGACGACCACGCCCTCAATCCCCTTTTCCCGGCAGAAATCCGCCGCCTTTTTTACGCCAGCGGCAGTGTTGAACTCCGGGCTGCGGGCCGTGAACAGGGACGTGCCCCCGTGCTGGATAATGTCAGAGACGCTGCGCATACTCATCTCTTTTACATCACCGTTGAGCAGGCCGTTATAGCCCCGCATCACGCCATAAATCTTCATGCCAAAAGAGTGGGCGCTGCGGACCACCGCTCTGACGGCCGCGTTCATGCCGGGGGCGTCGCCCCCGCTGGTCAGTACTGCTATTGTTTTGGCTCCCATATTTATTTACCTCCAACTTTGCCCGGGCGCAGACACCGCCTGGGGGATGATACAGACTTATACTCCCCATTATATCAAATTTTCGGGAATTATCAAGGGGGTAAGGAAGATTTTGCACGTTTCCCGCCAGCGCCCGGCCCTTAAAGGCCGCCCCGGGGCGGGGGGACATATTTGACGTTTTCCCTGCCCAGCAGCTTTTCCAGGGCCCGCAGAAGGGGCCTGTTGATTTCCAGCCTGCGGGAGGCTGGGGCCCGGTACAGCTTTTTCGTGTTCTGATAGTAGATATAGAAGTCTGCCAGGCCCTCTGAGAAAATCTCCGCGTACTGCATGGCTTTGCGGCACCGGGGGTCGTCCTGGGATTCCACCCGCAGATACAAGCCGGGACGGGTGTTCTTTCCCCCGCCGCCTTCTTGCGGGGGCTGGGCCGGGCTCAGCTGCTCACACAGCAGCTCCGGCTCCTTTTCCTCCTGAAAGCTCAGCTTCCCCCGGACCTCCACCACCGCGCCCTCCCGCAGAAGGCTGCCCTGCTCTTCCAGCACCCGGGGAAAAACCAGCAGGTTCATGGCCCCATACATATCCTCCAAAGTGGCAAAGGCCATCTGGGCCCCGGCCCGGGTGGCCTTGCGCCGCACCCCGGTGACAATGCCCAGCAAAACCACCCGCTGGCCATCCTGATAGCTCACAGCGCCCGGCTCGCCCCCAGCGCTCTGCTGGATATCCAGGATTCTGGCGCAGCGGCCCTCAGCGTAAGCGTCCGCGTAAGCAGACATGGGATGGCCGCTCAGGTACATGCCCGTGACCTCTTTCTCCATGGCCAGCTTTTCCCTGGGGGAGAAGTCCTCCGCCTTGGGGATATCCCCCAGAACGCTCTCCCCCATGACCCCGGGGGTGTCGAAGAAGCCCATCTGGCCCTCCAGGTTCCGGTGCCGGTCCCCTTCCAGGCTGCTCAGCACTTGTTCCACAGCCAAAAGCATCTCCCGGCGGTTGCTGCCCATGCCGTCCAGGGCCCCGCACTGGATTAGGCTCTCCACGGCCCGGCGGTTCATGTCCTTGCCCAGCATCCGGCGGCAGAAGTCCACAAACCCGGTGAAGTCCCCGCCTGCCCGGCGCTCCTGCTCCATACGGGCAATCACCCCCCGGCCCAGGTTCTTCACCGCCGCCAGGCCAAAGCGCAGGCTGTCCCCGTCCACCGTGAAGCCTATGCCGCTGCGGTTCACATGGGGCGGCAGCACCCGGATGCCCAGCCGCCTGCACTCCTCTGTATACTCTGCCACCTTGCCCGCCCAACCCAGCACGCTGGACAGCAGGGCAGCCATATACTCCTGGGGATAGTGGCATTTCAGCCAGGCGGTCTGATAGGCCAGCACCGCGTAGGCCGCGGCATGGGATTTGTTGAAGGCATAGGAGGCAAAGTCCCCAATCTCCTGGAACAGGGCCTCTGCCACGCTCTCGGCCACCCCCCGGTTCACGCAGCCCTCCACCTCCCAGGAGCCATCCTCCCGCTGCTGGCCGTGGATGAAGATTTGCTTCTCCCGCTCCAGCACATCGTGCTTCTTTTTGGACATGGCCCGGCGGACAATATCCGCCCTGCCCAGAGAGTAGCCCGCCAGCTCCCGGAAAATGCGCATGACCTGCTCCTGATAGATAATACATCCAAAGGTTACCCCCAGGATGGGCCGGAGCTTCTCATCCCGATAGCGGATTTTCCCTGTGTCCCGGCGGTTTTCCAGATAGGCGGGGATAAACTGCATGGGCCCGGGCCGGTACAGGGAGATGATGGCAATCAAATCCTCAATGCTGTCTGCCCGGGACTGAACCAGCAGCCGGGTCATGCCCCCGGACTCGAACTGGAACACCCCGCTGGTGCGGCCCTCTGCCAGCATGGCAAAGGTCTCTGAATCATCCTCCGGCACAGCGTCCATAGAAAAGCCCGGCTCCCTGCGCTGAATGAGCTTGCGGGCATTGTCAATCACAGACAGGTTCCTCAGGCCCAGGAAGTCCATTTTCAGCAGGCCCAGCTCCTCAATGGCAGTCATGGTGAACTGGGTGACTGTCACGTCCCCGTTCCGGGCCAGGGGCACATATTCCAGCACCGGCTCGTCGGTGATAAGCACCCCTGCCGCGTGGGTGCTGGTGTTCCGGGGCATTCCCTCCACCTTCCGGGCCATTGCCACCATTGCATTCACTTGGCTGTCCCCTTCACAGAGCCTGCGCAGCTCCGCGGAGTGGGCCAGGGCCTTTTCCAGGGTTACGCCCGGCTCCATTGGCACCAGCTTGGCAATCTGGTCCACCTTGCCATAGGGCACGGCCATGGCCCGGCCCACGTCCCGGATAGCCCCCCGGGCAGCCATTGTGCCAAAGGTGACAATCTGGGCCACATGGTCTGCCCCATACTTATTCTGCACATAGGTGATAATCTCGTCCCGGCGCTCGTCACTGAAATCAATATCAAAGTCCGGCATACTCACCCGCTCCGGGTTCAGGAAGCGCTCGAAAATCAAATCATACCGGATGGGGTCCACATTGGTGATGCCCAGGCAGTAGGCGGCCAGGCTCCCGGCCCCAGAGCCCCGGCCCGGGCCCACGGGGATGCCCACGCTTCTGGCATAGCGGATAAAGTCCCACACAATCAGGTAGTAGTTTACATACCCCATCTGCTCAATGGTGCTGATTTCATACTCCAGCCGCTTCTCCAACGCAGGCTCAGGGGGCTCCCCATACCGGGCACGCAGGCCCTCTTGGCACAGGCGGCGGAAATAGCTCTCGCTGGGGGTACCGTCCGGCACATCGAACCGGGGCAGCTTGGTTTTGCCGAACTCAATCTCCACATGGCAGCGCCGGGCAATGTCCCCTGTGCGGGCCAGGGCCTCTGGGTGCTGGGGGAACAGGGCCTGCATCTCCTCCTCCGACTTCACGTACAGCTCCCCGGAGCCGAACTCCAGGCCTCCCTCTTCCTCCACTGTGCGGCCTGTCTGGATGCACATAAGCACCCGGTGCATCTCCTGATCCTCGGGCTCAATATAGTGGCAGTCATTGGTGCAGACAAGGGGGATGCCTGTCTCCTCTGAGAGCCGGATAAGGCTGGGCATCACATACTTCTCGTCCCCCAGGCCGTGGTCCTGAAGCTCTAAATAGAAGTTCTCCGGCCCAAAGATGTCCCGATAGCGCAGGGCGGCCTCTTTGGCCCCTGGATAGTCCCCCCGCAGCAGGGCCCGGGGAATCTCCCCGGACACGCAGGCGGACAGGGCAATCAGTCCCTCATGGTACTGCTCCAAAAGCCGGAAATCCACCCTGGGGCGGTTGTAAAAGCCCTCAGTCCAGGCCAGGGACACCATCTTGCTCAGGTTCCGGTATCCGGTGTTGTTCTCGCAAAGCAGCACCAGGTGCCGGTTCTCGCTGTCAAACTCGTGGATTTTGTCAAAGCGGGTGCGCTGGGCCACATAGACCTCGCAGCCAAAAATAGGACGAATGCCCCGTGCCCGGGCAGCCTTATAGAAGTCAATGGCCCCATAGAGGTTCCCGTGGTCCGTGATGGCCACCGCCTCCTGGCCCAGGGCCTGGATTTTGTCCAGCAGCCGCTCAATCCGGCAGGCCCCGTCCAGCAGGCTGTACTCTGTGTGCACGTGCAGATGAACAAATCCCATTCCCAGTCCCCTTTCCGGCTTACGAAAGCCCGTCCACGCCTTTTTCGGCGATAATGGCCTCCCCCATCTCCACCAGCTTCTGCAGCCTGTGGTTCACCCCGCTGCGGCTGATGCCCAAAGCCAGGCTCAAGTCCCGCAGGGTCAGTTCCGGGTCGCTCAGGCGGAGCCGGGCCAACTCTCCCAAAGCCTCTGGCAGGCTGTCCAGGCCCCGGTAGTCGCTGATGGCGGCAATGGCCGCAATCTGCCTGGCAGCGGCAGAGTATGTCTTATCCATATTCGCGGTCTCAAAGTTGGTTTTGCGGTTGATGTTGTTCCGGGCCTCTTTATACATCTTCACCTGCATCAGCTCCATCGCGGCCCCGGCCGCCCCCAGGTAGGTGAGCAGGTCCTCCATCTGGGCGCTGTCCTTCAGATACACCCCGTACCCCCCGGAACGGCGCACCACCGCCGGGCTGATGCCAAGCCCCCCTGCCTCCCCCAGCAGGGCATACAAATCATTGGCCAGGTTCTGATAGGGGGCGGCAAACTCCAGATGATAGGCCTTGTTAGGGTCTGTGATGGTGCCGCAGGCCAGGAAAGCCCCTCGCAGGAAGGCCCCCTGGCAGCAGTCCCCTTCCAGCGCCCCCCGGTTGATGCGCAGGCTGGGCTCACGGCCTGTGTGGCCAAAGGCTGACAGCAGCCGGACACGCTCCTGCTCCTCAGGCAGGCTCACCCGGTAGGCGGGCCTGCTCCGGCGGCTGACCGCGTAGCTCAGCTGGGCAGAGACTCCTGCCCCGGCGGCAGCCAGCTCCAGCATCCGCCGGGCCACAGGGGCAGACTCAGTGGTATAGGTATTCTCTTTCAGGCGAAAGCACTTGGAGAACAGCCACAGCCCATAGCACTCTGCCTGCAGGCAGCAGGGCTGCTTGTGCTGCACACCGCACAGCTCTCCCTTTATCTCAAGGGTAAACGACATGGGAACCTCTCATTTTTCGGGGTGTGTACCCAGTACAGTGTGTGCCATAAACAGGGGCAGCACTGCTGCTACCAGGCAGGCTCCTGGGCCAGATACCCCTGAATTTCCTCTGCCAGCGCCTGCCAGTCCACTTTGTCCAAATCCGTGGCATCCACTGTCAGCCGGGGGCCGCCAGGCGCAAAGCTGTCCATGCCCCGCTGGGTGAACCCCTCCACATACTGCGCGTAGGACATGGGCGCATAAGGGGGCCGCTCCCCCTTTGGCTCAGGATAGCAGGTGTTCACCACATGGCCCCTGTGCCGCCGGGGGGACTGGTCCCGCTCTAAAAACCGCTGGTACAGGACCTCCGAATCCCCTGTGAGCAGAACGGTCAGGGGCCGGGCCTGGTACTTTTCCAGCAGGGCCCTCAGCCCGGGCAGGGAGGCATTCTCAAAATTGTTCTCCAGGATGACCGAGCCGCCCCGGGCCATCACCTGCCCGGCCGCATAGTACATGGCCTCCATGGCCCCCACCCCCAGGGCAACCTTCTCCGCCCGGCTGCGGAAACCTACTGTGTCATACAGCAGCTCCTTGATGTCATCCTTGGAGAACATGGGCAGGCCCAGCCGGCAGGACAGCTCCCGAGCCAGGGTGCTCTTTCCGGCGGCGGGCATTCCGCCGACCATAATGCAGTACATGGCGCGCCCTCCTCAGTATTTCAGCATGTCCCGGTGGGTGACGCTGGCCTTGAGCCCTTTGGCCGCCAGATAGTCCCGGGTATACTGGGCCAGGGCCACAGAGCGGTGGTGCCCCCCGGTACAGCCCACAGCCACCACCAGCTGGCTCTTGCCCTCCTTCTCGTACAGGGGCAGCAGATAGTCCAGCAGCCCGGTGTACCGGGTGACAAACCCCCGGCTCTCATCGTTTTCCATCACATAGTCCCGCACGTCCGAATCCAAACCTGTCTTGGGCCGCAGCTCCTGGACATAAAAGGGGTTGGGCAGGCAGCGCACGTCCATGACCAAATCCGCCTCCATAGGGATGCCGAACTTAAAGCCAAAGCTGATGCAGTGCACAGCCAGGGAATCGCTGGCGCTGGTGAGGAACAGCTCAGAAATGCGGCTTTTCAGCTGGGCAGGGGACAGGCCCCCAGTGTCAATAACAAAGTCAGAGTTCTCCCGCAGGGGGCGGAGCATGTCCCGCTCCAGCCGGACGGCCTGCTCTAAAGAGCCCCCAAAATCCGCGGAGAGAGGGTGCCTGCGGCGGGTCTCCTTAAAGCGCCGGACCAAAATATTGTCCGCCGCGTCCAAAAACAGGATGCGGAAAGCCCTGCCGTCCTGGTTCAGGGACTCGGCGGCAGTGAAAAAGGCCTTGAACAGCTCCCCGCCCCGGGTGTCTGTCACCACTGCCACCCTGTCCATCGCGCTCTCAGACTTGAGGCACAAGTCATAGAAAACGGGAATCAGCGCCGGGGGCAGGTTGTCCACGCAGAAAAAGCCAATGTCCTCCATAGAGTGCATGGCCTGGGTCTTCCCAGCTCCGGAGAGACCCGTTACAATGATAAATTCCATTCCCAATCCGCTCCTTTATACTTCCCCTATCACCCGGACCTCAGGCTCCAGCTCCACGCCGGTTTCCCGGCGGACTGTGTCCTGAATCAGCTCCATCAGGGCCAGCACGTCTTTGCAGGCGGCGCCCCCGGTGTTAATGATAAACCCGGCGTGCCTTTCGCTGACCTGCGCCCCGCCCACCCGGCGCCCCTTGAGGCCGCACCGCTCTATCAGGGCCGCCGCGTAGCCAGTGGCCGGGCGCTTGAACACGCTGCCCGCGCTGGGCATGTCATAGGGCTGCTTCTCCTTGCGGCGGGCCATCAAAGCCTCCATTTTTGCCCCAATGGCCTCCCTGTCCCCAGGGGCAAGGCGGAACTGGGCAAAGGTGATGATTTTATCCGTGCCCGTGTAGGCGCTGTGCCGGTAGGAGAAGTCCAGCGCCTCTCCCTGATACTCCCCTGGGCCAAAGCGGGAATCCAGGTGCTTGGTCAGGGTGACAGCGTCCTTCATCTCCCCCCCATAGGCTCCGGCGTTCATATACACCGCGCCGCCCACAGAGCCCGGGATTCCCCAGGCGAATTCCAGGCCGGAGAGCTCCCTCTCCCGGGCATATGCGCACAGGGCCGCCAGGCTTACCCCAGCCCCGGCCCGCAGGCTCACCCCGTCCGGCAGGGGGGTGATTTTTTGGAAGTCCCCGGCCAGCCGCAGCACAATGCCCCGGATGCCCCTGTCCCCCACCAGCAAGTCAGAGCCCCGGCCCAGCAGCAGCACCGGCAGGCCCGCCTCTTTGGCGGCAGCCAGCAGGGCCCCCAGCTGGGCAGGGTTTTCCGCAGTCACAAGCCTGTCAGCCGGGCCTCCAATCTGAAAGGTGGTGTGCCGCGCCATCGGCTCTTGGGCCAGGCTGGCACAGCACAGCCTGGCGGCGGTTTTGTCAAACTCGGTATAGTCCAGCGCCACTGCCATAGAGGCCTCCCTCTTTTTCACAAGTCTGCAATGCTCTTGTCTCCTATCATATAATATGGTATGCGGGCCCGGCGTCAAATATCCAAATCTATCTGCACGTCCTTTTCCCCCATATCCTCCATGTCCATGCCCATATTGCTCAGCAGCTCATGGGCCGCGTTATAGCCCATCTTCTTCTGCCTGTTGTTCATGGCCGCCACTTCGATAATCACCGCCAGGTTCCGGCCAGGCTTGACGGGGATGGTCATCACCGGCACCCGGATGCCCAAGATTTCCGTATACTCGTTGTCAATGCCCATGCGGTCATAGATTTTGGTGGCGTCCCAGGTCTCCAGCTTAATGGCCAGCTCGATTTTCTGAGAGGGCTTCACCGCGCCGGTGCCGAAGATGCGCTGGGCGTTGATAAGGCCAATGCCCCGCAGCTCAATAAAGTGGCGGATATTCTCCGGGGCCTGGCCCACCAGGGAGATGTTGGACACCCGGCGTATCTCCACCGCGTCGTCGGCAATCAGCCGGTGGCCCCGCTTAATCAGCTCAATGGCAGCCTCTGACTTGCCCACGCCGCTGTCCCCCACCAGCAGGATGCCCTCGCCATACACCTCCATCAGCACCCCGTGGCGGGTGATGCGAGGGGCCAGCTCCACATTCAGGAAGGCCACCAGACTGGCCAGAGCACCAGATGTGGTGTCCCGGGAGGAGAGCAGGGGAATCTCATAGCGCTCGGCAGCCTCCAGCATGGCCTCCCAGGGGCGGATGCCCCGGGCCAGAATCACGGCCACTGGGTGCAGGGAAAAATACCGCTCAATATCCTCAGTCTTCTGCTCCAGGGTGAACTTGTCCAGCATCCCCATCTCAGAGCGGCCAATGATGGCAATCCGGTGGGAGTCAAAAAAGTCGCAGAACCCGGCCAGCTCCAGCCCGGGCCGAATCACATCCCGAGAGCGGATTAAAATCTGGCTGGGGTCCCGGGGCAGATGAAGGGACTCAAGCCCCTGGTTTTCGATAATTTTCGACAATGGCAATGTATATTCTTCCGTCATATGCAGTCATCCTCTCCCATTATTGCAGGCAGCCAATTGATATGCCCTGCCCCATCTCAGGGCCCCCATATCAGGGGCACCGCTCAGCTGCGCCAGAGCATACAGGGCATACAGCGCCGCCAGCCTGTCCCGCGCAGCATGCCGTTCTCCATTCTGCCGCGCCTTGCTTTAACTTATAGTATACCATATCCTGGGCCCAATGGAAAGCCTCTTTGCAAAATCTTTGGGTCAAAAAAATATTTTTGAAAATTTGAAAAAAGCCCTTGCATTTTCCGGCAGGCTGTGATATAATAACAAAGTCGTCAAGGACAGCATATATCGCGGGGTGGAGCAGCTCGGTAGCTCGTCGGGCTCATAACCCGAAGGTCGTAGGTTCAAATCCTGCCCCCGCAACCACATCAAATCCCTAGAAACTGTAAGGTTTCTAGGGATTTTTGCTATTCGTTCGCAACATTTTTAAGGGCCTCTCCAGGCCCCAAAATTCAACTATAATTCAACTCGGTCTTTTTTATCCTCAAATTCAACTCTGAGTTCAACAGGCGGCACTCCAACTGTCTACGCTTTTTTCAGGAACACATCGGCTAGAATGTCGGCGTTCCGCTCGTCGGCCTCCTCCATCACATGGGCGTAGATGTTAGCCGTGGTGCTTACCTGGGCATGGCCCAGCCGCTTGCTGATGCTCACGCTGTCCACTCCGTTGAAGTACAGTATAGAGGCCATTGTATGACGGAAGGCGTGGGGATTGATGTGCGGCAGGCCGTGGCGCTTGCTGAACTTAGCCAGCCAGTCGGTCACACTGTCCGGGTGCATTGGCCCGCCGTTATCTTGAGCGAACACGAAATCCTTGTTCTCGTAGTACGCTCCCAGCCGCAAGCGCTCCGTATTCTGCCATATGCGGTACTCTCTCAGCAGCTCCATCGTTTCCCGGGGCAGGCTCACATAACGGTTAGAGGTCGCTGTCTTTGGTGTACTCTCATAGATACCGATGTCGGCAGAGTACAACACGTAATTGCAG
>CAJTXF010000046.1:0-17969 GCA_910580045.1 uncultured Eubacteriales bacterium
GGAGAAGCGTCCGCCGGAGCCTTATAAGGGCAAGGGCATCCGCTATCAGGGCGAGTATGTCCGCCATAAGGAAGGCAAGGCCGGTAAGGGCGCGAAGGGTTAATTGCGGCATGCAAAAGAACCCGGCGTATATCATGCGTTGAATGAAAGAAGGTTAAAACTCTATGGTAAATAAACCGGATACCAACAAGGCGCGCCTGCGCCGGCACAAGCGGGTCCGGGGGAAGATTTCCGGCACCGCCGGGCGCCCCCGCCTGAATGTGTTCCGCTCCTCCAGCAATATTTATGCTCAGGTCATTGACGATGTGACGGGCACCACCCTCTGCGCCGCCTCTACAGTGGAGAAGGGCTTTGAGGGTCCCGGCGGCAACAAAGAGGCCGCCCGCAAGGTAGGCAAGCTGGTGGCGGAGAGAGCCGCCGCAAAGGGCATCAGCACCGTGGTCTTTGACCGTGGCGGTTATATCTTCCACGGCCGCGTGAAGGAGCTGGCCGAGGGCGCCCGCGAGGGCGGCCTGAACTTCTAACAGAGGAGGAATTAAGTTTTGGCTAGTGAGAGGAATTTTGACCCCAACGGCGTGGAGATGCAGGAGCGCGTGGTCGCTATCAACCGTGTTTCCAAGACCGTAAAGGGCGGCCGTGTTATGAAGTTCTCTGCCCTGGTTGTGGTGGGCGACGGCAAAGGCACCGTAGGCTTTGGCATCGGCAAGGCCGCTGAGGTGCCTGACGCCATCCGCAAGGGCATTGAGGACGCCAAGAAGAACCTGTACCATGTGGCCCTTCGGGGCAGCACCATCCCCCATGAGATTGTGGGCGAGTTCGGCGCGGGCAAGGTGATTTTGAAGCCCGCTGCCCCTGGTACCGGCGTTATCGCCGGCGGCCCGGTGCGTGCCGTGGTGGAGAGCGCGGGCATTAAGGACATCCGTACCAAGGCCCTGCGCTCCAACAACCCCTGCAATGTGGTCCGCGCCACTTTGGCCGGCCTGACCCAGCTGCGCACCGCCCAAGAGGTGGCCGCTGTCCGGGGCAAGCAGGTCAAGGAAATTCTGTAAGGAGGGCTTTGAGATGAATGTGAAACTTGTCAAGAGCCTGATTGGCAGCAAAAAAGACCAGATTGCCACTGCTCATGCCCTGGGGCTCTTTAAGGTGGGCGATTCCACCCAGCAGCCCGACAATGCCCAGACCCAGGGGAAAATCAAAAAAATCGGCCATCTGGTCCAGGTAAGTGAATAACCCAGAAGGAGGTGCGTGATTATGAAGCTCTATCAGCTGACAGCCGCGCCCGGCTCCACTCAGGAGGCGAAGCGCATTGGCCGCGGCCATGGCTCCGGCAACGGCAAGACCGCCGGTAAGGGCCACAAGGGCCAGAAGGCCCGGGCGGGCCACGGCATGCGCCCCGGCTTTGAGGGCGGCCAGATGCCTTTGCAGAGGCGGATTCCCAAAAGAGGCTTCAACAATATCTTCGCCAAAGAGGTCGTCTCCGTCAACGTGGGCAGCCTGAACCGCTTTGAGAACGGCGCGGAGGTAACTGTCGAGACGTTGAAGCAGGCTGGTATTATCAAGAAGACCGGCGATGCCCTGAAAATCCTTGCCAACGGCGAGCTGACCAAAAAACTGACGGTTAAGGCAGACGCTTTTTCCGAAGCGGCTAAAGCCAAAATAGAAGCCGCAGGCGGGAAAGCCGAGGTGGTCTGATTTGTTTAACACAATCAAGAACGCCTGGCGCATTCCAGACCTGCGCAAGAAAATGCTCTTTACCCTGTTCATCATCATTGTGTTCCGCTTTGGCTCAGTGATTCCCGTGCCTTTTCTGGACGCCTCGGCCCTGTCGGCCCTGATGGAAAGCGCGGCGGAGAACACTGCCCTGGGGTATATCAACATGCTCACCGGCGGCGCGTTCTCCTATGCCTCCCTGTTTGCCATGGGCATCACCCCCTATATCAACAGCTCCATTATTATGCAGCTGCTGACCATTGCCATCCCTGCGCTGGAGAGGCTTTCGAAAGAGGGCGAGTCCGGGCGCAAGAAGATTGCGGCCATCACCCGGTATGTGACCGTGGCCCTGGGCCTGTTCCAGGGAATTGCCTATTACTTCTACCTGCGCTCCAACGCGGGTATTGTAAAGGTAACGGACGGCTTTTCCGGCGTGTTTGTGGGCATTGTGATTGTGCTGACCTTTACCGCGGGCACTGCCCTGATTATGTGGATGGGTGAGCAGATTAACGAAAAGGGCATCGGCAACGGTATCTCTATTATCCTGTTTGCCGGTATTGTGGCCCGGCTGCCGGTTACCTTTGGCGGCGTGTGGCAGTATTTCAACCTGGGCCTCACCAGTCCCTCCACCAGCGGCCAGTACCTGGTGCTGGCGCCCCTGTTCATCGCGCTGTTCCTGGTGGTCATCTGGGTCATCGTGTTTATGAACGACGCGGAGCGCCGCATCCCTGTGCAGTACGCCAAAAAGGTGGTGGGCCGGAAGATGTTCGGCGGGCAGAGCACCTATATGCCCGTAAAGGTGGCCATGAGCGGCGTGATGCCTGTTATCTTCGCCAGCGCCATCCTGAGCATCCCCCAGTTCATCCAGTTCTTCTGGAACCCCACTGCAGGGTTCGGCAAGGCGTTTATGGACGCCTTCTCCCAGACCGGCTGGATTTATATGGTTCTGTATTTCCTGCTGATTATCATGTTCGCTTACTTCTATATGTCCGTTCAGTATAACCCGCTGGAAATGGCCAATAATCTCCGCCAGAACAACGGCACTGTCCCGGGCCTTCGTCCCGGCAAGCCCACCGCGGAGTTCATTGCCAAGATTCTCTCCAAGGTTACGCTGATTGGCGCGCTGTTCCTGGCTTTTGTGGCCCTTATCCCCATGATTTTCACCAATCTGACCGGGATGCACGGCCTGTCCATTGGCGGCACGTCTGTTATCATCATTGTGGGCGTTGCCCTGGAGACCGTCAAGCAGATGGAGTCTCAGATGATGATGCGGCACTACAAGGGCTTCCTGGATTAACCTTCAGGGGCACGGAAAATTGGTAAGGCAGCCGGGGGCGGCCCCGGTTCCCGCCTTGCCGGTGATTTGGTGAGTATAGAAGAAAGGATGAGATGACGGTATGAAGCTGATTTTGTTAGGCGCGCCGGGGGCCGGAAAGGGCACCCAGGCAGAGATTATCTGTGAAGAAAAGAGCATCCCCACCATTTCCACGGGGAACATCCTGCGTGAAGCGCTGAAGAACGGCACGGAGATGGGGCTGAAAGCCAAGAGTTATATGGAAAGCGGCCAGCTGGTGCCTGATGAAATTCTCATTGGCATTATCAAAGACCGCATTGTGCAGGACGACTGCAAAAACGGGTTTGTCCTGGACGGCTTCCCCCGCACCATCCCCCAGGCCGAGGCCCTGGACGCCATGGGCGCCGGTATCGACGTTGTGCTGGATATTGAAGTGGCCGACGAGGATATTGTCACCAGAATGTCCGGGCGCCGTGTCTGCGAAAAGTGCGGCTCGTCCTACCATCTGCTGTATAAGCAGCCGAAGGCGGAGGGCGTGTGCGACGCTTGCGGCGGCACCCTCGTTCAGCGCAAGGACGACCACCCGGATACAGTGAAAGAGCGGCTGGCAGTGTACCATGACCAGACCGAGCCGCTGAAAGAGTATTACAGCAAGCAGGGCAAGCTGCGGGTTGTGCACGGCCAGGACAAGGTGGAAGATACCACCCGCATGGTGCTGGAGGCACTGGAGGACCTGGCATGATTGTGCTCAAAACCAGCAGGGAGCTGGCCGTGATGCGCAAGGCCGGGATAATATCCCAAAGGGCCCTGCGCTTGGCAGGCTCAATGGTTGAGCCGGGCGTCTCCACCTGGGAGATTGATAAAGAGGTCCGGCGGTATATTGAGTCCCAGCGGGCAAAGCCCAGCTTTCTGGGCTATGACGGCTACCCCGCGAGCACCTGCATTTCCGTGAACCATGTGGTCATCCACGGCATACCAAAAAAAAGCGTCATCCTGCAGGAAGGCGATATTGTCGGCATTGACGTGGGCGCCCAGTATGAGGGCTTCCACGGGGACAATGCCTGGACATTCCCCTGCGGGAAAATCAGCGGCGAGGCGCAGGCCTTGCTGGACGCCACAGAGAAAGCGCTGTTTCTGGCCATTGAAAAGGCCCGCCCAGGCAGCCGCCTGGGCGATATCGGCCACACAGTGCAGGAGTATGTCGAAGCCCGCAGTTACTCGGTGGTACGAGAGTTTACCGGCCACGGAGTAGGTGCGGATATGCATGAGGACCCGAGCGTCCCCAATTACGGCACGCCCGGAAGGGGCGTGAGGCTTACGGCTGGGATGGTAATTGCCATTGAGCCGATGATCAACCTGGGCCGCAGGGAGATCGAGGTGAAGCCGGACGGCTGGACCGTTGTCACAAAAGACGGCAGCCTTTCGGCACACTTTGAACACACTGTAGCCATCACCCCCAATGGGCCGGTCATTTTGACCCTGCCCGACTGAGGTGGCGGCTATGGAGTGGAAACGCGGCCAGGTGGTAAGGTCCAAGGCGGGCAGGGATAAGGACAGCTTTTTGGCCATTGTGGCAGTAGAGCCCCCCTGCGCCCTGGTGTGCGACGGCAAACACCGGCCCCTGGAGCGGCCCAAGCGCAAGAAACTCTTGCATCTGGCCCCCACGGCGGCTATCCTGCCGGAGGAATGCCTTGCCACCAATCGTAAACTGCGGGCGGCCCTGGGGGAGTTCAGGGCCACGAGAATATCAGGAGCGGCACAGGGTCTCAGAGACGTATCTCAAGATGCCGCCGCCGTATGATACGGAGGTTAATCCATGTCAAAGCAGGACGTAATTGAGGTGCAGGGTGTGGTAAAAGAGGCCCTGCCCAACGCGACGTTTCAGGTCGAGCTGCAGAACGGGCACACAGTGCTGGCCCATATCTCCGGCAAGCTGCGGATGAATTTTATCCGCATCCTCCCTGGGGACAAGGTGACCATGGAGATGTCGCCCTATGATTTGACCAAGGGGCGCATTACCTGGCGCTCGAAGTAAGGCCTGCAGCAGGCCCGGCCCAGCGCGTGTGCGCAAAACATGTGAAAAACTTATCCCTTTGGGGCCTCAGGCGGACAGCCTCCGCTGGGCGCGGCCGGGCTTTGGCAGGCGCGGGCCCCCTTGAGAAAGGAAAGTGATTATAGTATGAAAGTACGTCCTTCCGTAAAGAAAATGTGTGAGAAATGCAAGGTTATCAAGCGCAAGGGGAAGGTCATGGTCATCTGCGACAACCCCAAGCATAAACAGCGGCAGGGCTAAAGCCGCGAGAACACGAAGAAAGGAATGGTCATAGAATATGGCTCGTATTTCCGGTATTGACCTGCCCAGAGACAAGCGCATTGAAATCGCGCTTACCTATATCTATGGTATCGGCCGCAAGACCGCGACCAATATCTGCGCCGCCACTGGCGTGGACCCTGACATCCGCGTGCGGGACCTCTCTGAGGATGACGCCTCAAAGCTGCGCGACTATATTGACAAGAACTGCCATGTAGAGGGCGACCTGCGCCGTGACGTTGCCTTTGACATCAAGCGCCTGGTGGAGATTGGCTGCTACCGGGGCGTGCGCCACAGAAAGGGCCTGCCTGTCCGGGGCCAGCGCACCAAGACCAATGCCCGGACCCGCAAAGGCCCCCGCAAGACTATGGCGAACAAGAAGAAGTAAGGAGGGATTTGTCAAATGGCACAAAAGACCACCAAGGGTACCGTGCGCCGCCGCCGTGAGCGGAAAAATATTGAGCGCGGGGCTGCCCATATCCAGTCTACGTTCAACAACACCATTGTCACCATTACCGATACCCAGGGCAATGCCATCTCCTGGGCCAGCTCCGGCGAGCTGGGCTTCCGGGGCTCCCGGAAGTCCACCCCCTTCGCCGCGCAGACGGCTGCCGAGACTGCCGCGAAGATTGCCATGGAGCATGGCATGAAGTCGGTTGAGGTGTATGTGAAGGGCCCTGGCGCTGGGCGGGAAGCCGCCATCCGCGCCCTTCAGGCCGCGGGGCTGGACGTGAGCATGATTAAGGACGTGACCCCCATCCCCCACAACGGCTGCCGCCCCCCCAAGAGACGGCGCGTGTAAAAACCCTATTCACAGGAGGTTACTGATAATATGGCAAGATATACAGAAGCCGTTTGCAAGCTGTGCCGCCGCGAGGGGCAGAAGCTGTTTTTGAAGGGTGAGCGCTGCTACACTGATAAGTGCGCCATCTCCCGCCGGGCCTATGCCCCTGGCCAGCATGGCCAGGGCCGTAAGAAGGCCTCGGAGTATGGCATGCAGCTGCGCGCCAAGCAGATGACCCGCCGTTTCTATGGGGTGCTGGAGGGCCAGTTCCATCACTATTATGAGATGGCCACCACCATGCCCGGCAAGACCGGCGACAACCTGCTTATCCTTTTGGAGAGCCGGCTGGACAATGTGGTATACCGCTGCGGCTGGGCCAGCTCCCGTGCTGAGGCCCGCCAGCTGGTGGTGCACGGCCACTTCACCGTGAACGGCAAAAAGGTGGATATCCCCTCTTATCTGATGAAGCCCGGCGAGACCGTGGCCATTAAGGACAAGAGCCGCCAGAGCGATAAATTCAAGGCCGTTATTGAGGCCAACTCCGCCCGGCCCACCCCCAAGTGGCTGGACGTGGACGCTGCCAACGCACAGGCAAAGGTAGACGCGCTGCCTACCCGTGAGGACATTGACCTTGAGGTGGATGAGACCCTCATCGTCGAGTTGTACTCCAAGTAATAACCTGAGTGAGAGAACCACAATCGGTTATAAAAACGGAAGCAGCAGTATGCTTTCCAAGGGGAAGCGGGCCTGCGGCTTGTCGCGCGAAAAGTATTGGTTTGCCTGTGTAGAGGAGGAACGCGGATGATTGAGATAGAAAGACCCAAAATAGAAATTGCGGAAATATTTGAAAACGGCACCTATGGCAGATTTGTGGTGGAGCCCCTGGAGCGGGGCTTCGGCACCACCCTGGGCAACTCGCTGCGCCGGGTCCTGCTCTCCAGCTTGCCGGGCGTCGCCGTCAAGTCTATCCGGATAGACGGCGTTCTGCACGAATTTTCCACTATCCCGGGGGTAAAAGAGGACGTAACCGAGATTATCCTGAACATCAAGGGCATTGTTGCCAGGCTTTACTGTGACGGGCCCAAGACAGTGGAAATCTCGGCAGAGGGGCCCTGCAAAGTGACCGCCGCGTCCATCAAGTGTGACAGCGAGGTTGAGGTGCTGAACCCTGACCTGCACATTGCCACCCTGGGCGATGGGGCTAGGCTCTATATGGAGCTTACCTTGGATAAGGGAAGGGGCTATGTCTCGAACGAGCGCAACAAGCAGAATCTGCCCGATGGGGGCGTAATCGGCGAGATTGCGGTCGATTCCATTTACACACCTGTACGCAAGGTCAATTTCAACGTGGAAAACACCCGCGTGGGCCAGAGCATTGATTATGACAAGCTGACCCTGGAGGTCTGGACCAACGGGGTTATCAATGCTCAGGAGGCCGTCTCTTTGGCGGCAAAAGTCCTCACTGACCACCTGAACCTGTTTGTTGATTTGTCCGATAAGGGCAAGTCCACAGAAATCATGGTGGAAAAGGACGAGGGCGGCAAGGAAAAGGTGCTGGAGATGACCATTGAGGAGCTGGACCTGTCTGTCCGGTCCTTCAACTGCCTCAAGCGCGCGGGCATCAACACGGTCGAGGACTTGATTAACAAGTCTGAGGACGACATGATGAAGGTGCGCAACCTGGGACGCAAGTCCCTGGAAGAGGTTGTGTGGAAGCTGGCCTCTCTGGGCTTCAGCCTGAGAAAAGACGACGAATAAGCTGAGATAGGAGGGATACTCATGCCGGGAACCAGAAAACTGGGCCGCAACACTGCCCACAGAACCGCCATGCTGCGCGGGATGGTGACATTCTTCTTTGAGAACGGCAAGATTGAGACCACGGCCACCCGGGCCAAAGAGGTGCAGGCCTTGGCGGAGAAGATGATTACCATTGCCAAGACCAATGATTTGCACAGCAAGCGCTTGGTGATGAGCTTTATTACGAAGGAGAGCGTTACGGCAAAGCTCTTCAATACCATAGCCCCCCAGTATGCCAGCCGGAACGGCGGATACACCAGGGTGACAAAGCTGGGCCCCCGCCGGGGCGACGCAGCGGAAATGGCTGTTTTGGAGCTGGTCTAAAAGACAGCGGAGCGAGAACTGGATGAGATGAGGATACGCGTGCCCAGGAAGGTGGGCGCGCGTATTTTTGTTGAGCGTGTGTAGGGAGGAGCAGCAGGCGAGACCAGAGCCCCCGTGGCCTGACTAAGAGCGGAAGTATTGGGCGGCGCTTACCAAGAACCCTTCGGGGCACAACCTTCGGCGGCAAGCCCAAGCCGGTTAGTGGCACAGGCAAGCGCCGCCAGAGAAGCCGGGCCGCTTGCGGGAAAGTTTAGGGCCTGACGCCCCTGGACCGCGCCTTCCGAGCTTCCGCTCTGCTTGGCGAAGGCTCCTGCCCCAAGCCGTCAGGCTTTTACCCGCTTTCCCTGCACAAAAAGGGATTGCCATCCCCTTTCGGAAACGGCAATCCCTTTTATCTCTCACTTAACCTCAATCAATATTACTCCAAATTCGCCTTATACTGCTCAGTATACAGCTTATTCAAAGTAGCCTCTCCGGCCTCCTCGGCACGGGTCAGGAACTCATTATACAGCCGTTCAACCTCTTCCGCGCTGGAAGCAAAAGCCCACTGCACGTTGTATTCTTCAATCAGAGAGGTAATGGTTTGGTTGGCCACTGCCTCGTCGCTTCCAGCAGGCACGTCGAACACAAAGCCATTGTTATAGCTGACTGTGGGAGCAAACCACTGGTTCATCTCCTTCATCAAATCGCTGCCGGTAATCTCGCCCATGTTCATCCATACATCGTTGGTGCAGACATAGGACTGATAGAAGCCAATGCCGGTCTTCTTTTCCACGCCGCCCCAGTCCGCATTACGGGCATCCTGGAAGCCGGGATACAGGGTGGCCTTCTCGCCGTCCTCTTCCCAGAAGAAGTGGGGGCCGTTCTCAAAGTCGCCGGACCACTCCTCGTCCGGGCTGCCCTCAATGCCCCAGCACATGGTCTGGGCGCCAATCTTGGTGTTGCCGAACTCCATCCAGCGGGCAGCGGCTTCCTTGTTCTCAGACTTGGCGGAGATGGCGGAGCGCAGCCAGCCGGTGTTGGTGCGAATCTGGGCGTAGGTGTTCCAGGGCTTCATGGGATAATAGGAGGTGCTGGCATTGTCAGCGGGCACCTTCCCAGCCTCGCCAATGGTCCACACATAGGAGGCCACGGAGCCGGCCAGGGACTTGGCGTCCTTTTCCACATCGCTGTCCACAAAGCTCTCTTCAGTCATCAGGCCCTCACGGACCATCTCGTTGACCCACTTATACATCTCCAGATACTGGGGATTGCGGTAGGACTTGGAGACAGTGCCGTCATCAGCCACATAGTAGTTGCCCAGGCCGAACAGGGTGAGCAGATAGCTGGGGCCAGTGGTGGTGACGCCACCGGTGTAGAAGGGCACGGTCTCAGGGTGCTTCTCCTTAATTGCCTTACAGGCCTCCATAAACTCCTGGGGCGTGGTGATTTCCTGATTGTCCAGCTCACTGAAATAGTCCTGGCGCATAAGCACCACAGGCTGGTTGGTCTTAATCAGGTAGTCATGGTCCAGGAACCACTGGGTGGACTCGCTGCTGTCCCAGTGGCCCAGCAGGAACCGGATGGTGCCGTCATCCTGCCGGACATACTCCTGCAGCTCCGGGTGAATCAGCTCAGAGAACAGCTTGGGGGCGCCAGTCTCAGCCACTTCTTCCAGGTTGGCCAGCATACCCTGCTCCAGCATGGCGTTCCAGTTCTTGTCGCTCCATGAGCCGGTGACAATGTCAGGCAGGTCATCAGAGGCAATCAGCAGGGCCAGCTTGGTGTCATCCTCGGTGACAGGGGCCACGCACTCAAAGGAGATGCCGGTCTGCTCGGTAATCCGGCGGGAGACCGGGTCCTCGCCCCACTTCTCCCACAGGGTGCCTGGGCTCTCTACGTAGATGGAGAGGGTGACAGGCTCATCCTTGTGGGCCTCAAAGGCATAGCCGCCTCCAGCGGGTTCTTCCCCGTCCTGAGAGGCCTCACTGCTCTCAGGCGTGCTGGACTCCTGGGTTTCAGAGCTCTCGGGGGTGGAGGAGCTGGGGGCAGAGCTGGAATTTCCGCTGTTGCCGCAGGCTGACAAAACCATCAGCAGGGCCAGCAGCAGGCACAATGCTTTCATTACCTTTTTCATTGTTTCGTCCGTCCTTTACTAAAGTATTTTCTAAAACCGCGGACCTGGCAGGCCCGGGTAAAAGAACCAGGTAGAGCTGAGACGCTGGGCTCAGGCCTTGATGGCCCCAACCATCACGCCCTTGACAAAGTACTTCTGCACAAAGGGGTACACGCACATCACCGGCACAATGGACACCAGCAAGGTGGCATAGCGGATAGAGGTGGAGGTTGGGCCCCGCTGGCCCACGCTGATGCCGCTCATAGCGGCATTCTCCATGGCCTTCTGCTGGGCCTGGGCCGCGCTGACCAGCTTCATCAAAATGGTGGACATGGGCATCAGCTTTTGGTCGTTGACAAAATACGCTGCTGTATACCAGTCATTCCAGGCGCCCACGCCCACATACAGGCTGATGGTAGCCAGAATCGGCGCGGACAGGGGGATGATGATTCTGGCCAGGATGGTGAACTCTCCTGCCCCGTCCAGCTTGGCAGACTCAATCAGGGATTCGGGAATCTCCCGGAAAAAGGCCATGCACAGAAGCATATTGTAAACACTGAGCAGACCGGGTATAATATAAACAGCGAAGGTGTTCAGCAGCCCAAGAGAGCGGTACAGCAGATAGGTGGGGATAACGCCTCCGCCAAAGTACATGGTGACCATGGCGATAATAGAGTATACCCTGCGGCCTACCAGCTCTTTGCGGGTCAGGGCATAGGCGGTCAGGGCCGTGAAGGAGACCCCGGTGAGCACGGCGCAGACAGTCCGGGCCACACTGACGAAGAAGCTGTTCACCAAAAGGCTGTCGTTCAGCACAGAGCGGAAATTGTCTAAGGTGAAGTCTACAGGGAACAGATAGATCTGGTGGGCCAGGGCGGAATTGCCGTCGGAAAAGGCGTAAATCACGCAGTAGTAGATGGGGTACACCGTGAACAGCAGGGTGAACAGCCCGATAAAGATAGCAAGAAAGTTTACCGCCTTGTCCTCCCGGGTCAGGCGGATGGCCGTGCCGGTATGCTTCATGTTATATCCAACCTTTCGTAGTTTCTCAGAACAGGCCCACATCTTCGTATTTTTTCGAGAAGAAGTTGGCCAGCAGCACCAGGGCCACGGATATCACGGACTGGAACATGCCCACTGCTGTGGCGAAGGAGTAGCGCATGGTGCCAAGGCCCATCTCCAGGGTGTAGTATTCAATGATGTAAGACTCGGACTTGGTGAAGGCGTTGCCCAGCAGCTGGGAGATATTCAGGTTGCCGGAGACCAGCCCGCCGATGCTGAGGATGAACATAATGATGATAGTGTTGGTAATCTCCGGGATGGTGATGTAGCGTATCTGGGCGAAGCGCCCGGCCCCGTCGATTTTGGCGGCTTCATACAGCTCGCTGTTGATGCCGCTGATAGCAGCGAAGTAGATAATGGCGCTCCACCCGGTGCCCTTCCACAGCTCCACAAAGGTTGCCAGGGCCTTGAATTTGGACGGGTCAGTCCAGAAGGAGATGGGGGTGTCTGTCCAGCCCATCTGCATCAGGAAATTGTTCACCAGGCCCCCGTTGCTCAGCACATCCTGCCACAGGGCCGCCACCACAACATAGGCCATGAAGTGGGGGAAATAGCTGCAGGTCTGCACGGTCTTTTTCAGCTTCAGGCTGGGAATCTCGTTGAGGGCCAGAGCCAGGATGATGGGCATGGGGAACACAATACACATGCGCAGCAAGCTGAGCTGAATGGTGTTGCGGAAAGCCATCCAGAAGGTAGCGTCCTTCATGAAAGACTGGAAATGCTTCAGCCCCACCCAGGGATTGTTGAAATAAGAGGTGGACAGGGAGTAGTCCTGAAAGGCGATGACCAGTCCCGCAATAGGGATATAGGCAAAGATGATGAGAAAGACCATCCCGGGCCATATCATCAGCTGATAGGGGAGCTGCCGCTTAAAGCGCTCCCACCTGCTTCCTGGAGCCGCCCTGCCGGGGCCGGTTCGTTTTTTCTGTTTCACTGCTGAGTTTTCCACTCCGCTTCCCCTCACTCTCGATTGTTTTACGGGCTCTTGCTGATGAAATTATATCTGAAAAAATGCTCCTTCCTCAATGGATTATTTCGGTTTTTTGTGTCAATATTTTCGTTTTGATTGACGGATGCGTCAGTTTATACTACTTTTAAGATGAAAGAATCCACGCTCCTGCACAAACACCCACATATATTTCCCCAAAGCATTTTTCTTGAGGACAGGGAGGCCGCTCCATGCTCAGTTTCTTGACCCGCCGGTTCCGGCATGTGAAGTTCCGTACAAAAATATTCTGCGTTATTGGGGCCGTGGCCCTGATTCCCATCACCTGCCTGTTTTTGTTTTTCTACCGCCAGATTTCTATTTTGCAGGAGCGGGAGATTACCAACGCGGACCTGGGCTTTGAGCAGGCGGTCTATTCCATCAACACCGCGATGGACAATGTGACTGCCCGGGCCCTGCAGATTTGCTCCAACACAGAGGTCTCCACTTTTTTCTCCATGCGGGCCCCCTCCAAGCAGTACGTGCTGGAATATGTGACCGCCCTGCGCCCCTACCTCACCTTTTGCCAGGAGGCGGTCTCCTCTCATGTGCGGGCCATCCGGTTTTATACCAAGAACCCCAATATCTTCTCTAATCTGGCGGTGCATAACCTGCATAAATACCAGGACGAGGCTTTTTTCCAGAATGTCCGCCAAAGCCTGGAGGGCAACCGGGCCGCGGTGCTTCTTTTGGAGGAGAGCCGAATCTATTACGGCTCTGTCCAATACGCGGCCCAGGGCAGTCTGTCCCTGTTCTGCCCCGTGTCTACCATGGCCTCCAGCGAAACAGTGATGGAGTGCGAGCTGAACTTTGACTCTATTTTCCAGAGCCTGGATTTTACCACAGGGGGCTTTGAGACCACGGGATATACCCTTGTGCACAAGTCCGGTCAGGTGCTGTTCACCTCTGACACAGAGTGGGCCGCCCAGGCTGTGGAGAGCCTTTTGCCCCAGCTCTGGGAGGGCGGGGAGATTTCCGGGGAGGTGCGCCGCCAGCGCATAAGGTACGAGGACACCGAACTGTTGGTGAACGCCGCCTACATCCCCTCCATCCACTGCGTGCTCATCAGCCATAGCGATTTGGGCGCCATTTTCCAGCCAGTGCGGGCTTTCCAGCTGCCGGTGCTGGTGATGCTTCTGCTCTGCCTGGTGTTCTGCTGCTTTTTGGCAGCAGCCCTGGTGAACAGCCTGCTGCGCCGCTCTAAAACCATCAATGACGCCATCCTGCGCATTCAGGAGGGGGATTTTGACATCTGCCTGCCCGCTGAGGGCGCGGACTTCTTTGACCAGGTGGCAGAGAACCTGAACGGCATGGCGACCCAAATCAAGAACCTGATTCACAACAATTATGAGAGCCAGCTGGAGATTAAGGATTTGCAGATTCGGATGCTCTCTCAGCAGATATCCCCCCATTTCCTCTATAACACATTGGAATGCCTGCGGATGCGGGCCGTGCTGGAGGACAACCTGGAATCCGCCCAAGCCCTGCTGTCCCTGGGCAAGCTGCTGCGGTACTACGCCAACTATGCTATGGAGTTTGCCAGTGTCAGCGCGGAGCTGGAGGTGGCCAAGGACTATGTGAATATTATGAGCCTGACCGAGGAGCGGGACTGCTTCTTGGAGGCGGACATTCCCCCAGAGCTGCTGGGGCTGCGGGTGCCCAGGTTCTCCCTGCAGCCCATTATCGAGAATTCCATCAAGCACGCAAACCGGCCCTCAAACACTGCTGTGCACATCCGCCTTTGTGTGGAGGAGGCAGAGGGCTCGCTGCGGATGACTGTGACGGACAACGGCATGGGCGTGCCCCCAGAGCGGGCGGTGGAGATTCAGCAGAAGCTGCTCTCCGGGGCCAATGCCGTGATGGTGGAGAATTCCATCGGCCTGTATAACACCAATGCCCGCATCCAGCTGCTCTATGGGGAGGAGTATGGCATTCTGTTTTCCAGCGTGCAGGGCATGGGCACCTCTGTCACGCTGACCATCCCCTGTATCCGCACAACGGAAGAAGGAAAGGAGGCAACCACATGATTGACTTGTTAATCTGCGAGGATAAACCCATCGTGCTGATGGGACTGAAAAAGCTGATTGAAAGCCTGGGCCTGCCCCTGGGCAAAATCTACCTGGCCCAGGACGGGGAGCAGGCCTTTGAGCTGTTTGCCGAGCACCCCATCAGCCTGGTGCTCACAGACATCCAGATGCCCGGCTGCAACGGGCTGCAGCTTCTGCGCCGGATGCAGCAGCTGCGCGGGGGCTTTCAGGCCATTATTATCAGCGGTCACAATGATTTTGAGTATGCCAAAACCGCCATCCATCTGGGTATTGAGGACTATCTGCTCAAGCCCGTTGACCCGGAGGAGCTGCGGGCAGCCCTGGGCCGCTGCATGGACAAGCTGAGCCAGCACAAGACCCAGAAGCAGCTGATTTCCGGCATTTTGCTGGACCAGGTCCATGAGGTGTGGGACAAACAGCTGCCCCAAGAGGCGGAGGCCCTGCTCCGCTCCACAGAGAATGGTTTTTTCCAGGCAGAGGCCTTTGCCACCGCGGCTTTCCGGCTGGAGGGCAGAGACTCCCTCGCTGTGGTGAGCCGTCAGGTCAAGGCCCGGCTGCTCAGCAGGTTTCCCCACTTCCTCCTGTTTCCCACCAGCGAGCGGGCGTTTTTCGCCATTGTCAGCCTGGGCACTGTGGGGGAACTGCAGGCCCTGGCCTCTTTGCTGGAGCAGTTCGCCAAGCAGTACCGGGCTGGGGGCAGCGGGCAGCTGGCCTGCGGGCTGGGCCCTGCGGTAAAGAGCGTCTTCCAGCTGAAGGAGGCTGCCTTGCAGGCAGAGGGGGCCCTGTGCCTGCGCTTCTCCCCCCGGGGAGAGAAACAGCCTGTCTTTGCCTGGGAGCCCTTGGTGGGCCCTGCTGCCCTGAAAGCCCAGGCCCAGAGCCTGCAGTTCTGCGACACCCTCTGCGCGGATTTGCGCCTGCCGGAGCTCTCGGCCATGGAGCCGGATGTGATTCGCCTGTTCGCGGCTTTTTCCTCAGCCCCTGTGCTTTACCAGACTCTGCCCGCCTGCCTGCGCCGAATTGAGCGGTTTATCCAGCAGGAGCTGGACGGGGAGGACGCGGTGTCCCTGGCGGCCCTGGCCGCGCAGGCGGACAGCCCCGCCCAGCTGAAAAGCCAGGTAAAGAGCCGCCTGCTGGAATTCTGCCGCCGCAGGCTCAAGCACCGTATGGCCTCTCAGGACGCGGTCAGCCAGGCCATTGAGTATATGGAGAAGAATTATCAAAAGCCCCTGACCCTGACCATCCTGGCCAATGTGGTCAGCCTGAACTATACCTATTTCAGCAATATGTTCAAGTCCAAAACCGGGGTCAGCGTTACGGCCCATTTGCAGAACCTGCGTATACAGAAGGCCAAAGAGCTGCTGATTTCCACCAATGACCGCATCCGGGAGGTGGCCCACAAGTCAGGCTTTACGGACGAGCGGTATTTTGAAAAGCTGTTCAAGCGCTATGAAGGCATCACCCCCAGCGAGTACCGGGAGAAGCTGCGCTCCTTTACCGATAGGCCGGAACAGCGGGAAAATGTCCAGCCATAGAGAAAAGCGGCCGGGCCACTGCCCAGCCGCTTTTTTGCGTGGTTTACCGTAAAGTGAGGCGGCTATGCCGCCAAGTTCAAAGGAATCCTTTGATTCTTTTGAACTGTGTTAACTTACAGGTTCTCCTTGTTGTACCCCTCCCAGGCCTGGGCGATGTGAGTCCACATGCTCTCAGGAATCTCCTCGTAGAAGGATTCGGTCCGGCTGACGCAGTACAGGGCCGGGGTGGCCAACCGGGTCTGGAACTGCATATACCGGAACCACTCCTTCACTGTGGTGCAGGAGGCGTTGTCGCAGTCCAGCACCTGCCAGCCCGCGATGCGGGAGATACGGGCCCGGTTCTGCATGGTCTCGCACACATGGCGGGTGGAGAACCACAAGTCGTTCAGCCGCAGCACGTCCGAGGACTCCCGGAACAGGGGGTGGGGGGTCTGGGTCTCCACCAGAGCGTCCGGCTTCACCTGATGGGCCGCGTCCCAGAGGATGAACTGGAACCGCCGCACCCATTCCATGCCGTGGAGCTCTCCATACCCAGGGATGCCTGCCTCCCGGCCGCAGCCGCCAATCCAGTCCTCCTTAAAGCCGTCCGCGCCCAGCTCGCCTACCAGGTAGGCAATCTGCTCCCGCATCAGCTTCTCATAAGCAGGATTGGTAATGTCGGCAAAGAGCTTGCGGCCCTCCTGGTTAAAGACGCACATCTCGTCCGGCAGGCCCTCGGTGTGATAGCTGGCGGTCCAGAGCAGCACGTGGCGGCCCTTTTCATGCTGGCGGGCAATAAAGCCCTTCATGTCCGGCCACTTCTCCTCATCCACCTCAAAGGTGCCGTAGTACTTCTGCCATTTGTCATCAATCACAATGGTGGAGAAGGGCAGGCCCCGCTCCTCCAGCTTGGCAATCCAGGCCTCATAGTTTGCCTGGGTGGCCATGGCGCCGTCTGTGGCCCCGTGGAGATAGGCCTGCACAGTCTGCTCGGCCCAGCCGCAGAATACAGGAGCCCGGTGCCAGGCAGGGGAATTCTCATTGGCAAACTGGGTGGAAAAGCCCTGGCCGTCCAGCCAGTCCACATGCTTCTCCATGGCATCCAGAGGGCTGGCGGCAAAGGTGAAGGACACAGAGGGGCTCACATACTGGCCCCTGGCCTGGGTGTAGCCCAGATAGTTCACATAGAAAGCCGCGCCCCGCTTCACAGCGCCGGAATACTCAAAGGTGGAGAAGCGGTATTTGCCGGGCTCTGTGCCCAGGCCAATGCCCATGGCGCTGGCGCCGTCATAGAACCCGAAGAACAGGGGAGAGGGGGCAAAGTCCCCCTGAGAGCGCTCAGGCTGGAACAGGCCCTTGGCAGAGAACTCGGGCCAAAGGCCAGTGGAGCCGTATTGGGCGTTGCGGAACTCCTCCACATTGCCCAGGTTCACGTCCGGATTGTAGTAGAATTCAGCGTTGATATGGGCATTGGTCTCAAAGCCCTGGCTGTCGCCGTTGTCATAGACCTGGGGGATGCCTGTGGAGAAGAAGAAGCACCGGCCCAAAGCGCCCTCGCCCTTTATGGTGTGGAAGTGCTCGGCACAGCGCTTGTGGAAGCGCCAGGTAAAGGTGTGGGACTGCCAGAGATTGCTTTTGGCGGAGAAGACGGCCTCAAGACAGCTGCCCTGGCGCTCCAGTTTTTCCAGGGTGACTTGAGAGATGGTCTCCTTCTGCTCCAGCTGGTCAAAGGCAGCAGCAGCGGGGAAGTCCCCGAAGGTAACGCCGTCCAGGGTAAAGCGGAAGCAGGGGAAGTCCCCAGCCAGCAGGCGGACGCCGTAGCGAGCGCCCCGGAGGATATAGCCATTTGCGACTTGTTGCCATTCCATAATAGAAATTGACTCCTTTCGGGATAGAATTGGATGTAAATATTGTAGCATTTTGGGGGAAAAGGAGACAAGAGGAGAAAGCAAACAAGCAAAATCTGACCACAACACCGGAAAAATGTCTCCTAAGGGAGAGGAGACGGAAGCACCGCCTGAGGTTGAGCCCCGACCGGGGTCCCGGGG
>CAJTXF010000046.1:17979-20140 GCA_910580045.1 uncultured Eubacteriales bacterium
GGGTAGGGGTGCGGGGGCAAAGCCCCTGTGGTCTTGACCTTGACCTTAGGGCGGCGCGCAAGAGGAAAGGGCGAGGCAGAAGGTAATTCCCTCCCGAGACGTCCGAACGTGGCAGAAACCCGCGCCGCCCCCAAGCCGCAGCACGCAGCAAGATTCCGTAAGTTAGGAAAGCTGCGCTTTCCTAACTTACGGAGAGAGGCGGACGGCCAGCAGAAGCGTTGGGAGGCTAAGCGTTCCCGACAGATGTCGCTTGCGGCTGAGAAGCCGTTGACTGTCAGGCCCTTGACCTCACCATAAGCAGCATCTTCCGGTTAGGTCCAGGGCCGCCACGCTCCTACAGACGGTCTGCGGCTCTCCGTGACTTGGGAAATCTTTGATTTCCCAACTCAACGGATTCGCGCGGCTGGCATCTTTGGCGGCGCTATCCTTGTGCCACTGACGAGCTTGGACTTGCCGCCGGACGTACTGCCCCGCATTTTGCCTTTTGAGCGCCACCCTAAGGTCAAGACCTCGGGACTCTGTCCCGAACTCTGCCACCTTTGAAAAGGTGGACGAAACTTTCATTCCGCCTTTGGCTGTGCTTGGCGAAAGCCTCTGCCCCGAGCCGTCAGGCTCTTGCAAAATCCCGCTCCCCAGGTTATAATAATCCCATATTATTTCTCCCAAGGAGGCCCTCATGGAACCCTGTCCCCTTTACAAAAAATGCGGCGGCTGCCAGCTGCAAAACCTTCCCTATCCCCGCCAGCTTCAATGGAAACAGGCCCGCTGCGTGAAGCTGCTGGGCTCCTTCGGCACTGTCCGCCCCATTATCGGTATGGACAACCCCTGGCACTACCGGAACAAGGTACAGGCCGCGTTTACATGGGACAAGCGCCGCCGGAAAATTGTCTCCGGCGTGTATCAGTCCAGCACCCACCGGGTGGTGCCGGTGGATTCCTGCCAAATCGAGGACCAGCAGGCTGACCGGATTATCGTCACCCTGCGGGAGATGCTGCCCTCTTTTAAGCTGACAGCCTACGATGAGGACACAGGCCGGGGCTTCCTGCGCCATGTGCTTGTGAAGCGGGGCTTTGCTACCGGTGAAGTTATGGTGGTGCTTGTCACGGGCAGCCCCATCTTCCCCAGCAAAAAGCACTTTCTTGCTGAGCTGCTCCGCCGCTGCCCGGAAATCACCACTGTGATTCAGAATATCAACGACACCCGTACCTCTCTGGTGCTGGGCCGCCGGGAACAGGTGCTGTTCGGCCCAGGATATATTGTGGATGAACTCTGTGGGTGCCGGTTCCGCATTTCAGCCAAATCTTTTTACCAGGTGAATCCCCGGCAGACAGAGGTGCTCTATCGCCAGGCCATGGAATTCGCAGGTCTCTCCGGCCGGGAGCAGGTCCTGGATGCCTACTGCGGAACAGGCACGATTGGAATTATTGCCGCCAAGCAGGGCGCGGGCTCAGTATTGGGGGTGGAGCTGAACCCGGACGCGGTGCGGGATGCGGTCACCAATGCCCGGGAGAACAGGGTGAAGCAGATTCGCTTTGCCTGCGGGGACGCGGGGGAGCTGATGACGGACATGGCCGCGGCCCGGGAGCCCTGTGATTTGGTGTTCCTGGACCCGCCCCGAGCAGGAGCCAGCCGGGCTTTTTTGCAGGCGCTTTGCCAGCTGGCACCCCGGCGGGTGGTGTATATCTCCTGCGAGCCGGAGACCCTTGCCCGGGACTTGCGCTTCCTGCGCGGCCAATACCGGGTAGAGGCCATCCAGCCAGTGGATATGTTCCCGCATACGAAGCATGTGGAGACGGTATGTTTATTGTCCAAACTTCATGCAAACCAACATATCGAGGTGGAGCTTCAGATGGATGAGCTTGATTTGACGGCTGCGGAGAGCAAAGCCACCTATGAGGAAATCAAGGATTATGTGTTGGAGCATAGTGGATTGAAAGTCAGCAGTTTGTATATCGCACAGGTAAAAGAAAAATGTGGGATTATCGAGAGGGTGAACTACAATCTGCCAAAATCGGAAAATTCCAGACAACCGAAATGCCCGCCAGAGAAAGAAGTGGCTATAAGAGAGGCGTTGGAATATTTTCGTATGATTTGATGATTGTTTAGAAAAGCCTGCAAATAAAAAGTCAAGCCCCTTAAGCCAAAAATATGAAAGGAAGCG
>CAJTXF010000047.1 GCA_910580045.1 uncultured Eubacteriales bacterium
CAATCTGGCGATTGGCAAACGAAAGCTGTGCACTATGAGGGAAAAAGTGCAAGCGGAATGCGTGCCAAGCCGCCGGGCGTGATTTAATCAGTGGTTCCTTAACGCAGTTCAAAAACGGAACCGCCGGCTGGTGGACGGGAGCTCTGCCTGCGTGGCCTACTGTAGCCGCAAAACCGGGGGCAGTGTCTACACTCTTGACTGCGCCCGCCGCCGGGGACTGGGGATAATTCTTCTGAATTCGTAATTTCCCCTTGCAAATTCCCCTGAAATCTGCTACTATAATCCCACCAGGCGGGCGGGTCCATCCCTCCCGCTGTCTTGGCGTGTTCAGGAAAGGAGTTCCCCATGTTTTTTGCATCGAAAAAACCAGCCCCCGGCCCAGTGGATTTTATCATCGCGGGCCTGGGCAACCCTGGCAGGGAGTATGAGAATACCCGGCACAACGCTGGGTTTATGGCCGTGGATAGGCTGGCTGAGGCCCAAAACACCTCAGTCAACCGGGTGAAGTTCAAGGGACTGACAGGCGGCTGCTCCCTGGCAGGCCGCCGGGTGCTGCTCCTCAAGCCCGGCACCTTTATGAACCTGAGCGGCCAGTCCGTCCGGGAGGCCATGGCCTTTTATAAAGTCCCGCCGGAGCGGACCCTTATCCTCTTTGACGACATCAACCTGCCCCCAGGCAGGCTCCGAATCCGCCGCAAGGGCAGTGACGGGGGCCATAACGGCATGAAAAATATCATCTATCTAAGCGGTTCTGAGCAGTTCCCCCGGGTGAAAATCGGCGTGGGGCAGAAGCCCAGCCCGGAGTACAACTTGGCCGACTGGGTGCTCTCCCGCTTCAGCCAGGCTGATTTGAAAGCCCTGGACCCTGCCCTGGACAAGGCCTGCGCCGCTGTGGAGCTGATTGTGGCCGGGGAGGCTGACAGGGCCATGAACCTATATAACTGAGGTGACCTATGCGAGCTGTTTTTACCGCCCTATCCCGGGCCCCTGAGTACCGGGAGCTCTCACAAGCCCTGAAAACCGGCGCAATGCCCGCTGTGGCCACGGGCCTCTCCGGGGTGCACAAATGCGTGCTTACTGCTGCCCTGTGTAAGGAATCCGACCGGAGGGCCCTTGTCATCGCCGCTGACGAGGCGGAGAGCCAGCGCTTCTGCGAGGACTTGACTGCCCTGGGCCTGCGCCCGGTTCAGTACCCTATGCGGGACATGAACTTCCGGGACGCGGCCGTTTCCTCCCGGGAGTATGAGCGCCTGCGGCTGGAGGCCCTCTCCAAGCTGCAAAGCGGGGAGTGCGGCTGCGTGGTGGCCTGCATTGACGCGGCCCTCCAGTTCACCATGGGCCCAGAGGATTTGCGGAGCCGCCTGTTCACCCTTTCCGCTGGGCAGAGCCTGTCCATTGAGGCGTTAATCTCTGCCCTGGTGGGCTGCGGCTATACCCGGGAGGACCAGATTGAAGGGCCCGGCCAGTTCAGCCGCAGGGGCGGCATTGTGGACTTTTTCTCCCCCAGCGCTGCCCAGCCTGTGCGGGTGGAGTTTTGGGGGGACGAGGTGGATTCTATCAGCAGCTTTGATTCCATCACCCAGCGGCGCACAGAGCCCCTGGACACTGTCACCCTGGCCCCCTGCGTGGAGGTCATCCCTGGGGACAGGGCTGTCTTGGTAAAGAAAATCCAGGACCTGGCCAAAACCCTCCGGGGCAAGCGGGCCCCCAAGGCCAAGGAGATTTTGGCCGCTGAGGCCCAGAAGCTGGCTGAGGGCCTGCATATTGGCTCCATGGACAAGTTCCTGCCCTTGGTGTACGGGAGGCCTGCCACCCTGTTCGGCTATTTCTCCCCAGAGGACAGCCTGATGGTGTTCTCTGAGGGCAGCAAGCTCCGGGAGCGGGTGCGCACCACCCTGGCCCAGTGGAGCCAGGATTTGCCTGCCTGGCTGGAGGAGGGCCTGCTGTGCAAGGGCCTGGACCGGTACAGTGAGACCTGGGAGTATGCCCTCTCCCAATCAGAGCGGGTGCCCTCCCTGTATATGGACGTGTTCGCCCGGGGTACCTATGAGGTGCCCACTAAGACCCTGGTCAACTGCAGCCTCCGGCAGTTCCCGGCCTGGGGGGGCGGGGTGCAGCTGTTGGAGGAAGACCTTTCCGCCCTGGTGCATCAGGGCCGGGCCTGCGTGGTGCTCTCCGGCACCCAGCGGGCGGGCACGGCTTTGGCTGAGGATTTGAAAAGGACCGGCCTGCCTGCCGCCTATGTGGAGGACCCCTCCACCGTGCAGAAGGGCACGGTCATTGTGGCAGAGGGCTCCCTGTCCGCTGGCTTTGACTGGCCCTCAGCAGGCTTTGCCCTAATCACCCGGGGACGGCTTGTGCAGCAGAAGCCCAAGCGCGGCAAAAAAGACAAGAACGCCAAGGAGATTTCCAGCCTGTCCGAGCTGTCCCCAGGGGATTATGTGGTTCACATCAGCCACGGCATTGGGGTGTTTGAGGGCATCCACAAGCTGGAGATGAACGGGGTGACCAAGGACTATATCAAGGTGCGCTACGCCAAGAACGACACCCTTTACGTGCCTGTCACCCAGCTGGATTTGGTGTCCAAATACATCGGCCCCCGGGAAGACGCGGGCGTACACCTGAGCCGCCTGGGCGGGGCGGACTGGCAGCAGAAAAAGCAGAAGGTCCGGGCCGCGGTGAAGGACATTGCCAAAGAGCTGATTCAGCTGTATGCCCAGCGCATGGAGCAGCCGGGCTTCGCTTTCCCGGAGGACGGGGAGTGGCAGCGGGATTTTGAGGCCCGGTTTGAGTTTGACGAGACTGAGGACCAGCTGCGCTGCGTCAGTGAAATCAAGGACGATATGGAGCGGCCCACCCCCATGGATAGGCTTCTCTGCGGGGATGTGGGCTTCGGCAAGACAGAGGTGGCCCTGCGGGCAGCTTTCAAGTGCGTGACCGGGGGCAAGCAGTGCGCCATTTTGGTGCCCACCACCATTCTGGCCTGGCAGCACTTTCAGACCATCCTCAAGCGGATGGAGGGCTTCCCCATTGACGTGGAGCTGCTGTCCCGGTTCCGCACCCCCAAACAGCAGGAGGCCATCCTCCGCAAAGTGAAGCGGGGGGGCGTGGACATTATTGTGGGCACCCACCGGCTGGTGAGCAAGGATGTGCGCTTTAAGGATTTGGGCCTGGTCATCATTGACGAGGAGCAGCGCTTTGGCGTGGCCCAAAAGGAGAAGCTGAAAACCCTCTGCAGCTCTGCCGATGTGCTGACCCTTTCCGCCACGCCCATTCCCCGGACCCTGAACATGGCCCTCTCCGGTATCCGGGATATGTCCGTGATTGAGGAAGCGCCCCAGGACCGGCACCCAGTGCAGACCTATGTGATGGAGCACGACAAGGGGGTTATTTACGACGCCATCCGCCGGGAGCTGCGCCGGGGCGGGCAGGTCTATTACCTGCACAACGACACAGCCTCCATCTCCCGGGTGGCGGCCCAGCTGCAGGCGGATATCCCAGAGTCCCGGGTGGGTTTTGGCCACGGGAAGATGGAGGAGGAAGAGCTCAGCGAGGTGTGGCGGCAGCTGCTGGACCATGAGATTGACATCCTGGTGTGCACCACGATTATTGAGACCGGGGTGGACGTGCCCAGCGCCAACACCCTTATCATTGAAAACGCTGATAGGATGGGCCTGTCCCAGCTCCACCAGCTGCGGGGCCGGGTGGGCAGAAGCAACCGCCGGGCCTATGCCTATCTGACCTTTACCCCCAACAAGTCTTTGCAGGAGATTGCCCAGAAGCGGCTGTCCGCTATCCGGGAGTTTACGGAGTTCGGCTCTGGCTTCAAAATCGCCATGCGGGATTTGGAGATTCGGGGCGCGGGCAATGTGCTGGGGGGAGAGCAGCATGGCCACATGGAGGCTGTGGGCTATGATATGTATGTAAGGCTTTTGAATGAGGCGGTCAGCCTGATGAAGGGGGAGCCCCTGAAAAAGGCCGCGGATGAGACCTGCCTGGTGGATATGCAGGTAGAAGCCCATATTCCTGAGAGCTATATTGACAGCGTCAACCTGCGCCTGGAGGTATACCGGCGCATTGCCCAGGTGGAGACCCAGGAGGACGCCATGGACGTGATGGATGAGCTTATCGACCGGTTCGGCGAGCCGCCGGAGGCTGTGAAGGGGCTGATTGACATTGCCCTGCTGCGGGGGACCGCCAGCGAGCTGGGGGTCAGCGAGGTGAAGCAGCAGGGGGAGAGCCTGCTGCTGTATATGGCAGAGCTGGACATGGAGCGGGTCGGCAAGCTGGTGAAGGGCATGAACGGCCGGGTGCTGCTCAGTGCCGGGAGCAGGCCCTATCTCAGCGTAAAGCTGCGCCGGGGCCAGTCCCCCCTCAAGGCCCTGGAGGAGGTCCTTGGGGTAATGCGGGCCAGCTGACAGGCTGTGGAAATGCAGGATTCCGGGAGTGTCCGTTCCGAGGGTTTTTTCGTGTCCCCCGCCCAATGGGCGGGGGACACAGATAATTATCTCTGTGGTTTGGGCAATCCCCTGGATTCTCTGGACTTGACTTTTTTAAGGGAGTGTGCTACAATCAAATCGAAAATACTCAAAAAAACTGTGATGGAGACACGCGGGCCGTGCAGATGGTCCCAGAGAACCGGCGGCTGGTGTGAGCCGGTACCTATGCCCCTCTCCGCATCCCTCCATCTGGAGCTGTTTCACAGCCTGTAAACGGTGTCTAAGCGAGAAGCTTTTGCGCCATTTTCGGCTGTACATACAGCGCCTAGTTGCAGGCCGAACAAGAGCTGCCTTGAGACTGCTCTCTCAGTAAGCTATGCCGGGTCCCGCCGTTACCGGGAAGCCGTTTTATTGCAGACGGTCCAAATGGGTGGTATTGCGAAGTTTGCCTTCGCCCCGTTTTTGGGGCGAAGGATTTTTTATGAAAGGAAGATGAGCGTGAGCGTGTATAAGGAGGTCTCCGCGAATATGAATTTCGTGGAGAGGGAAAAGGAGACCGAGAAGTTCTGGTCAGAGCACAAAATTTTTGAAAAGAGCGTGGAGCAGAGGGAGGGCAGCCCGGCCTTTACCTTCTATGACGGCCCCCCCACTGCCAATGGCAAGCCCCATATCGGCCACCTGGAGACCCGGGCCTTTAAGGATATGTTCCCCCGGTACCAGACCATGAAGGGGCAGCTGGTGCGCCGGAAAGCGGGCTGGGACACCCATGGCCTGCCGGTGGAGCTGGAAGTGGAGAAGCTGCTGCACATCAACGGCAAAGAGCAGATTGAGGAGTACGGCATTGCCCCCTTCATTGACAAGTGCAAGGAGAGCGTGTGGAAGTATAAGGGCATGTGGGAGGATTTCTCCAAGGCAGTGGGCTTCTGGGCTGACATGGACGACCCCTACGTGACCTATGACAACCGTTTTATTGAGAGCGAGTGGTGGGCCCTCAAGCAGATTTGGGACAAGGGCCTGCTGTATAAGGGCTTTAAGATTGTGCCCTACTGCCCCCGCTGCGGCACGCCCCTTTCTTCCCACGAGGTGGCCCAGGGCTATAAGGACGTGAAGGAGCGCTCTGCCATTGCCCGGTTCAAGTGCAGGGGGGAGGAGGCCTATATTCTGGCCTGGACCACCACCCCATGGACCCTGCCCTCCAATGTGGCCCTGTGCGTGAACCCCAAAGAGGAATATGTAAAGGTGAAGCACAGCACAGAGGCTGGGGAGCAGGTCTGCTACCTGGCTGCCGCCCTGTGCGATACTGTTTTGGGCGAGGGCAGCTACACGGTTATGGAGACCTACAAGGGCGCGGATTTGGAGAACAAGGAGTATGAGCCCCTGTTTGATTTTGTAAGCCCCAAGGAGCGGTGCTGGTATGTGGTCTGCGACGAGTACGTGACCCTGACAGACGGCACAGGCATTGTGCACATTGCCCCGGCTTTTGGTGAGGACGATGCCAAGGTGGGCCGGAAGTACGGCCTGCCTTTGGTCCAGCTGGTGGACAGCAAGGGCCAGATGACCGCTGAGACCAAGTGGCCCGGGGTCTTCTGCAAGGACGCGGACAAGGAAATCCTGGTGGATTTGGAGAGCCGGGGCCTGCTGTTCTCTGCCCCCAGGTTTGAGCACAGCTACCCCTTCTGCTGGCGCTGTGACACCCCCCTTATCTACTATGCCCGGGAGAGCTGGTACATTGAGATGACCAAGGTCAAGGAGCAGCTGATTCGGAACAACAACACAGTCAACTGGCTGCCTGAGAGCGTGGGCAAGGGCCGGTTCGGGGACTGGCTGGAAAACCTCCAGGACTGGGCCGTGAGCCGGAACCGGTACTGGGGCACGCCCCTGAACATCTGGGAGTGTGAGTGCGGACACCGCCACGCCATTGGCAGCATTAAGGAGCTGCGGGAGATGTCCCCCAACTGCCCTGAGGACATTGAGCTCCACAGGCCCTATGTGGACGAGGTGACCATCACCTGCCCCCACTGCGGCAAACAGATGCGCCGGGTGCCGGAGGTCATTGACTGCTGGTTTGACAGCGGCTCCATGCCCTTTGCCCAGTACCACTACCCCTTTGAGAATCAGGAGCTTTTCAAGAGCCAGTTCCCCGCGGACTTTATCTCTGAGGCTGTGGACCAGACCCGGGGCTGGTTCTACTCCCTGCTGGCCATCTCCACCCTGCTTTTTGACAAGGCCCCTTATAAGAACGTGCTGGTCATGGGCCTGGTCCAGGACGAGGAGGGCAAGAAAATGTCCAAGTCCAAAGGCAACGCGGTGGAGCCCATGGAGGCCCTGGAATCCTTTGGCGCGGACAGCCTGCGCTGGTTCTTCTATACCTGCTCGGCCCCCTGGCTGCCCAAGAATTTCAGCAAAAAGACTGTGGTGGAGGGTCAGAAGAAGTTCTTCTCCACCCTGTGGAACACCTATGCGTTCTTTGTGCTGTATGCCAATATCGACGGGTTCGATTCCAGCAAATATGCCTTAGAGGACTGCGCCCTGACTGTGATGGACAAGTGGCTGCTGTCCCGGCTGAACAGCACGGTGAAAGAGGTGGACAGCCAGCTGAGCCAGTACCATGTGCCGGAGAGCGCCCGGGCCCTGATGGACTTTGTGGACGAGCTATCCAACTGGTATGTCCGCCGCAGCCGGGAGCGCTTCTGGGCCCAGGGCCAGGCAGAGGACAAGACCGCGGCCTATATGACCCTATACACAGCCTTGGAGACCACTGCCAAGCTGCTGGCCCCTCTGGCCCCCTTTATGAGTGAGGAAATCTACCGCAATCTGGTCTGCTCCGTGAACCCTGCCGCCCCGGAGAGCGTGCACCTGTGCGCCTATCCAGTGTGCGATGAGAGCAGGGTGGACAAGAAGCTGGAGCAGGACATGGATGAGGTGCTTCGGGTGGTGACCCTGGGCCGGGCTGCCCGGAACCAGGCCAACCTGAAAAACCGCCAGCCCCTTTCCCGGCTGTGCACAGACGCGGATTCAGATTTGGGCGGCCTGTATCAGGACATTATCCGCCAGGAGCTGAACGTGAAGGAGATTGTCTTCCTCCAGGATATGTCCGAGTTCACGGCCTACAGCTTTAAGCCCCAGCTGAAGATTCTGGGACAGAAGTACGGCAAGCGCATTGGCAGCATCCGCCAGGCCCTCCAGGCCCTGGACGGCTCCGCGGCCAAGAAGGAGCTGGATACTGCCGGAGCCCTGCACCTGAGCCTGCCGGACGGGGACATCAGCCTGAGCCCAGAGGAGCTGCTGGTTGAGACCTCTCAGAAGGAGGGGTATACCTCTGTGTCTGAGCGGGGGCTGACCGTGGTGCTGGATACCGCCCTGACAGAGGAGCTGATTGAAGAAGGCTTTGTGCGGGAGATTATCAGCAAGCTCCAGTCCATGCGCAAGGACGCGGGCTTCCAGGTAACAGACCATATCCGGGTGTATCACCAGGGAAGCGGCAAAGTGGAGGCAGTCCTTCAGAAGCACCAGGCGGAGATTATGGCCAGTGTGCTGGGCGAGAGCTGCACCTGCGGCGCGCTGGGCGGATATACGGCAGAGTGGGATGTGAACGGTGAGCAGACCAGTTTTGGCGTAGAGAAAGTGTAAAATGGCATGAAAGAGGAGCCCCCTGCTGGGGGCTCCTTTTTTGACTATAAGGGGCCAAGGGTTTCCGTCACAAAAAATATCGCCGATTTCCAAAAGGAAATGGCGATAAAGGGTGGAAGTATATGCGAGAGGCCTTGAAGCGCCTGTCCCAAGCCCGTACTCTCTCAGGCGCTGGAATTGGCCCTGCTGTGCCGCCGGGTGTGTCAGGCGGTGCATTCTGCCACAATCCGGCCCATCTTCTCCCGGTGTTCCTCCATCTGTTTCACCAGGTGGAACTGGTTCCGGGCCCTGTCCAGGTTGTGCTGGGGGTGAGCGGTGCGGAAGTATACATCCCCGTTCAGATAGTCCGCCAGGAACCGGATGCCTACCTCATAGGTCATGGCCCAGGCCCCGTCCGGCAGGGTGTCCAGCTCTGTGCTTGTCAGGGCAGCCCCGGCAGTGGAGAGGAAGCCCTGGGTATAGGCCCGGTACAGCTCCAAGTCAAAGTGTACCCGGCTCAAATCAGTCTCGTCCTCCGCGGCGGAAGAGGCTCCGGCCCGGATGGAATCACCAAAATCAAAGGCCGCCAGCCCGGGCATCACAGTGTCCAAATCAATCACGCAGACAGCCAGCTTGGAGGCAGGGTCAAAGAGGATGTTGCTCATTTTGGTATCATTGTGGGTGACTCGCAGGGGCAGCTTGCCCTGGCCCAGCAAATCCATCAGCAGGCCTGCCTGCTTCCGGCGGCTGAGGGCAAACTCCATCTCTGGCTCCACCTGGGCCAGGCGGCCCTTGGAATCAGCGGCAGCAGCCTCCTCCAGCTGGCGGATACGGGCAGGGGTGTTGTGGAAATCCGGGATAATCTCGTGGAGAGTGTCCGCGGGATAGCCGTTGAGCAGGGCCTGGAAGTCGCCGAAGGCTCTGCCAGCCTCCCGCAGCATGGCAGGGCTGTCAGGGGTCTCATAGGAGACCGCGTCAGGGATATACCGGGTGCAGCGCCAGAAATCACCGGCATCATCCCGCACAAAAGAGGCGCCGTTTTGAGCAGGCACCACCTGCAGAAGCTCCCGCTCCGGATTGCCGCCCCGGGCCAGGAGCTTCTCCCGCAGAAAGCTGGTCACACCCACCATGTTTTCCATAATATGCTCAGGGTGAGGGAAGACAAAGCGGTTGATGCGCTGGATGACAAAAGCGCCGCCAACCAGAAAGGTGTCGTTAATGTGGCCGCCGGGCATATCTACCAGTTCGGCGTTGGGAGCCAGGCCAAAAGCGGCAAGCACCTGGGAGGGGATGGAAGTCAGTTGCATGGGAATCGCTCCTTATAAAGAGTTGGTAAAGTGAAAAAACAGCAGAGCCTGGGCCAAACAGGGTTTGGGGTGAGGTTTCTGCCGGCAAAGAGTCTGGCAGCCGGGACAGCAAAACTTTCGATTGGCTCGCAGTCAGCTGCCGCGTATGGCCTAAAACCGCAGCAGCGCCCGGACAATAACGTCTGTGTCATTGCTGGATACGGTCAGGCTGCCGCTGTGGGCCAGCACGATTTCAGCCGCGTTGCCCAGGCCCCGCAGCTCAGTCTCCTCCTGGGGGGTGTCGTCAAAAAGCCAGGCAAGCAAATCGCCCATCTGCTTGCCCTTGGGCTCAAAACGGCGCTTCTCCGGCAAGGTGCCTGTGAACACGGTTTCCAGCCGCAGCGCATCCTCACTGGGGATGGCTGTGAAGCGCACCCGCCGGGGCATATCCTCCTGGCAGGCCACTGCGTCTGAGCAGGCCCGGGTAAGCAGCTCGTTGACCAAAATGCACAGCTCCGCGGTGGGGACCGGCGCGTCAGCATAGGCGGCGTTGCACTCAAAGGCCACGCTGTTCTGAGAGGCAAAGGCAGCCTTGGTGGCAATCACCGCGTTCAAATAGGGGTTCTCGTGGTAGCGGACCAAAATGGGAATGGCCTGGCTGCCGCCCTTGGCCATCTCCACATAGGGAGGGATTTTTTCCAGCTGTCCGGTGCGCAGCAGTTCTGCCACTGTGTCCAGGGCGTATTCCCCGGTTTTCTGGGCAGCGCGGACCTCCCGCACAGCGGCCAGCATGTCCACAAAATCCCCGGCCTCCATTTCCAGCATCCTGTCCCGCAGGGAGTGCTGGGCCATAAGGGACTGCCAGCGCCCGGCCTGATAAACACTGCGGAAGCAGAAAATCAGCACACAGTAAAAGCCGGTAGCCAGCAGCAGCCGCCGGGTGGGGCTCACAATGCCGAAAAGCCCGTCCAGCCGGCCCAGGCAGAGCAGGTACTGGAACAGCATCAGCAGAAGCATCCCCCCCAGAAACACCGAGGGCCCCCGCTCGCTGAACCGCTGAAGGGGGCGGTACAGGCAAAGGCCTGTCACCAGGTAAACCAGCAGGGTAATAAGGACAGACAGAAAGCCCCCTGCCGCCCCGGCAACGGGGAAGGGCATTGCCCCCAAAAACAGGGGGGTGAGCAGCAGGCAGTAGGCAAAATTGGTCAGGCTGAGCACAGCCACAAACCCCTTTTGCAGCAGGTTGTTGCTGTGGATGAACAGAGAGGCCAGGAAGAACAGGGCAACCCCCGCGGCACAGGGAACCTGCCAGCCCAGCACAGGCCCAGAAGCCCAGCCCCTTGCCAGGGAGGCCAGCAGGACAGCGAATATGGTGGTGCCCAGCATCACACCAAGGGTCGCCCAAATGCGGTACCGCTCCCGCAGAAGGGTGGTGAACAGGCACGCGATGCAGAGAAATAGGATGGGGAAGGTAACCATAGCTTCACACTCCGTGGGGATAATGGGGTGGGACGAACGAAAAAGCGGGGAGTGTGCTCCAAGCATACGCGGGAGTGCGCTCCAGAGTACATTCCGCAACCTATTGTATCATACTTCGCCAGATAATACCAGACCCAATTGAAAATATAGGCGTTTCTCCTATAATTTGAGTGCGCGTTTGTGCGAAACAGACAGAGAACAGGGCGCTTACACAGCAGCAAAGCCCTTTTCCAGGTCGGCAAGGATATCGTCGATGTGCTCGGTGCCGATGGAGAGCCGGATGGTGCTGGGCAGGATGCCCTGGCTGGTGAGCTCTTCCTCCGTCAGCTGGGAGTGGGTGGTGGTGGCCGGATGGATGACCAGGGACTTCACATCCGCCACGTTGGCCAGCAGGGAGAACAGCTCCAGATTGTCGATAAAGCGGTGGGCCTCAGCCGTGCCGCCTTTGATTTGGAAGGTGAAGATGGAGGCCCCTCCATGGGGGAAGTACTTCTCATACAGGGCATGGTCCGGATGGCCCGGCAGGGAGGGGTGGTTTACCCGCTCCACCTTGGGGTGGCCCGCCAGGAACTCCACCACTTTCTTGGTGTTCTCCACATGGCGTTCCAGCCGCAGGGACAGGGTTTCCACCCCCTGCAGCAGCAGAAAGGCGCTGAACGGGGAAAGAGTGGCGCCCATATCCCGCAGCAGGATAGCCCGGATGTAGGTGACGAAAGCGGCGGGGCCAGCGGCCTCCACAAAGGAGACCCCATGATAGCTGGGGTTGGGCTCAGAGATGGCGGAAAATTTACCTCCCTGCTTCCAATCGAACCGGCCGGAATCCACAATCACGCCCCCCAGGGTGGTACCGTGACCCCCGATGAACTTGGTAGCCGAGTGGATTACAATATCCGCCCCGTGCTTGATGGGCCGGAGAAGGTAGGGGGTGGCGAAGGTGTTGTCAACCACCAGGGGCAGGCCGCGGCGGTGAGCAATGGCGGCAATGGCGTCCATATCCGGGATGTCTGAGTTGGGGTTGCCCAGGGTCTCCAGATAGACGGCCCGGGTGTTGGGCTGGATGGCGGCCTCCAGCTCCTCCAGGTTGTGGGCGTCCACAAAGGTGGCGGTCACGCCGAACTGGGGCAGGGTGTGGGCCAGCAGATTGTAGGTGCCGCCGTAGATGGTCTTCTGGGCCACGATATGTCCGCCCTGCTGGGCCAGGGCCTGGATGGTATAGGTAATAGCCGCCGCGCCGGAGGCAGTAGCCAGAGCTGCCGCGCCCCCCTCCAGGGCGGCGATGCGCCGTTCAAACACGTCCTGGGTGGAGTTGGTCAGGCGGCCATAGATGTTGCCCGGGTCGGCCAGACCGAAGCGGGCAGCGGCGTGGGCGGAATCGCGGAACACATAGGACGTGGTCTGATATATGGGGACGGCCCGGGCCCCGGTGGCCGGGTCGGGCTCTTCCTGGCCCACATGGAGCTGAAGGGTCTCAAATTTGTAGTTTGGCATGGTTATCCTTCCTTTGCTTTGGTTTTATTGGCGGTGCGGGGTCTTAATATGGGGAACAGCACCTGGCGGAGAACCCTTCCGTTCCCCCATCCATCCGCGTTTCCTTTGCGCGCGATGCCGGACACATTTCCGGGAAACGCAGCGCCGGTACGGCGCGCTACGCGAGTGGGGTCCAGCGTCACGCTGGGAACATGGGGGTGGAGAGGTACCTGTCGCCCCCATCCGGCAGAAGCACCACAATCAGCTTCCCGGTGTATTCGGGCAGCTTTGCAAGCTCTGCCGCCGCCCACAGGGCCGCCCCAGAGGAGATGCCTGCCAGCACACCCTCTGTCTTCCCCAGCATCCGCCCCATGGCATAGGCGTCTTCCTCCGTGACAGCTATAACCTGGTCCACCACGCTCCTGTCCAGCACCTGGGGCACAAAGCCCGCGCCAATGCCCTGTATGCCGTGAGGGCCGCTTTTTCCCTTTGTCAGCACCGGCGAGCTTGCGGGCTCCACGCCCACAATCTGAACCCCAGGGCTGCGCTCCTTAAGGAAGCGGCCTGTGCCGGTGATGGTGCCGCCTGTGCCGATGCCTGCCACAAACACGTCCACTTTGCCGTCTGTATCCGCCCAAATCTCCGGGCCAGTGGTGTTGTAGTGGGCAGCAGGGTTGGCTGGGTTCACAAACTGTCCGGGGATAAAGCTGCCGGGGATTTCCTTGGCCAGCTCCTCTGCCTTGGCGATGGCACCGCTCATGCCCAAGCTGCCGGGGGAGAGGATTAGCTGCGCGCCGTAGGCTTTCATCAGCAGGCGGCGCTCAGCGCTCATGGTGTCCGGCATCACAATAATGACCCGGTAGCCCCGGGCCGTACCCATGCTGCACAGGCCGATGCCCGTGTTGCCGGAGGTGGGCTCGATGATAACCGAGCCAGGCCCTATCAGGCCCTTGCGCTCCGCGTCGTCCAGCATGGCCAGGGCCACCCGGTCCTTTACGCTTCCGGCAGGGTTCAGTCCCTCCAGTTTTGCAGCCAGCCGGGCCCGCAGGCCCATTTTTGTCTCCAGCGTGCGCAGCTCCAGCAGAGGGGTGCGGCCCACCAGCTGCTGGGCGGAAGTGTAGATTTTATTCATCAAAACGCCTCCTGTTGTGAGGTTTTGGCGGTGATTTGCTCTGTGCCCTCACAGGTTTTCTCCAAGATTATAATACCACTGTGACGGTGGGTTGTCAAGGCGAAAATGAAAAACCGGTGACAGCCTGCAAAACGTGGGACAATGCACAGAAATGTCCCCAGGGCATAGTATGGGCTATAGCCGCTCTCCTGGCGGCTGAAGCGAACCTGTACCTGCGGCAGGGCTGCGGGCGCGGGTATTGAAACCCCGAAGGAGGAGATACTATGCCGGACAACGAGGGCATTCCTGTGTGCCAGGATTGCTTCAAAGAGGCGGTCTGCATTGACGCTATGCGGATTTACGATTCGTGCAGCGACAAAGACTGTCTTGAGGACATAAGAGTTCTGTTCCCCGCGGCGCGGCAGCCGATGATTGACAGCGCCACCAATGTGCGCATCAAGGATGTAAGCGTGATTACCGTCTACATTGACCTGCAGCCCATTCCCTTTAACAAGGGCTTCTACTCGGTGGACATGACCTTTTTCTTTGATGTAACGGTAGAGCTGTTCGGCGGCCCGGCCGCATGCCCGGTGCCCATCAGCGGCGTGTCCGTGTTCAACAAAAAGGTGGTGCTCTACGGCAGCGAGGGCAGCGTGAAGATTTTCTCCTCCGGTCAGTGTCAGGAGGAGCCTGATTTGAGCGACGACGTCCGCGCCCTGCCCAAGGCCACGGTCCAGGTGGCGGAGCCAGTGGCCCTGTCCGCCAAGCTCTGCGACCATCCCTGCCGCAACGAGCCCTATTGCCGGATTCCGGACTGCATCTGCCAGCGGTATGGGGGAGAGGTGAACACAGCGCCCCAGCGCAGCAATGTGTATGTGACCATTGGCCTGTTCACCATTGTGCAGATTGTGCGCAGTGTTCAGATGCTTATCCCGGCCTATGACTTCTGCGTGCCGGAAAAGGAGTGCGTCACCACGTCTGACAATCCCTGCGAGCTGTTCCGGCGCATTGACTTCCCCACCAACGAGTTCTTCCCGCCCCGGGCCACGGATTTGCCTGACAGCGGCTGCGGCTGTGGGCACTGAGGGCCATTTTAGGTAAAGAGAAACGAGCGGCCGGATTCTCCGGCTGCTCGTTTTGGGTTTCAGCTGGGGACAGAGGAGAGAACGACGGGAGCCCCTGACGGCTCGGGGCAGCACCTATCGCCCAGCACAAGCGTCCGAGCGGATTGCGGGGTCCAGGGGGGTCACCCTCCTGGCAGGGTTTGGGACGGAGTCCCAAGGTCTTGCCGCAGGGCAAAAGACTTTGCGGAGCAAAGTCTGCCGCCCGGAGGCTGAAACGTATACACAACCTTTATCCCCATTTTCCTTTGGAAAATGGGGATATTTGCGCTCACTGCGTTCGCTTGTCTAACGACGGTTTTGGCGCTGGCGCGCAAGACCTTGGGACTCCGTCCCAAACCCTGCCAGGGGACGGCCGCCCCCTGGATCCCGTTTCCGTCCGGACGCTTTTGCGGGGAGAAAGCGGCTGCCTCGAGCCGTCAGGCTCTCCTGCGTCTTTTACCCTATCTCTGTCACCTGGTAGTCCTGGGCCTCCACAGCGGCTTTCAGCTCTGCGTCCGAAATCTCCCCGCTGAAGCTGACCACTGCTATGCCGCTCTCATGGCTCACCTGGGCGCTCTCCACCTGGGCCAGGGCCTCCAATGCCTTCTTTACCCGGGCCTCGCAGTGCCCGCACATCATGCCTTCGATTTTCATGGTCTTTGTCATCGTCTTTTCCTCCATAATTGGTTTCAATTTAGCCTTGCGCTTATGGTCGTGCCGTGAATCGTGGAGCTTGAACCAGTTCAGCCGCAGGGCGTTGCTCACCACGCAGAAGCTGGACAGGCTCATGGCCGCCGCCCCGAACATGGGGTTCAGGGTCAGCCCCAGGGGGATGAACAGCCCCGCCGCCAGGGGAATACCGATGGTGTTGTAGAAGAACGCCCAGAACAGGTTCTGGTGAATGTTCCGCAAAGTGGCCCGGCTCAGCCGGATGGCGGCGGGCACATCGGACAGGCGGCTGTGCATAAGCACAATGTCCGCCGCGTCAATGGCCACGTCTGTACCCGCGCCAATGGCAATGCCTGTGTCCGCCCGGGTGAGGGCCGGGGCGTCGTTGATGCCGTCCCCCACCATGGCCACCTTGCCCTGGCCCTTCAGCTGGCGGATGACGCTCTCCTTGCCGTCAGGCAGCACCCCGGCAATCACCTCGTCCACCCCGGCCTCTTTGCCGATGGCCTCCGCGGTGCGCTGGTTGTCGCCGGTGAGCATTACCACCCGCATACCCATGTTCTGCAGCTCCCGGATGGCGCCCGGGCTGTCCTCCTTGATGGTGTCCGCCACAGCGATGACCCCCAGCAGCTGCTTTTTGGTCTCGTCAGCAAAGAACATGGGAGTCTTGCCCTGGCCGGAGAGGGCCTCTGCCTGAGAGGCCAGCCCGCCGGGGGAGATGCCCGCCTCCTCCAGCATGGCCGGATTGCCGCCAATCAGGCTGCGCTCCCCCAGCCTGGCCCGCACACCCCGGCCGTGCACGGCGGTAAACTCCGTTACTTGCGTGACGGGCAGCCCCCGGCTGGCAGCCTCCTCGCAAATGGCGGCGGCTAACGGGTGCTCAGAGGGGCCCTCCAGGGTGGAGGCTACAGTCAGCAGGGCTTCTTCGTCCAGCCCGGCGGCGGGGAGAATGTCCGTCACCCTGGGCTGGCCGCTGGTGATGGTGCCGGTTTTGTCCAGGGCCACGATTTCCGTGCGCCCAGCCGCCTCCAGGGAGACAGCGGTCTTAAAGAGGATGCCGTTCTTGGCCCCCAGGCCGCTGCCCACCATAATGGCCACAGGCGTGGCCAGGCCCAGAGCGCAGGGGCAGCTGATGACCAGCACAGAGATGCCCCTGGCCAGGGCGAATCCCGCCCCATTGCCCAGCGCCAGCCACACAGCGGCTGTCACCAGGGCAATGGCAATCACCACAGGCACAAACACCCCGGAGACCTTGTCCGCCACCTTGGCGATAGGGGCCTTTGTGGCCGCCGCGTCGCTGACCATCTTGATAATCTGGGACAGGGTGGTGTCCTGCCCCACCCGGCTGGCCCGGCAGCGCAGATATCCTGAGCGGTTCAGGGTGGCTGCGGAGACCAAATCCCCAGGGCCCTTATCCACCGGCACACTCTCTCCTGTGAGGGCGCTCTCGTCCACAGCGCTGGCGCCCTCCTCCACCACCCCGTCCACCGGGATGTTCTCCCCGGGCCGCACGGCGAAGATGTCGCCGGGAACCACCTGCTCCACAGGGACAGAGACTTCCTCCTCCCCCCGGATAAGGGCAGCGGTCTTGGGGGCCAGGTCCATCAGGCTGCGCAGAGCGTCTGTGGTGCGGCCCTTGGACTTGGCCTCCAGCATCTTCCCTAGGGTGATGAGGGTGAGTATCATGCCAGCGGACTCAAAGTACAGCTCCATCATGTACTCCATCACAGCGGCGGAGTCCCCCCGCAGCTGGGCATCTGTCATGGCAAACAGGGCGTAGGTGCTGTACACAAAAGCCGCCGCCGCTCCCAATGCCACCAGGGTGTCCATGTTTGGGGCCCTGTGCCAGAGGCTTTGAAAGCCGCTGACAAAGAAACGCTGGTTGATGACCATAATGACGGCTGTAAGCAGCAGCTGAATCAGCCCCATGGCAATATGGTTGTGGGCCAGGGGCGCGGGCACAGGCCAGCCCCACATCATGTGGCCCATGGAGAAGTACATGAGCACCAGCAAAAAGCCCAGGGACCAGAGCAGGCGTTTTTTCAGCCTGGGGGATTCCTTGTCCTCCAGCTCTGCGGAGGAGGGGGCAGGGGCAGCTGCCTGCTGGCTGGACTTGGGCGCGGCCCCGTAGCCTGCGGACTCCACTGCGGCCACAATCTCAGCCGGGGCGGCGGAGCCCTCCACACCCATGGAGTTGGTGAGCAGGCTCACCGAGCACCCGGTGACCCCGGGCACCTTGGACACGGCCTTTTCCACCCGGGCGCTGCAGGCGGCGCAGGTCATGCCGGTCACATTGTATTGTTCCATTGATTGGCCTCCTTTTTTGCTTGCGGGAATGGCGGAGTTGTTCCTTATCTCTGTCAGAGATAGATTTCCCAATGGAGCTGCCCGCACAAACAGCCTGCGGGCTGTTTCATGGAGCGCATTCCATCCACCGCCTTGCTAAATGTGAGCTGCTATTTCATCAGCTTCTGCAAAGCGTTGACCAGTTCCTCCACCGTGCCGTCATCCCCGGCCCGCAAATCCCTGGCCACACAGGTGCGCAGGTGCTGGGCCAGCAGCTCCCGGGAGAAGGCGTTGAGGGCAGCGTTGGCGGCTGCGGTCTGGGAGAGGATGTCAATGCAGTAGGCCTCCTTTTCCAGCATACCCCGGATGCCCCGAATCTGCCCCTCAATCCGGCTGAGCCGGTTGCACAGGCGGCGGTATTCCTCTTCTGAGCGCTCTCGGGTTTTATGGCAGCTGTCGCACATAGCGGGCCTCCTTCCTAAATATGATGCCCAATCAGGGTGATGTATAATACCCTGAGGGGGTATTTTGATTATATACCCCATTGGGGTATTTGTCAAGGCTTTTTTCTTGCGCTTTTTGTCGAAGGATGGTATAATGGGGGGTGCTTGCCTGAACCTTCCGACAGCAGGAAGGAGGTGGAACGATGGAAATACTTATCAGCTTTATTGTAGCGGTCGCAGCGGGTGTTACAGTCCACTGCATCTGCAAGTGGCTTGACCGCGAACGCAAGGGCAAGTAAGCACAAAAAATCCCCGGAGAAGTGGCTTTCTCCGGGGATTTCCTTATTGTGGAACTTTGGAACTTATCAGCTTATCTATATTATAGCATATGCAAACCTGGATTTCAAGTCTTATCCAAATTTTCCCTGCCTTACCACCGCTCCATATTCCGCCGGTGCTTCTCCCAGTAGATTTCTTCCAGCTCTTCGGGGGTGATGTTATAGCAGAGCATGACATCGTTAAAATACATCATCACGTCGCACATCTCCTCAATGAAGTGGCGGCGCTGGGGGGTATCAGCCAGCAAATCCTCGGTGCTGGTCTTTTTGATGGCGTCCGCCACCTCACCCGCCTCGCAGAACATCCACAGCAGCATCCGCACACCCTTTTCAGGGTACAAACCGCCCCACTTATCCAGATACTTCTCCTGCAGTTCTTTCTGGATGTTCTGCATCTCCTCAAACCCGAACCGGCTCATTCTGCCCACTCCTTGCTTCATATAACTGTTCAGACTATATCACAAGGCGCGGAGATTGTCAAGCCTTCGGAAGAGCGGGCGCTTATGCGGAAATCACCCGCACCCGGATGATGGCGTCCAGAGTCTCCAGAGACTGGGCGGCAGCCACTGTGTCGCCTCCCTGCACGTCCAGGATAGTGTAGGCGTAGTCCTTGCGGGACTTGCTCTGCATGTTCTCAATGTTGATGCCCGCCTTGCCGCACACAGTGGTAAAATCCGCGATGGCACCGGGAATGTTCCGGTGGATGACGCAGATGCGCTGGGTGCCGGGCTCCCGGGCCATGGAAAGGCTGGGCAGATTCACAGAGTTGACGATGTTCCCGTTCTCCAAGTACTCCTTCACCTGGTCCACGGCCATCATGGCGCAGTTGTCCTCGCTCTCAGGGGTGGAGGCCCCCAGATGGGGCATGGCGATGATGTTCTCTTGGCCAATCATCCCGTCTGTGGGGAAGTCCGTGGCGTAGGCAGCAGCCTTGCCGGATTGGAGAGCCGCCAGCATGGCGGCAGAGTCCACCAAATCCCCCCGGGCCAGGTTGATAATGCGGACGCTGTCCCGCATTTTGGAGAGGGACTCAGCATTGACCATGCCCTTGGTGTCAGGGGTGCTGGGGGCGTGGAGAGTGATGTAGTCAGAATTAGCATAGATTTCGTCCAGGCTCATAGAGCGGTGGACAGAGCGGGACAGCCGCCAGGCCGCGTCCACGGACAGGAAAGGGTCATAGCCATAGACCTCCATGCCCAGAGAGTGGGCGGCGTTGGCCACCAGAATGCCGATGGCCCCCAGGCCCACCACGCCCAGGCTCTTGCCGGAAAGCTCCGGCCCGGCGAACTGGCCCTTGCCCTTTTCCACCAGCTTGCTCACCTCAGCGCCCTGGCCCTTGAGGGTCTTGACCCAGTCCATGGCCGGGCCGATTTTCCGGGAGCTGAGCAGCATGGCGCAGAGCACCAGCTCCTTCACCGCGTTGGCGTTGGCGCCGGGGGTGTTGAACACCACCACGCCCTTTTTGGCGCAGTCCTCCACAGGGATGTTGTTGGTGCCTGCCCCGGCCCGGGCAATGGCCAGGAGGTTTTCGTCCAGCTCCATGTCGTGCATGGAGGCGGAGCGGACGAGAATGGCGTCAGGGCTGGCCATCTCGGGGGAGAAGGTGTAGCTCTCGCCGAAACGCTTGGTGCCGATGGGGCTGATTTTATTGAGGCAGAGAATTTTGTACATGGGGAATCATCCTTTCGGGGAATATTTGGTTGGGGAGGGGAGAGGGCCTAATGGCTCGGAGCAGTGCCTTTCTCCCAGCACAGGCGAACGAGCGGATAGCGCGGTCCAGGGGCGGAGAGTTGGCTTTGGCCAACTCTTGGCCCCTGGCGGGGTTTGGGGCGACTTGGCGAAGCCAACGTCAGGAGTCCCCAAGGTCTTGCCCTAAAAGGGC
>CAJTXF010000048.1 GCA_910580045.1 uncultured Eubacteriales bacterium
CATCTATCTGCTGTCAACACCGCATTTCTGGAGTACATGTCCATGCCCATCATGCCCCGGCACCTGCTGGAGGGCCAGGACTGGCAGACCTCTGACTTCTTCCGTGCTCCAGTGGGTACAGGGCCCTACCGACTGGAAAGCTGGGATATGGGCCAGTCCATCACCCTGGTGAAGAACCCGGACTACTTTGCCGGAGCCCCGCACATCGGCAGAATAATTTTTAAGATTCTGCCTGAGAACAGCGCCCGGGCCATGCAGCTGCAGTCCGGGGAGCTGGATTTGGCTCAGGTGACTCCCAAGGATGCCGTTAATTTTGAAGGGAAAAAGGAGTTCACAATCTATGACATGGACACCTCTGACTATCGGGGCATCCTTTACAACTTCAACCACCCCTACTGGCAGGAGAATGAGGATTTGATTCCCGCTATCAACTATGCCATTGACCGGGAGGCCATCCTGGACGCGGTGCTCCTAGGCCAGGGCGAGGTGGCCTATGGCCCACTGCAGCGGAACCGCTACCACGACCCGGACGCGGCCCATTATGATTTCAATCCCGAAAAGGCTGCGGAACTGATGGAGAAAGCAGGCTGTGTAAAGGCAGACGGCCGCTGGATGCGGAACGGGGAGCCGGTTGGGTTCACCCTCAGCGCCTCAGCCGATGACCAGGTACGCATTGACATGGCTCAAATCGCCGCGCAGCAGCTTTCGGAGTTCGGCTTGGACGTAAAAGCAGAGATGCCCGCCGGGGGCATTGACTGGGCCGGGCAGCAGTGCTGTATCATTGGCTGGGGCTCTCCCTTTGACGCGGACGACCACACTTATAAGGTATTCGGCACGGACAAGGGGGCCAACTACTCCGGGTATTCCGACCAGCTGGTGGACCAAGCCCTGACCCAGGCCCGGCAGACCGACAACCCTCAGGCTCGGGCTCAGGCTTACTCCCAGTTTCAGGCCGCCTTGGCAGAGCACCCGGCCTATACTTTCTTTTGCTATATTGACGCCATCTACGTGACCAATGGAAAAATCCAGGGCATTGCTCCAGATACTGTGCTGGGCCACCATGGGGTAGGCCTATTCTGGAACATCTGCGACTGGACCCTGGAGGAATAACTCTGGGATTTCTAAAAAGTATCTCTAGGAGAAAGGAGGCTGGCCATGCCAGCGCTGTTGGAAATTGAGCATCTCTCGGTCAGCCTGGATACCCCCAAGGGGAAGGTCCAGGCAGCGCGGGACGTGAGTCTGACCCTCCGGGCTGGGGAGACGCTGGCCCTGGTAGGGGAATCCGGCTGTGGGAAAAGTATGCTATGTAAGGCTGTTCTTCGACTGCTGCCAGGGAACGCTGCTGTGGACGGGGGCCGTATTCTAGTGGACGGGAGGGAAATTACCAAGCTCTCGGAGCGGGAGATGGTAAAGCTGCGGGGGAGCTTGGCCTCCATGCTCTTCCAGGAACCCATGACTTCCCTGAATCCCAGTTTGACTGTGGGAGCCCAAATCAGTGAGGCTGTCAGAATTCATCACCGAGAGCTATCTAAAAAAGAGGCTCAGCAGAGGGCAGTGGAACTGATGGAGCTGGTAGGCATTGACCAGGCGAGGGAGCGCTGTGAGCTATACCCCGGCCACTTCTCTGGAGGAATGCGTCAACGGGCCGTGCTGGCCATGGCCCTGGCCGGGGAGCCCAGGTTGTTGCTGGCCGACGAGCCCACCACGGCTCTGGACGTGACCATCCAGGCCCAGATTCTGGATTTACTGGGGGAACTGCAAAAAAGCCTGGGCATGGGGATGCTGCTGGTGTCCCACGATTTGGGGGTGGTGGCTCAGGCAGCGGACAGGGCGGCCATTATGTACGCGGGAAAAATCGTAGAGATTGGCACAGCGGAGGAAATTTTCTCCGACCCCCGGCATCCCTACACCCAGGGCCTGCTGCGCTCCTTGCCAGCCCATGCCCGGGGCCAGGGACGTTTGTATGCCATCCCAGGTATGCCCCCCAGCCTGATTGAGCCACCCAAAGGGGATGCTTTCGCCTGCCGGAATGAGCTGGCTCTGGCCATTGACTATGAGGAGCAGCCGCCTATGTTCTCCGTCACAGAAACCCACTCTGCTGCCACTTGGCTGCTGGATGCCCGGGCGCCCAGCCTCCCCCACCCTGCCGAGACGCATGCCAAAAGCACAGCACCGCCCCCAGTGGGGGAACCCATTTTGGAGGTTCAGGACCTATCCCACCGGTTCCGGCTCGCCAAGAAGAGCATACTTCGGGCTGTGGACGGCGTGTCCTTCCAGGTAAGGCGCGGGGAGATTTTCGGGCTGATTGGAGAGTCCGGCTCAGGGAAATCCACCATTGTCCGGTGTGTGATGGGCATTCTGCGGCCCAGCGAAGGGCGGATTCTCTATGAGGGCATGGACGCCCAAGAGGCAAAGAGCCGCTCCCAGCAGGCACGGCTCCAGCGGGAACGCCAACTGATTTTCCAGGACGCCACTGCCAGTCTGAACCAGCGTATGCGGGTAGAAGACATTATTACTGAACCCCTGCGAATACATAAAACTACGCCGCCTCGGGGCAGTCTGCAGGCCGAGGCGGCGTTCCGGCTCCAGGAGGTGGGCATGGACGAGAGCTATTTGAACAGGTACCCGCCTGAGCTCTCCGGGGGCCAGCGGCAGCGGGTGGCTATTGCCAGGGCTCTGGTTATGGAGCCCCGGCTTCTGGTGGCGGACGAGCCTATCGCCTCCCTGGACGTGTCCATCCAGGCCCAGACCGTCAACCTATTCCGTAAGCTGCGGGAGGACCATGGGTGCGCGATACTCTTTATTGCCCACGATTTGGCTATGGTGGAGTTTTTGTGTGACCGTGTGGGCGTGCTGTATCAGGGGCGGCTGGTGGAGCAGGGGCCTGCCTCTGCCCTGTTCGCCCGGCCCCTGCACCCCTATACCCAAGCCCTGCTGTCTGCCAGCCCCCTTCCCGACCCAGCCAAAGAGAGGGCCCGGCCCCGGTTTGATTTCAATTCCCTGAGCTTTGAGGCCGCCGGGAAGCTAATCCAGGAGGAGCCGGGGCATTTTGTATTAAGAAAGGAGCGCCGCGCATGAAACTTGAACGGCTTACCTATTATATAAAGCGGCTGGGCAGCTTCCTGCTCAGTGTGATAGTGCTGTCCCTGGCGGTGTTCTTTCTCTCCCGGCTGGCCCCAACAGAGCCTCTGCAGGCTTATTACGGGGAGCGGGTGGAGAAGATGAGCCCAGAAGAAAAGGAGCAGTCCCGGGCCCGGCTGGGCCTGGACGAGCCCCTCCCCGTCCAATACCTGCACTGGGCAGGGAACGCCCTGCAGGGAGATTTCGGCATCTCTTACCAGTATAAGCAGGACGTGCTGGAGGTCATCGCACAGCGGGCTGGAAACACCCTGGCCCTGGGTGGACTGGGATTTTTGCTGACAGCCTTTGGGGCCCTGGGGCTGGGGCTGCTGTGCGCCTGGTTCGAGGGGGAATGGCCTGACCGGCTGCTCTGCAGGCTGGGAACCTTTATCAGCTGTATCCCGGAGTTCTGGCTGTCTCTGGTACTGATTCTGGTGTTCTCTGTCGCCCTGCAATGGCTGCCCAGCAGCGGCGCCTATTCGGTGGGCCGAGGGAATGATTTGCTGGACAGAGCAGTCCATCTAGTGCTTCCCATGACAGCGGTGCTCTTTGGGCACCTATGGTACTATGCTTACATGCTTCGCAGCCGGCTGCTGGAGGAAATCCGGGCGGACTATGTACTGCTGGCCCGGGCAAAGGGCCTGAGCCGGGGGCGGGTTCTAGTCTGCCACTGCCTGCGGGGGGCCTTGCCCTCTTACATCAGCCTGATGGCTGTTTCGGTGCCCCATATCCTGGGAGGGACGTACATTGTGGAGGCTGTGTTCGCCTACCCGGGACTGGGTACCCTGTCCTATGAGAGCGCCCGGTATGGGGACTATAACCTGTTAATGGTGCTCTGCCTGCTCACAGGGGTTCTGGTGATTTTCAGCAGCACTCTGGGACAGATTCTCAGCCAGCGCCTGGACCCTCGAATCCGGAGCGAAAGAAAGGAGGAAAACGGCCCATGACAGAGCAGGAGCGTTTTACAGTTGTGGGCATCCGCCAAGAAGAGCGGAGCCAGCCTCAGGAAAAGGGCTGGAGAAATCTGCCTTGGGTGTCCCTGGCCCTACTGTGCGTGATTTTATTGGGCTGTCTGGGAGCTGGGATTATCTCCTCTAAAGAGCCGTCCTACCTGGACTTAGCCAACTGCGCCCACCCTCCGGATGGGGCTTTCTTCTTTGGCACGGATACCCTGGGCCGGGACATCTTCTCCTGCATCTGGCATGGGGGACGCGTCTCCCTCAGCGTAGGGCTCCTGTCAGCAATGGCCTCCACACTGATTGCCCTGGCTTATGGCTCTCTCAGCGGCCTGGCCCCTGCCTGGCTGGACGCTCTGCTCATGCGGGCAGTGGAGCTGTTTCTCAGCGTACCTTCCCTGTTGGTGGTGCTGTTTCTCCAAGCTCTGCTGGGTGGGGCCAATGTGCTCTCCCTCTCCCTGGTGATTGGAGCCACCGGCTGGTGCCCAATGGCCAAGGTCATCCGCACTCAGGTGGGCCAGCTGCGGAGCAGTGAGCACGTGCTGGCCGCAAAGTGCATGGGCGGGGGATTCCTCCACATTCTGCGCTGGCACCTGGCACCTAACTTCCTACCGTCTATTTTATTCATGGTGGTAATGAGCGTCCGTTCCGCTATGGTGACAGAGTCCACCCTGAGCTTCCTGGGCATGGGACTGCCCCTGGAGGTAATCTCCTGGGGCAGTATGCTCTCCTTGGCGGAGAACGCTTTTATGAGCCAGGCTTGGTGGGTAGTAGTGATTCCCGGAGGATTTTTGGTCACCCTTCTGATGTGTGTGACCTCTCTTGGAAATTGGTTGCAGGAGCGCCTGGAACGCAAGGCACGGAACCTATAAGCGCCCGCCCAGCTGATACACCTGGGAGAACTGGGCCTGCCGCTCTGGGCTCAAATGATGACTCACCAGAATCAGGGTCAAATCCGGGTTTTGGAGCAGGCTTCTCTCCACGATATCCGCGTTCTGCTGGTCCAGGGCACTGGTGCCCTCGTCTACCAAAAGGATAGAGCGGTCGTGAATCAGCGCCCGGGCGATGGCCACCCGCTGCTTCTGTCCCCCAGAGAGGTTTCCGCCCTCCTCCCCCACCACAGTGTCCAGGCCGTCAGGCATAGCGGCCAGGTCTCCCACGAGGGCGCTGTCCCGCAGGGCCTTTTCCATCTGCCCACTGGTGAACTCTTCCCCCAGGGTGATGTTGTCCCGGATGGTGGAGTTGAATAGGAACACGTTCTGCTCTATGTAGCTCATCTGCTTTTGCAGCTGCTCAGGAGTGAAATCCCTGGCGTCCCTGCCGTCAAAGCGGATGGCCCCGCCATAGCCCGGCAGCCAGCCCAGCAGGAGCTTTAAGAGAGTGGACTTCCCGCAGCCCGAGGGGCCGGTCAGGGCGTACTTGCCGCCTTTCTTGAATTGGAAAGAGGCGCCCTCCAATACCGGCTTGCCCTCATACTGAAAGGTCAGCCCCTCCACGGAGATACCCTCCCGAATAGGGGCGGCGGGCTCCTCCTTCTCGGTGGGAGCTTCGGCGGGAAGGGTGATTTTCTCAAAGAAAGGTTTTGCCGAGGAGAAGGACAGCAGCAGGCCAGCAATGCTCCCCAGTGCGCTGTGGAACATTCCGCAAAGATTGCCTCCCGCAGCCAGAGAGCCTGGTTGGGTGTAGCCCCAAATCGCCAGCAAACCTACCAGCCCGATAATCAGAACCTGGCAAAAAACATTGATACATCCCACGCCAGAGTTTACAAAGCCTTTCACATAGGCCAGCCGGAACCGGGATTTTTCGATTTGCTCGCTGGCTTGGCGGGAGCCCTCCGCGAACCGGCGCTCTCTACCGAAAAAGCGCAGAACATCCCAGCCGGAGAGCAAATCCTTCCAGCTTCCGGTGGCTGCTGCCTGCTCCTGAGAGCAGACAGTCCCCAAGCGCTCCATCCGCTTATTGAACAGTTGGGGCACAAAAAGCATCACCACGGCGGTCACAAGAGCTGCCAGCACCAGGGACCAGTGGATAGTCAGCAGGGCCAGTACGCTGAACACCCCCGTGGCGGCCATTTCCACCACCTGAAAGAACGGCCTCCATGCCAGAGTCTCAATTTGGTTCACGTCATTGGTGAACTGGGAGAGGTACTCCCCGGTGCTCTTGCTGTGATAATCCTGATGGCCCATTTGCAGAAGGGCAGCGGAAATATCCTCCCTGACCCCATTGTTCAGCCTGCGGATTGCCCGGGCTTGGAGAAGGTCCCGCACCACGCCGAAAGCCATCAAGCCCAGCCAGATGCCTACAAGCAGGATTACCCACCGGAGCATTCCGGAAAGGCTTCCCTCAAACACGGCCTGGAACAGCTGGGCTGTAGCCAGGCTGGCCCCGGCCTGGCCGCCGCAGACCACCAGCGTTGGGAGAGCCCCCAGCAGCACCGGCCAGCGGTATTTTTTCAGGTAATAGGCCATACCGGCGGTTTTATTCTCTTGACTCATGGCTTTTATCCTCCTGTTTTTTCCATTTCGCGCCTCGCAGAAGAGGGACCTCGTCATCGTAAAAATACGTGTAATTTACCCCCGTCTGCATAAAGCTCTGGGCCCCGTAAAGGAGCGGGAGCAGGTCCATAGGCTCTGAAAGCTGGTAGACCTTTACCTCCCCCTCATCTACTTCCATCTTCATGGAATGCAGGATACCCATAGATTCCAACTCTTCCAGCTGCATAGTGAGAGTATCTGTTGGAATCTCCAACTGCCTGGCCACCACACTGGGGGTGAAAAACTGGGGCTTCCTGCGGTAGAGCACCTCTATCAGCTCCAAATAGCCAGGCTTTGCCAACAGCCCAAACAGCTTACGGAAGTCCTCCATTGGCGCAAGGTACGCGGCATAGCCCTCCTTTGGCTCAGGCCAGAGAGTGACAAAGCTCATGTTCTCCCCGTGAACGTCCAGCAGGACCCCTCCGCCGCCGCTGACCTGGGTATACATCAGCTGAGTCTTTCCATTGAGATTGACCTGGCAGTCCCGGACATACTCCATCTTTGGCATTTCCAGATTGCCTGGCAGGAAGCAGTGGAGCTGTGCCCACACCAGCCTGCAAAGCCGCCCCATCCGCTCCTTCTCCGGGAACTCCCGCAGCCACCGGCCCACTGCCTGCTCCACATCCACCCGCTCCTCGCCCTCCCGGCCAAAGAGGGCGTCAATAGTCACACCCAGCCTATCCGCAATGGCCGGGAGCAGGGTCACGTCCGGCGCGCCGCCGCATTCCCACCGGCTCACCGCCTGAGAGCTGACCCCCACGGATTTTGCCAAATCCTCTTGGGTTAGTCCCTGGGCTTTTCTGAACTTAGCAATTTGTTCGCTCAAGCTGTCACAATTCATACCAATCCTCCTTTTCTCAAGCTATGCTTGTATTTTATCACAAATTCAACTTGGGTACAAGGCAGGCTCTCTTGGTAAAAACAAGCGTCAGTTGTATTCCGTGCCTTGTTAGGGAGCTTTCCCGAACAGCGCGGGGAATTTCAAAACACGACTATACAAGGCCAAGTTTTCGTGTTATAATGCCCCAGAGGTGAGGCGGAATGAAAATCGACAGGCTGGTCGGCATCATTATGCTCCTTCTCCAACAGGACAAAATCACTGCCCCGGAACTGGCAGAGCGGTTCGAGGTCTCCCGGCGGACCATTAACCGGGACATTGAGGACATCTGCATGGCGGGGATTCCCCTTATCACCACCCAGGGCCGGGATGGGGGCGTGTCCATTGCGGAGGGCTACCGGGTAAACAAGACAGTGTTCACCCAGGAGGAGCTTCAGGCTATTCTCACCGGGCTCAAGGGGGTAGACAGCGTCTCCCCCGCGCCCCAGGTGGCGAAAGTGAGGGCCAAGCTCTCCACCCGAGAGAACCGGGCCGTGGAAGACCAGGTTCTGATGATTGATTTAGCCTCCCACTATTACGGCTCCCTGTCGGAGAAAATCCAGCAAATCAAGGAGGCTGCCCTTGCCTGCCGGTTGATTTCCTTCCAATACTACTACGAAAAGGGCGAGGTGCGGCGGCAAATCGAGCCCTACCGGGTGGTATTCCGCTGGTCCAGCTGGTATGTATGGGGCTTCTGCTTGGACAGGGATGACTTCCGGCTGTTTAAGCTGAACCGGCTGTGGGATTTGACTGTCATGAATGTCACGTTTATTCCCCGAGCCATCCCGGAGGGGGAACCCAGCTTTGACGACTACTTTCAGCAGGGGGAGCAGTACCATTTCAAGGCACTGTTCCAGACCTCGGAGAAATACCGTCTTATAGAGGAGTACGGCGTGGGCTGTTTTCGCTCAAAGAAGGGTAAGCTGCTGTTTGAGGAGAATTTCGCCAGCTACAGCAATATGCTCCAGTGGGCCCTGAGCTTTGGAGACAAGGTGGAAATTTTAGAGCCAGAGGAGCTGATAAAAGATAGGTTCCGGCAGGCAAAAAGCATCTTGGAGCAGAAAAAGACGCGAAAACCCAAAAATAAAAAAGAAACATGACATACTCCTGTCCTGTTTCTCTGGTATACTGGCGTTACTAACTAAAGGAGGTACATACCATGAACGAAGTCACCACCCGCTGCGGCCTGCAGTGCCATGGCTGCGAATACATCGAGAGTTGCGGATGCAAGGGCTGTATTGCCACCAACGGCCACCCCTTCCACGGGGAGTGTCCTGTGGCAGCCTGCTGCCAGGAGAAGGGTCTGACCCACTGCGGCCAGTGCCCGGAAATGCCCTGCCAGCTGCTGAATCAGTACTCCAACGACCCGGAGCATGGGGACAACCCGCCCGGCGCAAGAATTGAGCAGTGCAGGGCCTGGGCGGCGCGGGAGAAATAAGCACAGAAACGCCTGAAGGGAATACCTTCAGGCGTTCTCTTTACCAGTTTGTATCATTCCAAATCGGAATGGCTCTTTTCTTTATGATTTCACCCTGTTCTTCGGGTGTCAGCTCCCGCTCGCTCAGTTCATCCAGCAGAGAGCAGTCCGGGGCAAAGTAGACAGCGGTAAAATAGCACATTCCCTGATTGCGGCGGCTTTCCGGCGGCCCAATCCCAACATGCTTATCCTGCCAGGTATTCTTCCAGGAACAGCCCACCACCGAACAGGCCTCCACAGTAATTTGTGTACCGTCAGATTTAGATATCGTTTTGGGCCATTTAATCACGCCATCTGTATCCGTAAACATGACATCTCCAAAAGAGAAACATTCTTTTGCAGAGCTCCAAAAGCTCTCCCATAGGCTGACCCTGCGGGAAAACAGCAAGACAAACTCCTGCTTGCCGTCAATTCTCGGGGCAATGGACAGAGCCATCTCCTTCCCTGCCTGGTAGTATTTGGATTCGTACTCCAGATTATAGTTTAGGACAAGCCAATCCTCATCTTTTTTCGAGTTGGGATAGTTATTAGAGCACTGGATACGGACATGGCTAATCAGGTCTTCTGGCAGAGTGATGGGAATTCTGTCCAAACAGAGGCCCAACAGGCTAATTCCAAGACCGATTCCGATAACCGCCCCCAAACACATCCCCAGCGCCCTGCGCCGGAACCGGCCCCGTACCTTCTTGAACGCCCTGACCTGGTGCTCCTCCTCCTGAGCGGACCGCTCCGGCTCCGGGCCGGAATCAAAGGCATGATACACCTCTTGGCAGGCCTCGCAGCCCTGCAGATGCTCCTCCACTGCCTGGGCGGTCTTCGGGGCACACACATTGTCGTGATACAGGGGAAGCAAATCCTGAATCAACTCACAGGGGTATTTTGTCATGTTTCTGTCTCCTTTCCACTGGAATCGTCCCCCCAGCCCTCCTGCTCCAGCCGGGCTCGGAGCTTTTGCCTGGCCCGGTGATAGGTCACCCGGGCCCAGCTCTCGGTTTTGCCGAACAGCCCGGCAATCTGGGCGAAGCTTAGCTCTCCCAGCGCCCGCAACCAGAATACCTCCCGATAGGGCTCCTCCAAGGTATGCAGAACCCGGTGGATAGCCAGAGCTGTCTCCTTATCAGAAAACCGCCCCTCCAAGTCCGAGCCATCCGGCCAGTCCTCCTCCGGGGGAGGGGCTTGCCTCCTGCGCTTCTTCAAGAGGGTGAAATAGGTGTTTTTAGCAATCTCACAGAGCCAGACCCGCAGAGAGCACTGGCCTCGAAATTTGCCGATAGCACTCATTGCCTTAACAAAGGTCTCCTGAGTCACCTCCTCCGACAGGGCGGAATCATGGGACAGGCTGAGAATGTAAGAGTAGATTGGGCTGTAGTATTGGGCAAACAGCTCCGCAAAATCGTCGGCCAAGAGACTCACCTCTTTTCTGGGGTTCATGGATAAGACCAGGCAGGCGGAGTTTCGTTACAACATGACAAAAATTTTATGAGAAGAGACAGCCAGTTCTCCTGGCTGCCTCCTTTTGGCCGGCTTATTCTGTTCAGCCGTCCATTTTCTCATAATATTTGAGAAGCATCTGTGCCGTCTCAGCCCGGGTGGTCTTTCCTTTAGGATCCAGCCGTTTGCCGCTTTTCCCGCCAATAATCCCCTGGTTCACTGCCCAGTTCACAGCTTTATGGGCATAGCTGCTGATGCTTCCAGCATCCACAAAATCCAGGCTCTCTTCACCGGGCTCTGGGCTGTCCGCGAATTTATAGAGCATCTGGGCAAACTGCTCCCGGGTAATGGGCTCATTGGGTCCAAACCTTCCTCCACCATAGCCGCTGACAACACCCTCCCCCGCGGCCCAGGCCACGCCTTTTTCATACCAGGCCCCGGCGGGCACGTCCCAGAAGGAGCTCTCGCTGTTTACCGCCGGAGAACCAGCCATCTGATAGAGGATAGTGGCAACCATCCCCCGGCTGGTGTTCTCCTTGGGAGCAAAGCGAGTGCTTGAAATACCGCTCATCAGGCCGCAGTTATATACAAAGGACACCGCGCCGCTGTACCAGGCTTCAGAAGTCACATCCTCAAAAGCTGCCCGGCGGGAGGAAACTGTCACACCTGCAGGAACGCAGTCCTGGTGAGCGGTATCCAGATAGTTGTCCGCGCCTGCAACTGCCGCTGTGAAAGCCAGGGCCTCTCCCCCTTTTAGGGATGCAGGCAGGGTATACGCAGCCTTATAAACACCTGGAGTATCACTCTCCGCTAACTCCAAGGGCACGCCGTCCGGGCCCAGCAGCTCTATTTCCTCCCTGCTGGGGAAGCCGCCCGGTGTGTTCCTCATTCGGACAGTCAGGCTCACTTGCTCACCCTGGTTCTGTACAGGAGGAAACGCTCTCACTGCCAGCTCCGGGAGAATCTTTCGGATGGTCACTGTTCCAGTAACTGGACCGCTTACCTGGTAAAAGCTGCCCCCTAGGCCATCCATGGTGATGGTTTCCCCAGTAAAGAGCCGCTCTCCTGCCTGAGCGTTATCGGCAGTGCCTGCCGCTGTGGCTGTCACTATATCCGCATCCTCTGGGCGGACGCCTTCCAAAACCAGAGGCAGGCCGGAGAACGCGGCGGAGCCGTCAAAATCTTTGGCTGTCAGCGGGGAGCCAGCATCCAGGCGGGCTGTGACGGGCGCGGGGCTCAGAGTCAGGGAGAAGGAGCCCAGCACTGCACCGTCAAAATCCCCTCCGGCACAGCGGACAAGCAGGGTATGCTCCCCGGCAGGAAGGGCTTTGGCGGTAGTGTCATAGGTAAGCGCCGCTCTGCCGTCGGATATGGCAGCAGTGGCAAGGAGCTCCCCGGAACCTAGGACACACAGTTGTACCTCCCCCTCCAGGACTGGCCTGCCCAGCCGGTCCTGGATATTTTCAGCCTGGACGCTCACAGCCTCCCCATAGGTCACCTGGGAGGAGAGACTCAGCTCTGCCTCCACATAGGGATAGGCAGAGGGATTCAGCTCTGGAGCTGTGCCGGCATCTCCATATTCCAATACATGGTCCTGATAGAAGGGCATACCCCGGATGGTGGTAGTGTCGCTGCCCAGCAGAAAGTAGTTGTAGCGCAGAGGGTCGTCATCCCAAGTGGTGTCCACAGCATACCACTTGCCATCCTCCAGCAGGACATAGTTCCAGGCATGGCCCTCAAGAGAGCCGCCGTCTGTGTGTCCTACCACGCGTACACAGGGGATGCCGTACTGGTCACACAGCAGCTTAAAGGCCATGGTATAACCAGAGCAAACAGCTTCATAGGGATCGGTCAAGCCGCTGAAGGCCAGCTGGTCGTAGTAGACTGTGCTAATTTTACCGTTGGAGCCCACTACCTCCTCCTTGCGCACTTGATAGGTAATTCGATTGCACACATAGTCATGAATGGCCCTTACTGTCATAGCACGGCTGGCCTTGGGCTGACCAATGGAAGCCACTGCTTCCTCCACTGCCTGGGTGAGCAGCTGGGGGTTCTCATAAATCTCATTTGTGTACCAAGGGTGTGTCACTGTCGCGCTGATGCCGGTCACAGTGGCCCCTAAGACGTTCCCTTCCTGGTCATAGTCCCAGACCCAATCAGCCCATGTGACCTCATTCGCCCCAAGCATCCAGCTGATTTCCGGATGGTCGTTATAGACCAGCGTCCAGACAGCAAAGAAATTTTCATCCATCCAGGCCTGCATATTGCTCCAGTTATCCTTCTCGTCGGGGAAGTAAGGGGCCACGTCTGCCGGGAGGCTGAAAGAAACAGTTTTCGTTGGGTGGGAAAAGCCCTCTGCAAGCCTATCGTATATCACCTGCTGCGTGTGGTTCAGCTGGGCGTAATACCCCTGATATACACCGTTCGAGAAAGCGCCGTCTTTCCAGGGCCGCCCGGCAGAATAAGCAAGCGCGGTGTTTGCTCCCCACAAATTTTCCAGGGTGAACTCCCGACTGGGCGGCTCTGGCGGGGCAAGGGCCTCAGCCTGCACTTTGAGAGAGATTGGCGCCAGAAGCAGGCAGAGAGCCAGAAGAAGGGACAGGACCTTTTTACACATTGCGAAAGCCTCCTTTAGAATAGATAAAACAACATCTCAGCCTACTGGGATTGCGCCTCTCCCCCGCTCTGCTTCCGGTACTCTTTGGGGGAACAGCCCGCTATCCGCTTGAACTGCCGGTTGAAGTTGGACAGGTTTCCATATCCGCACCGGTAGGCGATTTCGGACACCCGTTCCTCTCCCCCGGATAGGGCCTCGCAGGCTGCGTGTACCCGCAGCTGGGCCAGGTACTCCATGGCACTTACCCCTGCCGCCCTCTTAAAGCAGCTCATAAAATAGCTCTTGCTCAGGTGGCTGAGCTTGGCCAGCTCTTCAACAGAAATTTCCTCCCGGAAATGCTCCATCAGATACTCCATGGCTGGGCGCATATCCTCTCTGCCGCTCTCCTGGAGCTGTTCCCGGCTCAGGAGGCTTTCATTCCCCTCCAACAGCCAGAACAGCCGCAGCAGCTCGCTTTTCAGCAGCAAATCCGCATGGGGATTTCGTTGGGACACACAGTCAAGCACAGTGTCCACACAGGCCCGCAGCTGAGGGTATCCCTCTGCCTCTGGAGTAATATGGGGCACGATTTTTAATGTGCCGCTCAGCAGGGGGCGGACACATTCCGCGGCACAGCGGTCCCCTGCGTTGGCCCCCAGCAGGGCTGGGTGAAACACCAGGGCACAGTAAACCAGTTCCTGCCTTTGGAGGGGATAGGCTGCGTGGAGCTGGTTTGGGGGGATAATAAGCAAATCCCCTGGCTGGGCAGTAAACTTTTCGCTGCCGCAGGTAAACTCCCCCTGGCCCCGGACGACCAGGTTGATTTCAAACTCACTGTGCCAGTGCATGGGCACATTCAGAAAGAAACGAGGTATCCAGCACAGGTAAAAGCTGTAGGGGATATAGGCTGTGCTGTGACGCCGCCGCTCCTCCGTCTCTTTGCCGGGTAAAATCATAAGCGCCTCCCAAAGCAGTATCCTATCAGTCTGCACAAGCATAGCTCTTGCGGTGTGCTCAGTTCAGCAGTATTATACCACTATATACGAAGTCTGGCAAGGGGCGGAAGCGGGAAAACAGTCTCCCGAGAGACTGGAACTGCTTTTTGCAAATGGCCAAATACATCCGTTTTCCCTGTAGGTTTTTGCTCTAAAAAGAGCATAGCCAGAGCTGAGCTCTCTTCTATCACAGATAAAACGTGGCAAACCTTTAATCTGTCTGTAGAATTGAAACCAGCTAACAATGCGGGGCGAACGCTTTCTGGGAGTGTCGTTTCGAGGAGTTTTTCGTGTTCCCCCGCCCTACGGGCGGGGGAACACAGATGATTATCTCTGTTGTTTGGACAATCCCCGCTTTCGCCCCAACATTGACAGAAAGCGCTGCCTATGCTACAATACTTCTTATAATAAGGTTACTTTGGATATTCTATCAGTTCAGGAGGTCATGGGGTGGAAAAACGCGACAGGCTTATTATCGGCGCTGGGCTCTACGGGCTTTATTCCGCGCTGTTCTGCGGCCAAAAGGGACAAAGCGTTACTGTGCTGGAATGCGACGGGGCACCCTTTGGCAGGGCGACCTATATCAATCAGGCCAGGGTCCATCAGGGGTACCATTATCCCCGCTCCCTGTCCACGGCCATGAAATCCGCAGGCTACTTCCGCCGGTTTAACGAGGATTTTGGCTTTGCTGTCAACCGGGAGTTTGAGAAGGTCTATGCCACCTCCCGGCAGTTCTCCTGGTCGGACGGGACGCAGTTTAAGCGCTTCTGCCAGCGGGCGGGCATTCCCTGTGAGGAACTCCACCCAGAGCGTTTTTTTAAGAAGAACATGTGCGATGGGGCTTTCCTCACCCGTGAATACACCTATGATGCCGCGATTCTGCGGGAGTTCTACCTGGAAAAACTGGAGGCGCTCCCCAATGTTCAGCTGCTTTACAATGTGGATATTCAGAGCATTGAGCGGCACGGAGACTGCTATCAAATCTTCACCCGGGAGAGCGGGGACTTTGAGTCCGGTTTTCTGCTGAATGCCACCTATGCGGGCACCAACCAGATTCTGGAGATGGTGGGTTTTGAGAAGTTCCGCATTAAATATGAGCTGTGTGAGATTATCCTCTGCAATGTGAGCGACAAGCTGCAGCAGTACGGGTTTACAGTGATGGACGGACCTTTCTTCTCCATTATGCCCTTTGGCAAAACCGGCGGCCACTCCCTGACCTCTGTCACCTTCACGCCCCACACCACCAGTTACGATTCCGTGCCTACCTTCCCCTGTCAGGCCCGCAGCAGGGGGCACTGCTCCCCCGCCCGGCTGGGCAGCTGCAACACCTGCCCGGCCAAGCCCCAAAGCGCTTTTCCCTATATGGCCAGTCTGGCCAGGAAATATCTCAGGGAGGAATACGCTTTTGAGTACAAGGGCTCTTTGTTCTCTATGAAGCCGATTTTGATGAGCTCGGAGATTGATGATTCCCGGCCTACAGTTGTCCGGGTGTATTCCCAAAAGCCCACCTTTGTGGCGGTGCTGTCCGGCAAAATCAACACAGTGTATGACTTGGATGAGGTGCTCAGCAATGATGAATAGAGAAAAGAACTTTGCCTCCGCCGTGGTATATATCCACAACGCTCAGGAGTGGGTGGGCAAATTTTTAGAGACGCTGATTGGCGTATTGGAGGACAATTTTGAACATGCGGAGATTGTGTGCGTCAACGACTGCTCAGAGGATGGCAGTGTCCAGGCCATCCGGGCCGCCAGCGGCAAGGCTGTGCGCACCAGTGTCTCTGTGCTGAATATGAGCTGTTTCCACGGCTTGGAACTGGCCATGAACGCTGGGATGGATTTGGCAATCGGCGACTTTGTCTTCGAATTTGACTCCACTTTAATGGACTACGCCCCAGAGGAGATTATGAAGGTCTACCGCCGGGCTTTAGAGGGATACGACATTGTCTCTGCCGTCCCGGAGCGAAAGCAGAAGCTCAGCTCCGGCCTGTTCTACTGGCTGTTCGACAAGTTCTCGGACACGCCCCAGCACTTGACCACCGAGAGCTTCCGGGTGCTCAGCCGCCGGGCCATCAACCGTGTGATGAGCATGAACAAGACCATCCCCTACCGGAAAGCCATCTATGCTGGATGCGGGCTGAAAACAGACAGCATCTGCTATTCCTGTCTCCTGGGCAAGGGAGACAGGATTGACAAGCGGGAGCAGGGCTACCGCCGGGGCCTGGCCGTGGACGCGCTGTTGCTGTTCACCAACGCAGGAGCCCGGTTCTCCGGGGTGATGACTGCGCTGATGATGTTCGCGGCAGTGTTTATGGGGGTATACTCTATTGTGATTTACTGCACAGGCGCGCCGGTGGCTGGGTGGACCACCACCATTCTGTTCCTGTCCGCAGCCTTTTTTGGGCTGTTCGCCATTCTTACCATTGTGATAAAATATTTGCAGCTGCTGATTCAGCTCATTCACAAGCGCAAGAACTACAGCTTTGAGAGTATTGAGAAGCTGACAAAATAAGGAGGCCCTATGACTGTTCTGGTTGGAAGCACGGGATTTGTTGGCAGCAATCTGCTGTTGTCCGGGGGCAAGGAGGTGGATTTGGCTGTTCACTCTTCCAATGTGCAGGAAGCCTATGGCATGGCCCCGGATTTACTGCTCTACGCAGGCCTGCCTGCCGCCAAATATCTAGCCAACCACGTCCCGGAGCGGGATATGGCGGTCATTCAGCAGGCAGAAGAAAACATCCGGGCCATTGGGCCAAAAAAGCTGGTGCTCATTTCCACCATTGATGTGTACCCAGTACCTAAGGGTGTGGACGAGGACTCGCCTATTGATGACAGTCTTCTTCACCCTTATGGGTACAACCGCCGTCAGTTGGAGCTCTGGGCCCGGGAGTCCGCCCCGGACGCACTGATTGTCCGGCTGCCCGGGCTGTTCGGGAAGAACCTTCGGAAAAATTTCATCTACGATTTGCTCCATCCCGCGCCCTCCATGCTCACTGAGGACAAGCTGGCAGAGCTCTCCCGGCAGGACGGGGAGATTGCCCGGTGCTATGGTCCGGCAGAGAATGGGTTTTGTAAGTTGCTTCCTCTGGAGAATTCCTATCTGGCTGAGTTGGAGGGGCGGCTGAGCCAAGCGGGCTTTACCTCCCTGTGCTTTACGGACAGCCGCAGTGTCTTTCAGTTCTATCCTCTGGACAGGCTTTGGGAGGATATTCAAACAGCCCTGGGCCAGGGCCTGCGCCTGTGGAACCCAGCTACACCACCCCTCTCCGCAGGAGAGATATACCGTGCTTTGACTGGGAATGAATTTATCAACCACCTAGCCGCGCCTCCGGCGGACTATGACTACCGCACCCGACATGGAGCCCTGTTCGGCGGCGAAGACGGGTATATCTGCAGCCGTGAGACAGTGCTCAGGGAGATTGGTACTTTTGTCAGCCAGGAGAGACAGGCCCCTGGAAAGGCGTAGGGCGAAAGCCACAGTCTCCCGTCACAAGAAGCTGTACTGCTCAAAACAGAAGGGCAGGCCCCAAACTGGGCCTGCCCTTTTTCTTTTATGGTGTGTCCGGTTACGCCAGTTCCTCTGTAAGGGTGCAGATTTCGTCAATCATGCCGCCAATGGTCTCAATGGTGTCCAACAGGGGCCTGTCGATGGAGATGTCCACCCCGGCCATCTGAGCCAGCTCCAAAGGTGTGCCTGTGCTTCCTGCCCGCAGGACCTTCTTCCAGTCCTCCACGGCGGACTGACCCTCGCTCTCAATCCGCTTGCTGACCTGGGTAGCCACGGTAAGCCCAGCGCTGTAGGTGTAGGAGTAGAGGCCCATGTAGTAGTGGGGCTGGCGCATCCAGGTAAGCTCCGCCCCGGGGGTGAGCTCTACCGCATCTCCCCAGAACTTCTCCAAAGTCTCCTTCATAATGCCGCTGAGGGTCTCCGCCTGGACACTTCCCCCAGCGTCCACGATTTTGTACACCTCCCGCTGGTAAGCAGCCTCCAGCAGATGGGTGACAAAGTTGTGGTAGTAGGTGTTGCTCACCATATTGCTCAGTACCCACCGGCGGAACCGCTTATCCGGGTTGGTTTTCAGCAGGTAGTGGGCCATAATCAGCTCATTCATGGTGGAGGGAGCCTCTACAAAGTAGGTGGAGACCTCAGTGTCAAACAGGGACTGGGCAGCGTTGCAGGCCTTGAAGTGCCCTGCATGGCCCAGCTCGTGGGCCAGGGTAAACACATCGGACATACGCTGGTTCCAGCTCAAAAGGATATAGGAGTGGTTTCCATAGGGGCTGGCGCAGAATCCGCCGGTGGATTTGCCCTGGTTCTGGGCGAAGTCTACCCAGCGCTCCCGGTACGCGGCCTGAACCATCTTCACATAGTCCTCCCCCAGAATGGACAAGCCCTTCTCAATGTAGGCCTTGGACTCCTCAATGGTCACAGCAGGCGTGTAGCCGGGGTCAATGGTGAGCTTCAAATCTGCATAGGTCATGGTATCCAGGCCATGAATCTTTTGCAGCAGCTTGGCGTATTTACGCATATGGGGGGCCAGCTTCTCCATAATCAAATCAATCTGCCGGTCGTACATTTCCCGGGTCACATGCTGGTCAAAAAGGAGATAGTCGAAAACAGAGTCAAAGCCCCGCAGAGTGGCCATGATTTTCTCAGTCTGCACCTGGCCCTGATAGGCTGCGGCAGTGACGTTCTCATACTCCTTTAGTTTGTCGGAGAACACCCGGAAAGCCTCCCGGCGCACCGGGGTGCTGGGCTCATACTCATAGTCGTCTTCAAACAGGGAGTAGCCCAGGGGATGCTCCTCTCCCCCGGCCTGGAAGCTGGGGAAGCGCATGTCTGCCAGCTTGGCCATGTTGTACACCTGGTAGGGCACTCCGAAAGCTGGAGACAGAGCAGCCAGAGCCTTCTCAGTCTCGGGCTGGAGCTGATGGGGCTTGCGGCGAAGCAGCTCCTTGATATACCCGCAGTTGGGGCCTCCCTGAGCAATCGCCGCCTGCAGGGTCTCCTCAGGCTGGGCGATAATTTCGCTGTCAATAAAGCTCAGGTGGCTGGCTATCTCCGCATACAGACGAGACATTTTGCCGTCCTCCTCCTGCAGGCGGGCGTCATTGTAGTCCACCGAGGCGGCGAGATTCCGGTAGCTGCCGCAAAGATTCAGCTGCACACACATCTTCTGGTACAGAGTCAGGCAGGACTGGATGTTCTCCGGTGTATTGAGGGCCCCTTTGTAGGTACTTTCCAACTGACTGGCCAGGGATTTGGTCTCCTCCAGCGCGGCGGCAAAGGCCTCCTCTGTAGGGAAAATAGCGCTCAAATCCCAGGTGAGCTCAATGGGCACATCTTTTCTTTTGGCGAGTTCCATGGTAATTCCTCCCTGTTACAATATATTTGCCCCATATATGTGGCAGCCAGCCACAGGCTTGGGACATCTCATGCCAAAGCTGTTAGAATGGAAGGGCAATGGTCTGGCGAATTCCTCCAAGAGCAAAGCGCTCGTAAAAAAGTCCGTCAGCCATCCCCCCATTCGCAGCGTTCGATTTGTGCAGGTAGAGCAGCCGCTCGAGTCAGCAAACAGATAGAATCGGTGATGAGAAAAGGATGGGTTACCGTTGTAATCAAGCTATCAGGAGGATTCCAAAATGTATGCTGTGGGAGTGGATGTTTCCAACGGGTGGAGTACCGTAGCGGTACTCCGGTCAAAGACGGATATTGTGATCCGTCCGTTCAATGTGACGCACAACAGCCAGGGATTTGCCAGCCTCTTAGAGAAGCTGGGCACCCTGGATGGTGAAGTCAGGGTAGTTATGGAGCACACCGGCAATTATTATGAATCTATTGCCAATGTACTGCACAAAAGCGGCTTGTGGGTTTCAGCGGT
>CAJTXF010000049.1:0-7373 GCA_910580045.1 uncultured Eubacteriales bacterium
TAGGAGCCGCGGGTTCCTTCACTTGTACCTGGAAGCGCTCTCCCTCCTCCGGGCCCTCCGCCAAAGAGGCAGGGAAGTCAGTGTTCTCCCCGTCCGGGTGCAGGGTCAGGGTAACGCTCTTTCCCTTTTGAGGGAGGACGACCGCGCTCTCGCCATCGTTAGCCTCCAATTCAATGGTCCCGTCCGGGAATATCTTCGCGGTGCCCTCCGCGTTGTTGACAAGCGCCAGGGGTTCTACGGCCTCCCCGGTTTCACTGGTTTCCACTGGCTGGGGAAGGCTCTCCGTTTCCTCGTCCTCCAGTGCGGCCAAAAGCTGGTTGGCCTGCTCCTGGGTGATTTTCCCCTGGGCTGCCATCTCCAAAATCATCCGCTGGTTGTCATTTGTGCTCATTTCAGATTCCACCTTTCCGAATTTCTTCTGCGTTTCTCCAGCTTCTGCCGGTAATTGTTCAGGCGCTCCTCTGAGGCCATCCAGAGGGCAGTCTCCCGGGTCATGTTCATATAAGGGAGCATATCAGGCGCGGTCTTTTTCCGGCACATTTTATTTTCCTCCTTTTAGTTGGTTCATGGCCTCAATGGCAGCGTCCACGTCCAGCTCGCCGCTGGAAAGGCGGGAGAGGATTTCCGCCCGCTCTTCCCCAGCGCGGACCCGGCGCAGCTCAGGCTTTTCGTCCAAATGCAGGGCGTTCAGCGCGGCGTCCAGCATATTTTTTACAGTGGGGTAGCTGACCCCCAGGGCCTTCTCCACCTCCTTGATGGAACCCCGGCAGCGGAGGAATACCTCCACAAACTGCAGGTGTTTGGGCTCCAGGGTGCAGAAGCGGCAGGGGGTAAAGCTGCCGTGGAGCTCCGTGCCGCAGGAGTGGCATTTCAGGCCTGTGACCTGCATAGGCTCTCCGCAGACGGGGCATTGGGCGGGAGCGTGGTAGTTGTGATGATTGGGGGCTGGCATAGAGATTCACCTCTTTCAAGATATGTGAGCTTGTTGGTATGGGAGTATTATACTCCGCGGAATTAAGAATGTCAATAGGTAAATCAATTTTTTCAATCTGCGTTTTAATATAATCAAGATTTTGATTTATATAGACATATGACGCAATAATGGTCAAGCATAAAGAAAGCGCCCACCGTTTGGTGGGCGCTAGCAGGGCAGGAAAAGGGCATAGATAGCATAGAGCTTTTGAAGGGCCCATCGGCAGGGGCCTGGGAATGGGCGTCTGCCGGCAGGGCTCTGTCCCTTGGATTCAAACGGCGTGAGTGGGTTGGTGGCGCTTGCCTCCTGCTGGGGCCAGCACCCGGAATCATTAGGCCCTACTCTCTGTCCTGCCTCTCCATCCAATCCGCAAACTGCATCAGCACGGTTGCCGCCTGTCCACGGGTCGAGCTGGCTCCTGGGCCGAAGCAGCCCTGGTTATCCCCTGCAAACAGTCCTGCCGCGGTCACCCGCTCCACGGCGCCCAGGGCCCATGCCGGGATTTTCTCCCAATCCGTGTACTTCTCTGCGGCTCCGGCGCTGTCCTCTATGGGCACGCCCCGGACATCTATCAGGTTGGAGAAAATCACGCTCATCTCCTGGCGGCTCACCGGGTTGTCCGGCCGGAACGTGCCGTCGCTGTATCCCCCGGCCAGGCCCTTTTCATAGGCCCAGGCCACGGCTTTGGCATAGTATCTCTCCGCCGCCACGTCTGAGAAGGGCAGGCAGTTTACCGCCTGGTCAGTGACTGGCTCCTTGGCCCAGGTGTACAGCATGGTCACCAGCTGGGCCCGGCTCAGGGTGCCCTTGGGAGAAACCCGGCTGTCGCCTGTGCCGCTGATGTATCCTGCTGTGACCGCCCGGTCTATGGGCTCATAGAACCACTGCCCGGCAGTCATGTCCCGGTAAAAGTTCCCCCGGGCCGAGTAGGAGCCCTGGACTCTTGGGCTCTCCAGCCAGCCGCTTTTTCCCGCCCAGGCGGTGATTTCCGTACCCGGCGCAAGGGGGACAGGCCCCTGGTAAAGGCCCGCTTCCTCTGTGCTGCCCGTGAGGGTATAGTAGATATCCGCCTCCTCTGTGGAGCAGGAAATGCACAGTTCGCCGGCGCTCTCCTCCCCACTGGCTGAGACCTCTATCCTGGGCGCGGCTACAGTGGGCATGGTGAAGGACTTCTCCACCAGCTCGCTGCGGCTGCCGTTCATGTTAAAGGCCGCTGCTGCCCGCAGGGTATAGGGGGCTGAGACCAGGAAGGGCCCAGTATACCGGGTGCTCTTCTGGTTCAGGGTTTTGCCTGCGGTGTAGTAGATATTTGCCCCGGCCTGGGCGGTAATGGTGATTCGCAGCTTGTCTCCCTCCGGGGCGGCGGAGATAACGGGAGCCTCCACTGGGCCCGCGTCCTTGCCGTTGGGAGCGCAGCGGCTGTAAGAGTTCCCGCTGCGCAGGCTGACGCCCCGCCGCCGGAACAGCTCCCGCACCGTGACGAACTCATAGCCCCGGGCCTGTAAGTAGTCGATGGCGGCCAGGGAGCCGGTGATAGTGGTGGCGTGGATATCGTGGACCAAAATGATGTCCCCATCACTCACATTGTTGATGATACGGCTCTTTACCGTGTCCGCGTTGCGGTAGAGCCAGTCCTGGGGGTCTACAGCCCAAAAGGCGAAGGCCGCCCCAGCTGCCTGCAATACCGTGTTGTTGAAGCTGCCATAGGGCGCCCGGACCATATAGTCCGTGCCTGCGCCGCAGGCCTTGTCCAGCACGCTGTTGGTGCGCTGAATCTGGCTCTGCACCCCGGCCCAGGAGAGACCCGCCAGGTCGCTGTGGTCATAGCTGTGGTTGGCCACCTGGTGTCCCTCCTGATAGACCCGCTCCACCACCTCCGGATAGCGGGCCGCGTTCTGGCCCAGCATGAAGAAGGTGGCCTTGGCCCCCCGGGCCTTCAGCCCGTCCAGAAGCCGCTCTGTATAGGGTCCGGGGCCGTCGTCATAGGTGATGGCCACCAGCTTTTTTCCCGTGTCCCAAGAGGCCGTCTCTTCCAGAGTCTCTCCCTGAGAGCTGTTCGCCAGGGCCGGGAGGGCCATGCCCACTGTCAGTACCAGGCTCAGCAGCAGCGGCAGCACTGCCCGGATTCGTTTCCATCCATTCCCTTTTGGTGTCATTTATACCGTCGCCTTTCCTGCTAAGATATTTTTATAGTCCAGGAGATTCTGCTTTAAGAGGGCGGGCGTGTCCAGCTCATAGGGGCAGTGGGCCTTGCAGTGGCCGCACTCCAAACAGTTCTCAACATTCAGCATCATCTCCTGGGCCTGGGGGGTCAGCCAGTTGGCGGAGGGGCTGCGGCGGATAAGCTGGCTCATCCGGGCGCACTGAGGGATATTGATATTGGCCGGGCAGGGCAGGCAGTACCCGCAGGAGCGGCAGAAATTCCCGATAAGCTCCTGGCAGTCCTTTTCAATGGCAGCCTTGATTTCCGAATCCTCCATGCTGGGGGGCGTCTCTGAGAGCATATAGCCCAAAAACTCCTCCAGCTCGTGCTCCCTCTGCACGCCCCAGATGGGCAGGGTGTTGTCGAACTGCTCCTGCCAGGCAAAGGCTGCGGCAGAGTTGGTAATCAGCCCGCCGGAGAGGCCCTTCATGCAGATAAAGCCCACATCCAGCTCTTTGCACAGGTTAACCAGGGTGATGTCCTTCTCAGAGGCCAGATAGCAGAAGGGGAACTGCAAGGTCTCATACAGCCCCGAGCGCACAGCCTCCTCAGCCACAGCCAGCCGATGGTTGGTAATGCCGATGTGCCGGATTTTCCCCTGGGCCTTTGCCTCCAGCATGGCCTCATAGAGCCCGGAGCCGTCCCCGGGCTTGGGGCAGAAGGCGGGGTTGTGGAACTGGTAAATGTCGATGTAATCTGTTTTCAGCAGGCCCAGGCTTGTCTCCAAATCCTTCCAAAAGCCCTCCACAGTGGTGGAGCCGGTCTTGGTGGCAATAAAGATGTGCTCCCGCACATCAGAGAGAGCCAGGCCGATTTTCTCCTCGCTGTCCGTATAGGCCCGGGCAGTGTCGAAAAAATTGACACCAGCCTCATAGGCCCGGCGCAGGAGCTTTCCGGCCCCGCCGGCAGAGATACGCTGGATGGGCAGGGCCCCAAAGGCGGTCTTATTGGCCACAATGCCGGTGCGGCCCAGAGTGACAGTACGCATGAAGATTCCTCCCTTTGCCCAGGGCAGGCCTGGGCGGTATTTTATCTCATTTTACCATATCCTCCCAGCAGGGTTCAAGACCCCCTTGACAGAAAAAGAAAAGCCGCCCCCAAGGAGGCGGCGGGCGGCAAGGCGGCAGCAATTAACTTAGGGCGCGTTTACGAAGACATTCATGCTCCAGTCTGTAATTTTATTGCGATAAGCAAAGCGAAGCTGGCTTGGGACGCCCTTGAGCGGCGCGGTAACAGAGGCTTGTATATATGGCTCTTTGCCAAAGCCCGGGTCGTATATGGTTTCGTTCATGGCCTGCCGCATGGTTTGGCCAGGCATCTGAATCGCCACCCAGGACCTGCCGTCCCGGTTTTTGTTTGCCTGGTCCTGGCGGTGGATATAATACAGCCCTGTCAGCGTTTTACTGGACGAGCTATACTTGTAGTCTATTTTCCCATACTCCGGCCAGAGTGTCAGGTCGTCATTCAGAGACAGTTTCCAGACAATATCGTTAGACCGGGTGCTGGCCCCCTGGGTTTGGGCGAAATAGGCTTCGGGGTTAAAGATATAGCGGCCCTCGTCTGCCTCTATCAGCAACCCCTCGCCGGACAGGACCGTGCGGACCTGTTCCTCGGTCAGAAAATCGGGTACTTCACCGGCAAAGCGCTTCCAGATTTCGTCTTCTGTCACCCCATATTTCTCAGCGTCCGCGCAGGCGGTGTCATGAGAGGGGAGATTTTCTTCCGCGGCGGGTTCCTCAGCGGTCATAAGGCTGGAATCCAACGAGACCCCCAGCGTCTCCTGGGCCGCTATCCCTGCTTTGGAGTTTAGCTCTGTGGTTTCTTCCGGGGCGATGTCCATGTAAATATCCCGCTGGGTGCCATTTTCTTTGTCCACAACATACTGCTCAGGGCAGAAGATGTAGCTTCCGCTGGGCGTGATGACATTTACGCCCTGGCCGTGGAGGATGTCCCCCACCAGCTCGTCAGAGAGGAAGCTGGGGATTCCGCCGCCGAAGCGTTTCCAGATTTCATCCACAGATACGCCATGGCGCGCGGCAATGGCCTCTTCTTCCGCCTGGTAAGCCGCGGCGTAGGCGGCTGCCACAGCCTCATGCGCGCCGCTGTTCTCGTCCAAGGGCGCGGCAAAGGCGGGAAGGGGCAGAATATTTGTGCAGAGCATAACAGCCGCTGGCAAAAGAACAATGGAACGTTTTTTATCAACCTCATGTGATTCATCCCTTTCTTAAAGTAAAGTTGTTTAACATGTTCAGGTAACATTATATCATCTTACCGCATTTGTATCATATCGTATCTCTACGTCTATTTCAAGACAAAAGTGAAAATTCCACAATTTCTTTTCAAGGAACTTGATTGAGTGCAGCAAATTGTCTACCGGTAAATCACGTATCTAATGGCATCAGATTGTCATACTCGCAGTAGCCCAGGGCGTCCAAGTAAATGCGGTATTGGCCTGGCAACTTGAAAAGGCCGGCGGGTACCCAAACCTGTATGTCGTTTTCCCCGGAACTGTAATGATGCAATGATTCACCAACTTGATTATACCACACTGTGTACCATTTTCCGTCGTAAAAATAGTCCACGAATTTGTCCAGACCGTGACCGACCGCTTCAGGAAGCACAGCGCGAATATGGAGCACATCTTGGGGGCCATCGTATTTGCTGCGGGGCGGCTGGTCATAGTCTATCCCTGTCAGGGTGAGGTTCACTCCTGAGGCGAAGCCCCCTTCTGGTTCAAGGGCATCTATCCACATGGGGAAAATATTCTCAGGCCTGCGGACGCTTTCGGAGACTAGATAAATCCCAACGCCTGCCGTAACAACAATCACAGCTAAAAAGAGTAAGCTCCAAAGGATTTTGTTGCGCCGGGACATTTTGTTCAGCCTCCTTTTCAAGTCACTTCTTTTATGATTTTCCACAAATCAGGCGTAATAAGGAGCGCGGTGTTATACGGTCTAACTCCCCCCGTTTGTTCCTGCAACATGGATAGCATCCGCACAATAGCCAAGATTGCTATCCAGATAATAAACTGGTCCGCCGCTCATTCCCCCGTCAGTATCCAAAGTGGTATAGACCGTATATAATGAAGCGTCTTGCTTTATCTCCCCATAGGAAGTATACATATCATACTTCCACCAGGAGGTACCATATGTTCCGATGTTTCGGTCTACTGGGTATCCCTGCGTATAGTATCGGGATGCGGTCATTTGACTAGCGTTATTGACCTGACGCCGTCCCAAGTGTCCCACATTTACGGTCAAAGGAGTTTCTAGTTTTACAATACCCCAATCATCTTTTATTCCTTCTAGGAAATATCCGCCGCTATCAGCGGGGGCATTCGCATAATTAGTTCCTACCTTATGCTTATGTCCTTTACGGTATTGTTTATACGTTCCTCCAGAAGAACCAACATATACCGCGACATGCAACGCATAACCCTCATTATCGTTGTCAGTATAATCGGGGTCATAAAGCAGATGCCCAGCTGTGACCAAATATGAGTTGTTCAACAGCCAGCCAGTGCCCTTAGAGACATCATTGTCATTTGGCCCAAATCTTGAAGCGATAAGGCAGGTGCTTGCATATCTTCCACTTGGGCTGCTTACTTTGCTACGCAAATCAGTGCCAATCACAGAAAATGGAGTGATATCTGCGTCAGGTTCATCTGTGTCAAAAATCTCATCTGGAATCTCAGCGGGCACAGTCTTATAATCTGCCTCTGGAATCTCCGAAGGGGGAACAAAGTGACCTTCTTTCGTTTCTAAATCATACTCATAGTACCCGTACGCCCCGGCCTCATCGGAGATAATCCACTCATCCATACCGGAGGCCGGGTTTTCAGAGGATGAGGCATAGACTCCACAGCTCAAGAGCAGCACAACAGCCAAAAGCAGCGAAATGATTTTTTCTTGATTTGCGTACTTTTTTCATGGTCGACCTTCCTTTCTGCCAAACGCTGGCAATAGAATTGTGGTGTAGCCAATTGCATGATTTGCAGCGGCCTTTTGTGTACAGGTATATTATATACTGGTTTTAGCATTTTGTCAATTATTTTTCTGTAATTTTGAAAATTTTTGTGATTTATTTTTGCGGGCTGGATTCACATAAAATTTACTTGTTTTTCTTGCTTTTGCCACAGTTTCAGTATAAAATAAGAAGAACATACAGGAGGCGGCAGCCAGAGGGGGGGGGGGCCCT
>CAJTXF010000049.1:7383-19331 GCA_910580045.1 uncultured Eubacteriales bacterium
CCGGCTGCCGCGCATACTGAAAGCAAGGAGGGGTGAGCCCATGGCTTCCAATAAAATACTGATTGTGGATGACGACACCAATATCTGCGAGCTGCTCCGGCTCTACATCGAGAAGGAGGGCTTTACTGCGGAGCTGGCCCAGGACGGGGAGAACGCCTTAAAGAAGTTTGAGAGCTTTGCCCCGGACCTTGTCCTTCTGGACATTATGCTGCCCGGGCTGGACGGCTGGCAGGTCTGCCGGGAGATACGCAAAAAATCCGCCTGTCCCATCATTATGCTTACAGCCAAAGGCGAGGTGTTCGACAAAGTGCTGGGCCTGGAGCTGGGGGCGGATGACTATGTGGTCAAGCCCTTTGAGACCAAAGAGGTGGTGGCCCGCATCAACGCGGTGCTCCGCCGCAGCGGCAGGGCCAAGGCGGACGACAGCAAGGAGGTCTCTTATGACAACCTGGTCATTAACCTGACCAATTACGAGCTGAAGGTAAAGGGCGTGCAGGTGGACACGCCCCCCAAGGAGATGGAGCTTATCTATCACCTGGCCTCTAACCCCAACCGGGTGTTTACCCGGGACCAGCTGCTGGACGAGGTGTGGGGCTTTGACTACTATGGGGACAGCCGCACAGTGGACGTGCATATTAAGCGCCTGAGAGAAAAGCTGGAGGGGGTCTCTGACAAGTGGACCCTAAAAACCGTGTGGGGCGTGGGCTATAAATTTGAGGCAAAGGACTGAGCCGGGCTGTGCAGAAAAGTATATTCCGGCGGTATCTGAGCATTACTATGGCCATCATTTTGCTGAGCTTCACGGTGCTGGGCGGAATGATGATGACCTTTTTCGGCCGGTTCTGGGTGGAGGAAAAGAAAGAGCTGCTCTCTCAGAACGCCAATTCCATCGCTGAAATTGCCAGCCGGTTTTTAACTGAAAAGAGCCCCGGCAAGTTCGAGCTGCAGGCAGACACTCTCACTGGCTTTATCGCCAGCTTTTCCACCAGCATTGGGGCGGATATTTTTATCACGGACCTGGACGGCCGGGTGCTGCTGGGCAATTTTGCCGACAGCAAGCTGGAGAGCCCCAAGGAGGCCCCGGCCTTTTATGTGGACCAGGCAGCGGCAGGAATGTATGAGGGCCGGGGGGATTTTGGCGGCCTGTACCGGGAGAAGTATTACATCATCGGCGTGCCCATGAGCGTGCAGGAGGGGGGGCTCTGTGTGGGCGCGGTGTTTGCCGCCACCAGCCCCGGCGCCATGAACGCCACGCTGATGGGGGCCTTAAAGATGTTCCTGGCAGCGGCCCTGGTGACCCTGGTGGTGACCTTCTGCGTGGTGGGCTTTTTTGCCTACCGGCTGGTCAAGCCCCTGCGGCTGATGTCCCTGGCGGCCCGCTGTCTGGGCTCCGGCGACTTCTTGGTGCGGGTGCCTGTGCAGAGCGCGGACGAGCTGGGCCAGCTGGCAGCCTCCTTTAACCATATGGCAGATTCCCTCTCCAACTCGGAGGGGATGCGCAGGAGCTTTATTGCCAATGTGTCCCATGAGCTGAAAACCCCCATGACCACCATTGCTGGGTTTATTGACGGCATCCTGGACGGGACCATCCCCCAGGGGGAGCAGGAGAAATACCTGCGCATTGTCTCAGACGAGGTGAAGCGGCTCTCCCGGCTGGTCAAGTCTATGCTGGACTTGTCCCGGATTGACAGCGGGGAGATGAAGCTGCACCCCACTGATTTTGACATTACCCACACAGTGGTGACCACCCTGCTTACTTTTGAGCAGCGCATTGACGAGCGGCAGATTGAAATCCAGGGCCTGGAGGAGGCCTCGCCTGTCCAAATCTATGGGGACAAGGACCTTTTGCACCAGGTGGTGTATAATCTGGTGGAAAACGCGGTAAAATTTACCAATCCGGGGGGGACCATCCGGGTGCTGACCGCGGACAGTGTGGACAGGACCACTGTGGTGATTGAGAACAGCGGCCAGGGCATTTCCGCAGACGATTTGCCCATGGTGTTTGAAAGATTCTATAAGGCAGACAAGTCCCGCAGCCGGGACAAAAACGGCATGGGCCTGGGGCTGTACCTGGTGAAGACCATTTTGAACCTGCACGGGGGGAATATCCAGGTCAAATCCGTCCAGGGCCAGTTCTGCCGGTTTGAGTTCTGGGTCCCCAAGCCCCAGGAGACGCCCAGGATAAAGGATAGCCAGCCCAAGACCAAGGAAAGTGTGCTCCGGCTGAAGGAGCCCCGGTTCCGGAGTAAATTAGGGAAAGGCGGCAGGGGAGAGAAGCGCGCCTCTCCGCCCCAGGGCGCCAAAGAGAAGGATGAGCCCAAAGCCAGTGAGGACCAGGAAACAGGAAGCACGGAAAGAGAAGGAAAGGAGCAGGGAAAATGAATGAGAATGAGCAGCACCAGGAGCAGCCAGGCCAGGAGGCAGGAGGGACTGGGCCAGTGGAGCCTATGCCCCCAGAGTATCAGGAGCCCTTGATGCCCCATTGGGTCCAGCCGGCGGAGGCGGCGCCCCCAGAGGCAGTGCCCCCGCAGCAGGCGCCCCAGCCCCAGCAGGCCTATTATTATCCAGCCCAGGGGGCGCCATATCAGCCCGGCCCGCAATACCAGCCAGTGCAGCCATCCCAGCAGCCCTATGGGAGCTATCCGGGGTATCCGCCCTATGCCCAGCCCCAGCCCTATCCCCAGGCATACCCCCAGCCCCAGCCGGGCCAGCCCTTCTACCCGGGGCAGCCCTATCCCGGCCCTTGGGCATACCAGGTCCAGGGGGCCCGGATAAAAAAGAAAATGTCCGGCAAGGTGAAGGCGTTTCTCTGGATACTGGGCATCCTCACTGGGGCTATGCTGGTTTTCTTCACTGTGTATCTGGCCTTGAGCGTCAATACCAAGCCCTTTGTGAGCTACGATGATTCCTACTCCTTTGACGAAAGGGATGGGGAGGAGGATGAGACCCCGCCAATCATTGAGCCTGGAGAGGAGGAGGACGTCCAGTCCGCGCCCTCCCGCCCCCAGGTGGACGTGACCCCCAATACAGAGGGGATTCAGATAGCGGAGCGGCCCCAGGGAGACACCCTGGACGCGGAGGCTGTGTATAACCGGGTGGTGCCCTCCACCGTGACAGTTTCAGGAGAGCTGGAGCGGGAGGGCCAAACCAGCGAGAGCACAGGGACAGGGATTATTGCCACCAGCGATGGATATATTATCACAAACTCCCATGTGGTGCTCAACTCCAAGAGCACCCTGGTGACAGTCACCACCTATGACGGCCAGGAGTATGAGGCCGTGGTGGTGGGTGTGGACCGGACCACAGACCTTGCAGTGCTGAAAACCAATGACTATGGGTTCATTCCCGCGGAGTTTGGGGACGCCTCCCAGCTCTCTGTAGGCGAGTGGGTCATGGCCATCGGCAACCCTGGGGGCGAGCGGTTCTCCAGCTCCCTGACCCGGGGCATCATCTCCGGCCTGGACCGGGAGGTGGGCAAGTACAGCGAGAACGGCATGACCTATATCCAGACTGATGCAGCCATCAACCCGGGCAACTCCGGGGGCCCGCTGGTAAACATGTACGGCCAGGTGGTGGGCATCAACTCCTCCAAAATCATCACAGAGGGATACGAGGGCATGGGCTTTGCCATCCCGGTGAGCAGTGCCCAGCCCATTATCAATGAGCTGCTCTCCGGCGGGTATATCAAGGGCCGCACCCGGCTGGGGATTATGTGCATGGAGGTCAGCTCCACCATGGCCCAGATGACCGGTACCCCCCGGGGCCTGCGGATTACTGCCATCAATGAGGACAGCGGCTTTGCGGGCAGCGGCGCTCAGGAGGGGGATATCATCACTGCCATTGATGGGGAGAAGGTGGAGAGCCTGCGGGAGGTGTCCAACCTGCTGCTGCGCTATGAGCCCGGCGACCAGGTGACCATCACCCTGTACAGGCCCAGTGAGAGCTTTATTACCGGAGGCCAGGAGCTGGACGTGACCATTACCCTGCTGGAAGACAAAGGCGAGACCCAAGATTAAGCAAAAACCCGACGGCCAGCCAAGCGCCGCCAGAGAAGCCGAACATCCAATTCCGCCGGTTTTGGGAATGGAGCCGCGGCTCCATTCTCAAAAGCGCCGGAGAGGCGGACTGGCTTTCCGAAACGCTGGGCCCTAGACGTTCCCGGAAGATGCCGCTGCACCTTTCTTTGCTCCGTGCGAGCCGTCAGGTTTATCTTAAATACGAACGACCCCGGCTGGGCGGAAGTCTCCCTGCCGGGGTTTTCTTTTCAAAAATATTATCCCGGAACCTGTAACCACCCCAGACCAGCTGGCGTGATACAGGTTGAGTGGACACTCATAAAGAAGGAGGGAGAAAGGTGGAGGATGAGAGGATTGTGGAGCTGTTTTTAACCCGGGATGAGACGGCTCTCAGCCGGACAGCGGAGAAATACGGCCCCAAGCTGCGGGGCCTGGCCAACAACCTGCTGCGGGATGCCCAAGCTGCCGAGGAGTGTGAAAACGACACCTATCTGCAGGCCTGGAATGCCATACCGCCCCATGAGCCCAGGGACTATCTGTTCCCGTTTTTGGCCAAGATTGTCCGGCGGCTGGCCATTGATTTGTGCAGGGCCCGGCACCGCAAGAAGCGCAGTGCGCCTCTTGTCCAGCTGACCAAGGAGCTGGAGCAGTGCATTCCGGACGGGGAGAGTGCCCAGAGTCAGGCGGACGGGCTGTTTTTGGCAGAGACTGTCAGCCGCTATCTGCGCACCCTGCCGGAGGAACCCCGGAATATCTTCATCCGGCGGTACTGGTATATGGATTCTGTAGCGCAGATTGCGGAGCGGTTCGGGGCAGGTCAGAGCAAGGTGAAGACCTCCCTCTACCGCACCCGGAACGGCCTGCGGGAATACCTTTCAAAGGAGGGATACGATTTATGAAAATACAAAACGGGGAAGAGTTTTTAGAAAAGCTGGGCAATCTTGAGCCGGATTTGGTGGCAGAGGCTGACCGCCCGCCCGAGCTGGCAGTCCGGCGGCGGGGCCCAGGCATCGGCACCTGGATTGCCGCAGCGGCCTGCCTGTGCGTGCTGTGCCTGCCCATGATTCTGCGTGCGGCGTTCCCCCCGCCCTCGGGGAGTGCGGGGATAGAGGATGCTGCCGCAGGCGACGCGGAGACCTCTCACCAGATAGAGGCAGCCCAGGCCGAGGGCGGCGCGGACGAGGGCGGCGCGAAGGCCGATACCGAGGCGGAGATGGAAAAGAGCGCGGAGACCTTCACCGCAGGGAACACCTCCTACCACCCTGGCCCGGACGGCTGGGAGCTGACTGTTTTCTATCAGGACTATGTGGATTCCCTTCCAGGAGGCCTGCCCGCCAAGTACTATTTTATCAACAACAGCCAGGAGGCAGGGGAGAAGGAGCTGTGGGACGAGACTTTGGAGAGCGACTTCGGCGTGGAGTACGCCTACGACACAGCGGAAGACCTGCTCCCCCCCATAGAGGGCTATTGGGCACCCCATGTGTTCCCGGAGTTTGCCGGCACGGAAAGCCAGCTTCCCTCCCGGCTGTGCTTCCAGTGGGACAAAGACGGGGAGTATATGCTCACAGGCTATATCACGGTCAACGTGGTGGAGCAGCCGGAAGAAATCCTGCCAAAGGACCAGGAAAACCTCCGGGCTTATATGAAGAAGTACGGTCAGACCATTGTGGAGCGGGATGGCCTGGAAATCACCGCTTTGGGCGGGATTGACACGGATAAGACCCTGAGCTTCTGGCAGAACGGCTATTTCTACCGTATCTACGGGGGCAAGGATGCGGACATGGAGGCCATGGTTCAGCTGCTGAATTGGCTGCTGGAGGGGGACTTCCAGCTGGCGGACTACCCGAAGGATCGGGCCCAGGCCCTGGGCCGCCTGCAGGACTACCCGGACGCCTTTGCCGGGTACTACCCCACGGATTCCCGGTGGGTGCCAAAGGCGGAGAAGGGGATTCTGGAGATGGAGGGGGGCACTCCCGTGTCGTTGGGGCTGGACTATAGGACAGATTCAGAGGGGCATCTGGTCACCTACTGGATTGTGGGCACAGCAGAGTATGCTGAGACAGAGCTACAGTATGAAGCGCTCTCCAAGCCTCTGCCGGAGCTGAGCCAGGCGGACGTGATGGACTATCTGGCCAGTATGCGGGACAAAGGCAAGCGCTACTTCTCCTTCTGGTGGAGCGAAGAGCTGAAAGCTGTGTTCTGGTACCGGGAAGGCACCGGGGACCAGGAAATCTGGGAGTTCATCCAGTATCTCCAAAGCGATGAGGTAAAGACAGAGCGGATGATTGGTGACATTGTAGAGCTGGTGCCCTACACCTAAAATCGAAAAACCCGGCTGTTTGAGGAAAACAGCCGGGTTTCCTTTTTGCTTTCTCACTTAACATAATTTTTCTTCCTCTTGTTTCGGCAAATCCATGCGCCAAAGCGCCTCTCTGCGGGGACAAGCGCCAAATCCTCCTGGAAACATCCCATTTCCCGCACCCTCCATCCGACGTTTCTTTTTGAGGAGACGAGGTATAATGGCCCCATCGCCCGCATATAGGGTGACATAATTTAGAGGGCTTACTCCTTGGCGCAACCCGGGCCGCAAAGGAGCGGCAGGCTCTTACAAGGGGTGTTATGGATGGAAATAAGCAAACTGAGACAGAGCTGTATGAACCTTTTGGAGCAGCTGCGGGGCGAGCCGGCCCGCAGGGCAGCGGTGCTGATGGGCAGCTTTTTGGCCGGGATGGCGGCGGCACGGGGGCTGGTGTTCGGCAAATACGCGCCCTTTGGGGTGGCGGTGGCAGCGGCAGCGCCCCGGGGCGGCCTGTGGGCCGGGGCACTGGGGGCGTTTTTGGGATACCTGCTGCCCTCCCCAGCATATGTGCCTGTGCGGTACACAGCGGCACTGGTGGCGGTCACAGCCATCCGCTGGTCTTTGGCAGAGCTGAAAACAGTCAGCGGGCACCCGCTGTTCTCTCCGTCAGCAGCCTTTCTTCCCCTGCTGCTGACAGGCATGACCATGGTGTTTTTGCAGGGCTCTGTGAACTATACCGCGGCCCTGTATGTGGCTGAATCCTTCTTGGGGGCAGGCAGCGCTTACTTTCTGCGGCGGACAGCCAATCTGCTCTCCGGCCTGACTGGGGACGGCAGGCCCCGCACCGCTGCCCTCTCCGGAAGATATGAGAGCGGCGATATGGCAGCCCTTACAGTGAGCCTGGGGGTGTTTCTGCTGGCCTTCTCAGGGGTAAGCCTTTTTGGGGTCTCCCTGGGCCGGGTGCTGATGATTATTCTGGTGCTGTACTGCGCCCGGGCGGCGGGTATCTCTGGGGGCGCTGTGGCCGGGGTGGCGGCGGGAGGCATCCAGGGGCTCTCCACAGCAGGGCTCTCCTATCTGTCCGGCGCCTACGGCCTGGGAGGGCTGATGGCCGGGGTGTTCGCCCCCATGGGGAAGGTGGCGGGCGCGGCGGCGTTCATTATCTCCCATGGCATTGCCTCCCTGCAGGTGGGGGCAGGCAGCGGGCAGATTCTCACTGGGGCCATCGAGGTGGCGGTGGCCACTCTGGTGTATATGTTCCTGCCCAAAAGCCGCCGCCTCAGCGAGCTGTTTGGCCTGCGGGGGGACAGCCTCAGCGGCGGGGCCCTGCGGGGGAATATTGTGATGCGGCTGAAATATGCTGCCCAGGCCCTGTCCAATGTGTCCGCCTCTGTGGAGGAGATTTCCCAAAAGCTCAGCGTGGTCTGCGCCCCCAACCTGCGGGGGGTGTACGACAAATCTACCTCTACCATCTGCGCTGGGTGCGGCATGAGCACAGTCTGCTGGCGCAAGTATAAGGAGCAGACCCTGGAGAATTTCGCCCAGCTCTCGGGCCCCCTCAAGGAAAAGGAGAAGCTGGAGACCTGCGACTTTACCAAGGAGTTCGCGGACCGCTGCTGCCGGGCTGGGGAGATGCGGGACGAACTGAACAAGAACTACGCCAGGTACTTAATGAAAGAGGCAGCAGAGCTGCGGGCCGCCCAAGTGCGGGAGGTGGTGGAGGCCCACTTCCGCACCACAGCAGGGATTCTGGACGAAATGGCCGGGGAGTTCGCCCAGTATCAGCGCTTTGACGAGGAGGCTGCCCAGCGGGTGGCAGTGGTGCTGCGGGACAGCGGGGTGACCCCCATTGAGGTCTGCTGCCGGGTGGACAAGTTTGAGCGCATGACCGTGGAGGCGGAGATTGGCCGGGAGCGCCAGAAGCGGCTGAACCGGGCGGCCTTTACCCGAGAGGTGTCCAACGCCTGCGGCAGGATTTTCTCGCCTCCCTGCGTCAGCGCCGGAGAGGAGCGCTGCCGCATCCAGATGTGCCAACGCCCCTTGCTGGACGTGGGCCGGGGCTTCTCTCAGCTCAGCGCTGGGGGCGGGGCTTTCTGCGGAGACAGCACCAATGTGTTCTATGACGGCTGTGGCCGGCTGATTGCCGTGCTCAGCGACGGCATGGGCACTGGGGGCCGGGCAGCTGTGGACGGGGCCATGACCTCAGCCATGGCAGAGAGCCTGCTGAAGGCGGGCGTAGGCTTTGACAGTATGCTGGAAACCGTGAACTCAGCCCTGATTGCCAAGTCCGGGGACGAGTCTTTGGCCACTATGGACGTGGTGTGTCTGGATTTGTTCACCGGGAAAACAGAATTCCGCAAGGCTGGGGCAGCCTGTACTGTGCTGCGCCGGGGCAGGCGCAGCGAGGTGATAGAGGCTTCCAGCGTGCCGGTGGGCATTATGCCCGGGGTAGAGTTTGCCACCAGCCGCCGGGATTTGTCCCCCGGGGACTTGATTCTCATGGTGTCAGACGGGGTGGTGGCCACGGGCAGCGAGTGGCTGGTGGATATGGCCGCAGCCTGGGACGAGGACGAGAATCCCAACCTTTTGGCCCAGCGGGTGACAGAGGAGGCGAAAAAGCGCCGCAGTGACGGCCATGAGGATGATATCACAGCGCTGGTCTTAATTGTTCATTCCGCGTGACCAGTGTGACCAGCGTTACGCTGGGAACATGGCCCGAAGTTTTTCCAGGGCCCGCTTCTCAATGCGGGAGATGTAGGAGCGGGAAATGCCCAGACGCTTGGCAACCTCCCGCTGGGGCATGGGCTTGTAACCCCCCAGGCCATAGCGCATACAGATGACACTGCGCTCCCGGGGCTCCAGGGCAGGGAGGAAGTCATAGAGCTGGCGGCTCTTAATGCGGATGTCGATGTCGTCAATCACCGTGTCGTCCACAGCCATGGTGTCCATCAAAGTCAGGGCATTGCCGTCCTTGTCAGAGTCAATGGGCTCGTTGATGGAGACATCCTGGGCGGATTTCTTCCCGGCGCGGAAGTGCATGAGGATTTCATTTTCAATACACTTAGAAGCATAGCTGGACAGCCGTATCCCCTTGCCGGCATCGAAGCTGTCCACAGCTTTGATAAGCCCGATGGTGCCAATGGAAATCAAATCGTCCTGGTCGCCGCCGGTAACGTAATATTTTTTTACAATATGTGCCACCAGGCGCAGGTTGTGCTCAATGAGCTCCCTGCGGGCATCCGGGCTGCCCTGAGCCAGCTCTGAGAGGGCCTTTTTCTCCTGGGCTGCGGAGAGCGCCCGGGGAAAGCTGCCGCTGCCGGTCACATGGAGCATCAGGTACAGTACATGGGAGAACAAATCCAACAGGTTGGATAAGAACATGGTTACCATCCCTTTCAGTCAGTAGAATGGTAAATGATATGATGGATTTCTCCAAAAACTGCACGTCCAAGGAGGGGGACAGAAAAGAAGCTGGGCAGAGAACCGGGACAGCCCATGAGGGTGCATCCTTCTTTGCGGGGAAAATTTTGGCGTGCTGTATGGAGAGCGTGTTCACATAAGCGCCCGAATCCAAACTCAGCTTATGTGAGCTCTCTCCAGCGTAAGGAGCATGAAACATTAAAGGAGAAAAGAGAATCCCCGGAGAGGGATGCTCTCCTGAAAGCATTTCTCTCCGGGGGATTTCATTTTATCAGAGGAATACCGGTATTCCTCAGCTGAACTGGGAATTGTACAGGCTGGCGTAGAAGCCGCCCTGCTCCAGCAGGGCTGGGTGGGTGCCCTGCTCTACAATATCCCCGTCCCGCACCACCAAAATATTGTCTGCATTCTGGATGGTGGACAGCCGGTGGGCAATCACAAAGCAGGTCTTATTTTTCATCAGCGTGCGCATGGCGGCCTGAATCTGCTGCTCAGTACGGGTATCCACATTAGAGGTGGCCTCGTCCAGAATCAGCATTTTTGCGTCCAGAAGCATGGCCCGGGCAATGGTCAAAAGCTGCTTCTGGCCCTGGGAGATGTTGACCCCGTTCTCGTCCAGAATGGTGTCATAGCCCTCAGGCAGGGACATGATGTACCGGTGGATGCGGGCCGCCTTTGCCGCGGCCTCCACGTCAGCACGGGTGGCGCCCTGTTTGCCATAGGCCAGGTTCTCATAGATGGTGCCTGTAAACAGCCAGGTATCCTGCAGCACCATGGCGTAAGAGCGCCGCAGGCTCCTGCGGGTAATGCTCCGGATGTCCTGGCTGTCCAGGGTGATGCAGCCCTGGTCCGGGTCATAGAAGCGCATGAGCAGGTTGATGAGGGTGGTCTTGCCAGCGCCTGTGGGGCCAACAATGGCGGTAAGCTGGCCGGGAGCCGCGTGCAAATCCAGATTGTGGATAATGGTCTTGTCCGGCTCATAGCCAAAGCTGATGTGCTCCATGCGCACATCCCCCTCCACATGGGAAAGCTCAGCCGCGTCCAGGGCATCCTCAGGCTCAGTGGGCTGGTCCATCAAATCAAAGACCCGCTCCGCCGCGGCACAGGCAGACTGGAGCTCGCTGACAATATTGGCCATCTCGTTGATAGGCCCGGAGAAGCGGCGGGAGTACAGCACAAAGCTGGACAAATCGCCGATGGAAATGCGTCCCAAGAGGAATAACAGAGCCCCAAACACGCTGATAAAGGCCAGGGACAGGTTGTTGATAAAGTTCACGGAAGGCCCGGTCATGGCTCCGTAGTAGTCCGCATTGTAGTAGGCGTCCACAGCGGCCTGGTTCTTCTTGTCGAACCGGGCGGTCTGGGTGGCCTCCTGGTGATAGGCCTTGGTTGTCTTCTGGCCGCTGATAATCTCCTCCACAAAGCCGTTGAGCTCCCCCAGCATCACAGAGCGCTTGTGGAACAGGGGGCGCACCTTTTTGATCATATACCGGGTGAACAGCACGGAGAGAGGGATGGTCACCGCGAACACCAGCACCAGCATGGGGGAGATAGCAATCATCATTGCCAGGGAGCCCACCACAGTAATGGCACTGGCCGCAATCTGCAGAAGGTCATTGGACAGGGAGGCGTTGACTGTGTCAATGTCATAGGACAGATGGCTGACAATGTCCCCGGTCTGGTGCTGGTCAAAGTAGCGCACAGGGAGGAGGGTGAGCCGGTCGAAGACCTGCTGGCGCATCTGGAAGACAATGCGCTGGCTCAGGCGAATCATCAGGATGGAGAGTATGTAAGAGAGAGCGGAAGAGGCGGCGTAAAAGACTACCATAAGGCCGCAGTAGAAGAAGACGGAGGGGAAGTCCACGCCGCCTTTTGTGAGGCCGATGGCGTCAATGGCCCGGCCGGAGAGATAGGGGCCCAGGAGGGCCAGGAGGTTGCTGCCAATGGTGAGAAGGACGGCAGCAAAAGCCATCCACTTGTGGGCGTAGATGTAGGACCAGAGCCGGAGAAGGACTTTGCGCCGGTCGCGGGGTTTTTCGATAGGGCCGCGGGGCATAAAGCGTGGGGGCATGGAAATTCCTCCTTGGTGGAATATAGTAGAGCGTAGGATAGAGCAAGCGAAGCCTAACGGCACGAGGCAGTTGCTTTCGCCAAGAAGACGGCTAAAGCCGGATTGCGCGGTCCAGGGGGTGAGCGTGTGCCAGTGGCACACA
>CAJTXF010000050.1:0-18796 GCA_910580045.1 uncultured Eubacteriales bacterium
GCTGTTGGGCTTCGACCGCAGGGGCTCTGCCCCCGCACCCCTGCCACCTTTGAAAAGGTGGACGAAACTTTTCGCCCGGCTTTGAGCAGTGCTTGGCGCTAACTCCCGCCCCGGGCCGTCAGGCAGCGCTTTATCCCGAATAAATGCGGTTTACTTTAGTATCAGAATACCTCATATTATACTCCTTTTTGTGGTTTAAGTCAAGAAAAGAGCGGCCCTCCCACAGAACCGCTCTCGTCTCTCCACTCAGTTTTTCAAGCTCTGCAGCGGCGCGGGAATCTTTCCGCCCCTTCTGACGAACTCCGCCGGGCTGGCCGTGTTCACCGGCATAACCGGCCCCTGACCCAGCAGCCCGCCAAAGTCCAGCTCCTCTCCGGCCTGCTTGCCAATGGCCGGAATCACCCGCACCGCGGTGGTTTTGCTGTTTACCATGCCGATTGCCGCCTCGTCGGCAATGATGCCTGAGATAATCTCCGCGCTGGTATCCCCAGGTATCACTATCATGTCCAGGCCCACTGAGCACACGGCGGTCATGGCCTCCAGCTTATTCAAGGTCAGGCACCCGCTGCGGGCAGCGGCAATCATTCCCGCGTCCTCTGTCACCGGAATGAATGCCCCGGACAGGCCCCCCACGCTGGAGGAAGCCATCACACCGCCTTTTTTCACCGCGTCGTTCAGCAGGGCCAGGGCCGCTGTGGTGCCGTGGGCCCCGCACTCCTCCAGGCCCATGCCCTCTAAAATGTAAGCCACGCTGTCCCCGATGGCCGGGGTGGGGGCCAGGGACAAATCCACAATGCCAAAGGGCACGCTCAGCCGCCGGGAGGCCTCCTGAGCCACCAGCTGGCCCATGCGGGTGATTTTGAAGGCTGTGCGCTTAATCAGCTCCGCGATTTCTGTCAGGCTCAGCCCTGTGCCGCTCTTTTTGATAGCGGCCCGCACCACCCCGGGCCCGGAAACACCCACATTGATGACGCAGTCCGGCTCCCCCGGGCCGTGGAAAGCCCCGGCCATAAAGGGATTGTCCTCCGGGGCGTTGCAGAACACCACCAGCTTGGCCGCGCCAATGCACTCCCTGTCAGCGGTGAGCTCCGCTGTCTCCCGGACGATACGGCCCATTTTGCCCACCGCGTCCATGTTGATGCCCGCCTTTGTGCTGCCCACGTTTACAGAGGAGCACACCAGCTCGGTCTCGCTGAGGGCCTGGGGAATGCTCTCAATCAAAGCGTAATCCCCAGGGCCAAAGCCCTTCTGCACCAGAGCGGAGTACCCGCCGATAAAGTTGACCCCCACCGTGTGGGCGGCCCTGTCCAGGGCCTTGGCGAACCGGAGGGGAGAGGCCCCTGGGCAGGCCCCGGCCACCATGGCGATGGGCGTGACAGAGATGCGCTTGTTGATAATAGGAATGCCGTACTGGCGGCTGATGTCCTCCCCGGTTTTCACCAAATTTTCCCCGTAGCGGCAGATTTTGTCATAGACCTTTTGGGCGGCGGCCTCCGGGTCCGGCCCGGCGCAGTCCAGCAGGGAGATACCCATGGTGATGGTGCGCACGTCCAGGTTCTCGTTGTCAATCATGTCAATGGTCTCTAATATTTCATTGGTGTTCAAACTTGATTCCCCCTTGATAGATTAACCGTTCCAGGTCTTTTCCATTACGTCCCAGCAGAGCACGTCCCCGCTGGGCTGCTTTTCGGTGAGCATATCCACCACCCGGTATCCCCGCTTCCAGTACAGCGCGGCGGCAGGCAGAGAGGCCTCCAGGCGGATAATGCCAAATTTTTCGCCAATGGCCTTCTCCGCGAAGTCCAGCAAAGCCCGGCCATAGCCCCTGCCTTGGCGCGCCCACGGCACATACAGCCGGGTGATTTCATCTTTATGGAGGGTGACGGTGCCCACGGCCTCGGAACCCGCCCACAGCAGATAGACCTCTCCGGCCTGGATGTCCTGGACGATTTTATCGTCACCGTGCCAACCTAAGAAAAACTCTACTATCCCCGCTGGGTAGTAGTGGGGGTACACCTCCCGAATGGTGCGCCGGGTGATGTCCCCCACAACGGGAAGGTCTTCGGGCAGTGCTTTCCTTATTTCCATAAACGCCTCAAATCCGATGCATTGAATTAAAAATGTCCTCGTGCATCACATGTATCTTTAGGCCCAGCTCCGCCCCCAGCGCGTCCATCCGCTCTGAGAGGGAGGCCACGTCCGTCTTGGCTCCCGCCATATCCACCAGCATCACCATGGCAAACAAATCCTGCAAAATCGACTGGGTTACCTCCAGCACGTTGACTCCCTGCTGGGCACATCTCTCCGTTACCTTTGCCAAAATGCCCACCATGTCCTTGCCAATCACGGTGATGACTGCCTTTTCTGTCTTTTCCATTTTCCATGTTTCCTTTCCGCTTTCGCAAGAGATAATATCATTATGAAGGAGAATAGCCTGGATGTCAAGAAAAGAAATTTCAATTCCTGCTTTTTTCCTGTCTCTTTTTGTAGTATAATGGATGGAAACTTTTATATCAATATCTGTAGGAGGACACTATAAAATGCCGAAAAAGAAAAAAGTGAAGCTCACCCAAGAGGAGCGCCGCCTGCGCCGGGCAGAAGACCTGCGCACCGCCAAGGCGGAGATAAAGGCCCATCCAGCGCTGTTCACGGTGTATGTGGTGCTGCGTGCCCTGGTGGTGGCTGTGATGATTCTGCAGCTGCTGAACCGGGACTATTACGACGTGTTTCTCTGCGCCCTGACCCTGACTCTGTTCCTGATTCCCAGCTTTGTGGAGCGCCGCCTGCATATTGACGTGCCCAACACTCTGGAGGTCATTATTCTGTTGTTCATCTTTTCCGCGGAAATATTGGGGGAGATTCAGGAGTATTACCTGATTTTCCCCTTTTGGGACACCATGCTGCACACCATCAACGGCTTTTTGATGGCAGCCATCGGCATTGCCATGGTGGATATCCTCAACCGCTCCCGGCGCTTTCGAGTGCGCCTGTCCCCAGTGTTCGTGGCAGTGGTGGCCTTCTGCTTCTCTATGACCATTGGCGTGCTGTGGGAGTTCTTTGAGTATGGCATGGACTACTTCTTCAATATGGACATGCAGAAGGATACCTGGCTCAGCGTCATCAACACCGTCAGCCTGAACCCAGAGGGGAAGAACTCCCCGGTGCGCATTCCCATTGAGAGCGTGGTAATCAACGGCGAAGCCTGGCCCGGCTATCTGGACATCGGCCTGCATGACACCATGAAGGATTTGTTCGTGAACTTTATCGGCGCAGTGATTTTTTCGCTGATTGGCATGATTTACATCATGGGCCGGGGGAGAGGCAGCTTTGCCCCCCGGTTCATTCCCAGGCTGAAGGAGAACGAGCTGCCTGCCCCTGAGGCCAAGGAGAAAAAGGAAGAGCATCTCTCCCGAGAGCGCCTGTCCGGCCTGTTGGAGCCTATCTCTCTGGAGGGGCCGGAGGCCGGCGCCCAGGATGGCCCGGAGCTGATGGATTTGTACACCCCGGACGGCAGGTTCACCGGCCAGACCATAGAGCGTGGTGCTGACAAGGGAGAAAACTTTACAATGGGCGTCCATGTCATCCTGTATGACAGCCAGGGGCGCTTCCTGCTGCAAAAGCGCAGTGAGACCAAGCACTTCCGGCCAGGCCAGTGGGAAATCACCATGGGCCATGTGCTGGCAGGAGAATCACCGGCGGACAGCGCCCTGCGGGAGGTCCGGGAGGAGCTGGGGGCCCAGCTGCGCCCAGAAGACCTGGTCAAGCTGTACCGCTGGGTGGATTGGAAGAACCACATGCACACAGATGTATATTTTGTCCGGGCTGAGCTGGATGAGAGCAGCCTGATTCTGCAAAAAGAAGAAGTGATTGGTATGCAGTGGGTAAGTAAGCAGGAGATGCTGGAATTTGTACGGGATATGGACTACCGCACAGAGGACTATCGGGCTGTGGTGGAGGCATATATTGAGCGCTCCATTGGGGAGGGCCCCCAGCCTGACAGCGCGGAGCAGCTTCCGTAAAACAAAAGGGAAATCCAGCAGCCTCACCGGGCTTAAAAGAAAGCGCGCTGCATGGAAGGCCAGAAAAAGCTCCCTCCCGCAGGCCATTGGACTGACTTACTGCGCCTTTTTTCATTTGCATATTGACACCCCGCCCAGAATCCGCTATAATAAGGAGGCAGTGCGAGGTGTAGCTCACCCGGTAGAGCGCGTGGTTTGGGACCACGAGGCACGGAGTTCGAGTCTCCGCACTTCGACCAGCGGGATACCCCCGCGAGCAATTCGCGCACTCACTTTTGTGGATGCGCGAACTTTTTTGCCCGCGAGCGGGCGCCATCTTTTTGTGTGGTCATCCCAGATTTCTGGCTGGGATTTGGCTTCGGGGCTGAGTTTCAGCCGGTTTTCTTTTATCCTGAAAGCCGGAACTTGTGCCGGGACAAAATGTCCCCAGGAAATTACGCTCGGAAATCCCGGCGCAAATCCTGAGGGCACAAGCGCTGAATGTAAAGAAAGGTGATACCATGAAACTGCTGATTATCCGCCACGGCGACCCAGACTATTCTATTGATTCCCTCACAGAAAAGGGCTGGCGGGAGGCCCGCTTTCTGGCCCAGCGCATGGCGAAAATCCCCACCCAGGCCTATTACTGCTCCCCCTTGGGCCGGGCCAAGGATACCGCCAGCCTTACCCTGGAGGCTGTGGGCCGCACTGCCCAGGAGTGCCCCTGGCTCCGGGAGTTTGAGGGAATTATCCACCGCCCTGACCGGGAGGGCGCCCACATCTGCTGGGACTGGCTTCCTCAGGACTGGACAGGTGAGGCGCGCTTTTTCTCTCGGGAGCACTGGCTGGAGCAGGAGGCCATGGCCGCGGGCACAGTGCAGGAGCAGTACAGCTGGGTTACCGGCAGCCTGGACGCGCTGTTGGAGAGCCACGGCTACCGCCGGGATGGGAACCTGTACCGGGCGGTAAAGGGGAATAACGACAGTCTTGTCTTTTTCTGTCACTTTGGGGTAGAGTGCGTGCTGCTCAGCCACCTGCTGAACATTCCGCCCATGCTTCTCTGGCACGGGACCATGGCCGCGCCCACTTCTGTCACCACGGTTGTCACAGAGGAACGCCGGGAGGGCTTGGCCTATTTCCGCATGAGCTCCTTTGGGGATATCTCCCATCTCTACGCCAACGGCGAGCCTCCCGCCTTTGCCGGGCGCTTCTGCGAGCGCTGGGGCAATGAGGGAGAGCGGGTGGACTAAACCATCAAGAAGCGAGCCCTAGCCTATCCTTGCAAAGGGAGGGCTGGGGCTTTTCTGGTTTCCGGAATAGGGTGAAGTACAGTAAACGCACTTAAAAATCGGTGCGCCGATTTTCAAGCTGGGCGAGGAGGCTATGGCCTCCTCGCCTGATTCAAAAGAGGTAGGAGACCTCAGAGGTATCACCTCTTCTGAGCTGCGTTAACTATACTTTCTTAAAAAAGTATAACTTTTTGAAATATACCTTGACACGCGAGGTATATTGAAGTATAATTACCTCGAAAGGAGGGATACAATGTCCATCGCGTCTGATATGATTCGCGGGCACACGGATACGATTATCCTGGCCCAGCTGATGGCCGGTGACAGCTACGGGTATAAAATCAACCGGGGTATCCAAGAAAAAACCGGCGGCAAGTATGAGCTGAAAGAGGCCACCCTCTATACCGCCTTCCGCCGCCTGGAGCAGCTGGGCTTTATCACCTCCTATTGGGGCGATGAGAACACCGGCGCCCGCCGGAGATATTATTCCATCACCCCAGCGGGAGCAGAGCAGTACGGCCGCCTGGCCGCTGAATGGGAGCAGTCCAAGCTGCTGATTCAAGAGCTAATTACACCCTAAGTATGAAGGAGCCGAGAATATGGAGTACAGAATTCGTGAGTACATGGACCAGCTTTTTGAGAGCGCCCCTCGAACCCAGCGGGCCTATGAGCTGAAAATCGAGCTGACCCAGAACCTGATTGAAAAGTATTACGCCCTGGTAGGGGAAGGCAAAACCCAGGAGGACGCCTTTAATCTGACAGTGGGCAGTATTGGCGATGTGCGGGAGCTGTTCGCCCAGCTGGAGGAGGACGAGAACGGCCAGCCTGTGCCCCAGCCCGTGTTCTATCCTCAGGAGCAGCCCAGCCAGAGACGGGCCCTGGTGCGGGCCGTGGCAGTGATACTGTATATCCTCAGCCTGGTGCCGCCCATTGTCCTCACCTCTGTGGGAGACGGTTTTGCCGGCGAGGTGCTTGCGCCAGTGGGTATGTTAGGCATGATTGCCCTGGCCACAGGCCTGCTGGTCTTTGACAGCCTCACCCATCCCAAAAGCACCCGGCCCGCCCCGGGCACTGTGGTGGAGGACTTCCGCCAGTGGCAGAGCGCGAAAGTGAAGAAAAAGCACTGGGTGGCAGCCTTTAACGGGGCTTTCTGGCCCCTGGTGCTGGCCCTGTACTTCCTGCTGAGCTTTGGCACCGGGAAGTGGTACATCACCTGGGTCATTTTCCTGATTGCCCCTGCAGTGGACGTGATTGTGAACACCCTGCTGAAGGCCATGATGGAGCAGAAGAAGCTGTAATATTGTGATATTTCTCCTGCACCAAAAGGGATGCCCTTTTCCTGTGATTCTGTTTGCAATATAATACTATGTACATGCGAAAGCTGTACATGCTAAAGGCGGGAAGACCTATGAAAAAGCTGAAAAAAACCCAGATATTCACCATCGTGACCTGCGGGCTGGCAGCGGTGCTGCTGACTATGGTACTGGCAGTGGGGCTGAACACGGACCATTTCGGTTTTGGCCCTAATGGCAAGCCTGCCCCCCGCACCATTGAGAACACCAAGGCTTTGGACCCCCAGGAGGAGAACATAGACTCTCTGGAAGTCAGCTGGCTGGACGGCCCGGTGACTGTGGGCCTGAGCCCGGACGGGCTCATCCATATTACCGAGCGCTCGGCCAAACAGCTGGACGAGGGCCGGCAGATGGACGTGAGCGTGAAGTCCGGCACACTGGCTGTGCGCTGGGACGGCCAGTGGTTCCGGCGGTGGTTCAACGTGAACCTGGGCTGGCTGGGGGGATGGATGGACAAAGAGCTGGAGGTGCTCCTTCCTCCTGAACTGGCCAGCGGGCTGGCAAAGCTGCGGGTGGAGAACACCAGCGATACTCTGCGTATCACAGACTGTGCCGCAGAGGCCTTGGAGGCCTCTACTGTCAGCGGGGAGCTTATCCTGACGGCCTGCGCTGGCGAGGAGGCGCTGAACCTGTCCTCTGTCTCAGGGAATGTGGTTTTGGAGGGCACGGCAGGCGGCGCTGGGCTCCATATCAGCACAGTCAGCGGCGGCGTGGAGGCCCGGAATGTGACTTGTCAGGAGGAGCTGAATATCAGCACAGTGTCCGGGAACTGCCAGTATCAGGGCACAGCGGGGGTCCTGCACATAGACACGGTCTCTGGGGAAATGGAGGCCGCGCTGAACAACTGTCCTGAGGAGGCGGACTTGGATTCCGTATCCGGCGGGCTGCGGCTGGAGCTGCCGGAGGGCGCGGGCTTTGTGGCCAGCTATTCCAGCTTGTCCGGCTCCTTTGACACGGACTTTCCGGTGGAGAAGAGCGATGGCAAGGCCCGGTGCGGGACCGGCGGCGGAGCCATTGCCATGAGCACCACCTCTGGAAATATGGGTATATACAGAGGATGGCGCTGGGACGGAGCATAAGGAAAAGGCCAGGCAGTTTATCTGCCCGGCCTTTTTTGTTTTGTCAGAGCTTTGCTCACATAAGCGGAGCGGGGAGGCCCAGAATCCTCGGGCAAATCTTACTCATGGTGCCCTTTTCCGTGGTGCCCGCCGCCCGCGCAGCCCCCAGAGGCAAAGAATATGTCATCCTCTCCCGCCAGGGCGATAATCCTCTCCCGAAGCTCGGCCATGGTCATGGATTCTGCCTCTTCTGCGGTGATGCTGGAATCCAGCTCTTTCAGCCGCAGATAGGCCCGGTACCGGCCGGTGGAAAAACCGGCCTGGTGGGCTTCGCTGTGGTGCCCGGCCCCGCCCCCGTGGCAGTGAACTCCGTTGTGACTGTTTGTGCAGTTTTCCAGGATGGAGAGCATCTCTTCCCGCTGGGTGTCGTCATCGCAGATAACATAGATGGACATGGGCAGCCCCTCGTCCAGCAGGGCCGCTATGCTTTCCTCTGCCAGGACCTTTTCCACCGCGCCGGTATAGGGCAGAAAGCGCAGCTCCAGCCCTTGAAGCAGGCTGCGGCCCGCGTCGTTGAAGCCCTCCACAGCCACCACCCGGCCAAAGCGGTTAAGCTCCAGCTCTAAAGAGGGGTTGATGTCCATGCTGATGGCGGACACAGGCGTCAGCCAAAGGTGTCCGAACAGCCCGCCTATGCTCAAAAGCACCGCGCAGGCCGCTGCCCATATCCAGCGCCGGAACCGGCGGGCCTGGGCTGACGGGGCGCGCCCAGCGGCCTGAGAAAGCACATAGGCCCTGGTTCGGGCTTTCAGCCCCTCTCCGGCACGGATGCTGTCCAGGGCCTCTCGGAGCTCATTCTTCATCTGCGTCACCTCCCAGGGTCTCCCGCAGCTGGGCCCTTGCCCGATGCAGGAGGGTGTAGACTGTGTTGACATTTTTGTGGAGCAGCCGCCCGATTTCCGGGGCCGGATAGCCCTCGTAGTAGTGGAGATAGATTACGTCCCGGCATTTGGGGGGCAGGGCGAGCACTGCCTCCCAAAGGTCTTGGTGCCGTTGGGGCGCGTCTGCGGGCAGGGCCGCGGCCTCTTCCAAAGGAACGGTTCTGCGGCGGAAGAGCTGGCGCAGGGAGTCCCGGCAGGCGTTTAGAGTCACCCGGATGAACCAAGCCTTTTCATGCTCAGGGCTTTCGAACACGACAGAACAGAGGGCGTATTTCAAAAATACTGTTTGAAACGCGTCCTCTGCGTCGGCGTGGTTTTTCAGGTGGATGAGGCAGAGCCTTAGCACCGTGTCAGCGTAACGCTCCATTGCCTGCTGGGTCTCCTGCTCACCGCGCATGATTTGGGGTTATCTGTGGTGCCGTCCGCCGTGATGGCCGCCCCCATGGTGACCGCCGCCCCAGCTGTTCCCAGAGCCGCTTGCGCTGCCGCTGCCGGTTCCTGCACCAGTGCCGTTTCCGGTGCCGCTCCCCCAGTTGTCACAGATGCCGTTCCCGTCTGCGTCCACATAGCCGCAGGTGTTGCCGCAGCTGTCGCAGATGCCGTCCCCGTCCGCGTCAGCATGGGGGCAGGACCAGCCGGTGTTGCAGTTGTCGCAGATGCCGTCCCCATTGGCGTCAGCATGGCGGCAGGCACGGCAGGAGGTCCCGTGGTGGAAGGCATTCTGGATGCCGCCGCACACGCCCTGGCTGACCCGGCGGCCGTGGTGGGCCGATGCGCTCAAGGGGAAAACGCAGATGGTGAGAAGAGCAAGTACGATAGCAAGTGACTTTTTCATGGAAAATCCCTCCGTTTTTATGTTTCTACTCTTAATACGCCGGAGAATGGGAAAACCATTCACTGCCGGACAAAAATTTTTACAGAATTTATCATAACAGAAAGCAGCAGAAAAGGAAAGGGGCCTCAGTCCCTTTACGTGACAAAACTGTAAGCTCACGCTCCTGTTTTGTAAGCCCATGTTATAGAATTTGTAAGAAATACCCGCTATACTTAGAGCACAGCAAACATGAAGGAGAAATGCGAGATGTCACTGTTAAACGTAGAGCATTTGAAGAAAACATATGTGGGCCGCTTGGGCGGGGCCCAGGTCCACGCCCTGCAGGACGTGAGCTTTACTGTGGAGCAGGGGGAGTTTGCCGCCATTATGGGCGAGTCCGGCTCTGGCAAGACCACCCTGCTGAATATCCTCGCCGCCTTGGATAAGCCCACCGGGGGCCAGGTCTTTCTGAATATGCGGGATATCGTCAGCCTGAAGGAGAAGGAAATCTCCGCCTTCCGCCGGGATAACCTGGGCTTTGTGTTCCAGGACTTCAACCTGCTGGATACCTTCTCTGTGCAGGACAACATTTTGCTCCCCCTGGTGCTGGCCGGAATGAAATATCCCGAGATGCGCCAGCGGCTTACGCCCATTGCCCAGATGCTGGGCATTGAGAGCCTGCTGGAAAAGTATCCCTATGAGATTTCCGGGGGCCAGAAGCAGCGCACAGCCATTGCCCGGGCGATTATCACCCAGCCCCAGCTGATTTTGGCCGACGAGCCCACCGGAGCCCTGGATTCCCGCTCCGCCGGGCAGATTATGGACATCTTCACCCAGGTCAACGCCCACGGACAGACCGTGCTCATGGTAACCCATTCCATCCAGGCAGCCAGCCGGGCCGGGCGGGTGCTGTTCATCAAGGACGGCCAGGTGTTCCACCAAATCTACCGGGGGGCCATGGACGACGACCAGATGTACCAGAGCATTTCAGACACGCTGACGGTCCTGGCCACCAGCAAAAAGGAGGAGGAGCCCCATGCTTAAGCTGTATCCCCGGCTGGCCTGGCAGAACCTGCGGAAAAACTACCGGGTCACTGTGCCCTATCTGCTGTCCGGCTCAGGCATTATCATGATGTTTTACATGATTTGCGCCCTGACCCAGGGCACCGAGAACTCGGAGTTCTACGGGGCCCGCACCGCCGCCAGCGCTTTGGGGCTGGGTATCTGGGTCATCGCCATCTTTGGGGCCATCTTCCTGTTCTATACCAACAGTTTCCTGATGAAGCGCCGGAAGAAGGAATTGGGCCTGTACAACATCCTGGGCATGGAGAAGCGGCACATCGCGGGGGTCATCCTCAGCGAGACCTTCCTGACAGCGGCAATCTGCCTGGTGATGGGGCTGGCTCTGGGCATCCTTTTCTCGAAAGTGTTCTTCCTGATTTTAGAGCACCTGCTGGGCATGGCGGACGTACTCCCCTTCCTGATTCCAACGGCCTCCATTATCCTGACAGCGGTGCTGTTTGGGTGCATTTTCCTGGTGACCGCCCTATACAATATTTTGCAGGTCCGGCTCTCTAAGCCCATTGAGCTGCTCCACGGAGGCGAGACCGGCGAGAAAGAGCCCAAGGCCCACTGGCTGCTGGCCATTTTGGGGCTGGGGCTGCTGGGGGCGGGGTACTATCTGTCCCTGTCCATCACCAACCCCATGGACGCTCTGATGCTGTTCTTTGTGGCAGTGGTGCTGGTGATTTTGGGCACCTATCTGCTGTTCATTGTGGGCATCACGGCCATGCTGAAGCTGCTGAAAAAGAACAAGTCCTTCTACTACAAGACCCGGCACTTCACCACCGTCTCTGGGATGCTCTACCGGATGAAGCAGAACGCGGCGGGGCTGGCCTCCATCTGCATTCTGTTCACCTGCCTGCTGGTGACGGTATCCACCACCTTCGCGCTCTACACAGGGGTGGACGACGCGGTAAACCGCCGCTGCCCCAGGGACGTGGAGATGAACTTCGCCGGCATCGCGGAGGAGGACCTGGAAGAGCTCCGGCAGGAGGCTGCCGCCGCCTGCGCCCGGAACAATGCCCAGATGGAGAATATGCTGGAACGGCGCTCCTGGCTGTTCAGCTGCTCCCGGGTGGACGATACCCTCTATGTAAACGACGGGCTGATGAGCTCGGTCTACGCCAGCTTTGACATCTACACCCTGGAGGACTACAACCGCTACTTCAACGATTCCCGCTCCCTGGCGGCGGACCAGGTTCTGCTCTACGACCCGGGCAATACCTTCCCCTATGACGCCATGACCGTGTTCGGCAAGACCTATCAGGTGGAAAAAATCGATTTGCCCGGTCGGGACCGGGACACCAGCTATATGATGGGCTACGAGAGCTACTCCCTGGTGCTCAACGACCCGGCGGTGATCCAGGGCGAGAAGCTATATCTGGATGATGAAGGCAATGGAAGAAACCAGTCCTGGTACTGGGCCGAGCACATCTTCCGCTTCGACATCGCGGGCCACGACCCGGAAACGGTGAAGGCCGTGGCCGCTGAGATCCGGGAATGGATCGACGGGAAGTCCCACGACTGGAAAACCCTGGAAAACGGCGAGGGCTTCTCCATGAGCTTTATGAGCAAGCCCAGCATTCGGGAGGACTTCACCAGCTTGTATGGAGGCGTGTTCTTCCTGGGGCTGTTCATGGGGGCCATGTTCCTGATGGGCACAGTGCTGATTATGTACTATAAGCAGGTGTCCGAGGGCTATGAGGACGCCAGACGCTTCGACATCATGCAGAAGGTGGGCATGAGCAAGGAGGAGGTCAAAAAGAGCATTCACAGCCAGGTGCTGATGGTGTTCTTCCTGCCCCTGGTGACGGCCATTGTGCATTTGTGCTTCGCCTTCCCCATGCTGCAGAAGATTCTGGCCCTGATGAACGCGGTGAACCTGAACCTGATTCTCACCTCTATGGCGGGCACGGTGGTCCTGTTCGGCATCATGTACCTGATTATCTACCTGCTGACAGCCCGGACCTACTATAGAATTGTGGAAAGCACCAAATAAGGCAAAGCCAGCGCGGGAATAAAAGATTGCTGGTTTTCCATCCTATAACTGATTGAGGAGGTTATGAAAATGTTATTGTCCATTTTTGATGTGATTGGCTCCCTGGCCGGGGGCTGCTGGAAGGTGCTGGGCTTTGTGCTGGAGCTGGCAGGCAGGGTGATTGGGGCAGGCATAGAGTTTGTGTTCTGGGGGCTGGATAAGGCCTGGGAGCTGATGACCCTGCCTTTCACCTGGGGTGTTGGCCATCTGTTTGACATCAGCGGGATATTCTGCTGGGTGTTTATCCGGCTGCTGGTACTGGTGGCCCTGGCAGGCCTGGCGGCCCTGGCCCTGAACCTGTACAGGCGGTATAAAAAAGCGCTGTAAGGGCGCAGACGCAGAAAGAGCCCCAGCTTTTGCTGGGGCTCTTTCCCTATATGGTTGGTTCATCCAGCAGTTCCTGCTGGGCCAGGGGACCAAAATCCTGCCCTGCCCCCATCAGCCGGAACAGCCTGAGCAGAGAGATGCCAATACTCAGCCCGTCCAGCTTTACGTCTGTCCAGTCAGCACATTGGCCAGCCTGGGCAGTCTGCTGGGCAATGGCCTGGGCCTGCCGGTAGAAGCCAATCAGTGCCCCCAGGGTAATCAGAGAGGCGGCCATCTGATAGCTCTGGGGCTCTGGCCCTGCCTGGGGAGCCTCTGGGTCCAACAGGCGGCAGCGCTCCAAATCCAGGGAGTGGTACTGCAGCCCCAGCCCCAGCAGAATGGCCCGCAGCATGGCCTGGCTCTCCTCTAAAAGCCGAAGGCTCTCCCCCTGCTCCCGGCTGGTCAGATTGGGCGGGGAGCCATGGAGGCCCGGTTCGGTTCTCATATCTTGTCCCTCCCCCCAAACATGCTGTTCCATCCTATGCGGCTGGCCGGGAGATGGTGCGGGATTTCACGATACAAGCGAAAGCGGCGGGGCTCTAAGCGCCCTGCCGCTTTGCTGTCAATGGCCTTTGTGCTTTGCCCTGCGCTTTTCCTGCCGCAGCTGAAATTGCCGCTGCTGCTCCGCCTCCTTCTGCTCCCGAGAGCGCCGTCTGCGGGCCGCCTTCCCCTGGCCCCGCTGCAAGGCTAGGGCCTGTTGGGCCTTGGTGCCCACGCCCCGCTCCGCCAGCTCCCTCTTGGCAGAGCGCTGGGCCCGCTTGGGATTCTTGGGCGGCCCAGGGGGCGGAGCGTCCTCCAGGGCGGGGGAGAAGCGGAGCCCTCGGAACCCGGTGAGAATCCACTCCCACACCTGGGCATCCTTGGGCTCGGCCCCAAAGGTGAGCTTACAGGCGGAATAGGCCCCGCCCTCCCAACGCTCATAAACGCCCACCCAGAAGGGCTCTTGAAAAAAGACAGTCAGCTTGCAATTTACCTGTTCCATGGCAGTTCCTCCTTTGGTGTTTTGCCAAAGAACGGACAACCAAGGAGGCAGGTTACTGATAGGAGTTGGCCGCTTGCGCCGGACTCCTACGCCCAGGACTACCGACCGGGCCGTGTTTTTATCTTTGGGGTGGTATGATATAAGGATATATTTGGAATGGCCGGAATGCCAGCCCTCTCCACAACGGATTGTCTAGCTTCTGTTCAGTGCCTTGGAATAGTAGTACTTGTCATATTTCGGGTCCTTGGGGCTTCTCCGCACAAATTCCAGGGTATATCCACACTTTTCATAGAACCCTGGGGCCTGGAAGCCGTTGGTCACTAGGTGGGCATAATCTATCTCTCGCTCCGGGAACAGCTTTTCTGCCTCTGCCAGCAGCTTCCTGCCCGCGCCCTGGCCCCGGTACTTGGCGAAGACCACCAGGTCGTCTACCATGATTTCCCGATAGACCGCCCAGCCGGAAAGCACTCCGGCGATTTCCCCTTCCTCTCTGGCCACCAGCTGGAAGGGGGTGAAGCCGAAAAACACGCTGTGCTCCTGTTCATACTGTTCGTGCTGCGCCTCGGCCAGCTTTTTGATACTCTCGTCCGGTCGGGCGGTATATTGTATCTCCATAACTTTTACCCCTCGCTGAACTCGGACAGCATCAGCCCCTCATTCCTCTCCAAAGCCCAGTTGATGCTCCACTGGTTGCTGAACAGCAGCAGGTACCTTCCCCGCAAATCCTGGACCTTCTTGGTATCGGAGGTCAGGTTGAGTTTTTTCAGTCCTTGTTCGTCCAGGTCCTGGTTGTCAATCCAGCGGATGAAGGAGTAGGGCAGGGTCTGCATATAGACCTCCACATTGTACTCGTTCTCCATCCGGTACTGGAACACGTCGAACTGCAGGCTGCCCACCACCCCCACAATGACCTCCTCCATACCGGAGCCAATTTCCTGGAAGATTTGAATAGCGCCCTCCTGGGCAATCTGGTTGGCGCCCTTGACAAACTGCTTGCGCTTCATGGTGTCCTTCTGCCGCACCAGGCTGAACAGCTCCGGCGCGAAGGTGGGGATGCCCTGGAACCGGAGCTTTTTCCCCGGGGTGCACAGGGTATCCCCAATGGAGAACACCCCTGGGTCGAACACGCCGATAATGTCCCCGGCGTAGGCCTCCTCCACAATCTCCCGGCTCTGGGCCATAAGCTGCTGGGGCTGGCTCAGCTTCATCCTCCGCCCCCCCTGGACGTGCTCCACCTCCATGCCCTTCTCGAATTTGCCGCTGCAAATGCGGATAAAGGCGATGCGGTCCCGGTGGGCCTTGTTCATGTTGGCCTGAATCTTGAACACAAAGGCAGAGAAGGGGTCCTGTGCCGGGTCCACCAGTGTCTCCCCGGCTGCGCGGGGCAGGGGCGGGGTGGTCAGCCGGAGGAACTCCTCCAAAAAGGGTTCTACGCCGAAGTTGGTCAGGGCAGAGCCGAAGAACACCGGCGAGAGCTTTCCGTGGCGGACCTTTTCCAAATCGAACTCATAGCCCGCCCCGTCCAGCAGCTCCACATCGTCCTTCAGGGTGCTGTAGAGGTATTCCCCGATAGCCCCGGACAGGCTGGGGTCGTCCAAGGTATAGTCCTGCTCTTGGACCTCCCGGCGGCCCGCGCCGCTCTCCTCGGGGATAAAGCGCAGCACCCGGTTCTTCTCTCTGTCGTAGACCCCCTTAAAGTCCACACCGGAGCCAATGGGCCAGTTCATGGGATAGGTGCCGATGCCCAGCTCCTTCTCAATCTCATCCAGCAAGTCATAGGGGCTCAGGGAGTCCCGGTCCATTTTGTTGATAAAGGTGAAGATGGGGATATCCCGCATGACGCAGACCTTAAAGAGCTTGCGGGTCTGGGCCTCCACGCCCTTGCTGGCGTCAATGACCATCACAGCAGAGTCAGCGGCCATCAAGGTGCGGTAGGTGTCCTCCGAGAAGTCCTGGTGGCCGGGGGTGTCCAGAATGTTGATGCAGTAGCCCTCATACTGGAACTGCATCACCGAGGAGGTGACGGAGATGCCCCTCTGTTTTTCAATCTCCATCCAGTCGGAGACCGCGTGGCGGGAGTTGCGCTTGCCCTTGACCATGCCGGCCAGGGCGATAGCGCCGCCGTAGAGCAGAAATTTTTCAGTCAGGGTGGTTTTGCCGGCGTCAGGGTGAGAGATAATGGCAAAGGTCCGGCGGCGGGTAATTTCGGAACGGATATCAGGCAAAATAAGCCCTCCTTATGATAGTTTGATTCCTGGAGGAAGCTCTGAACAGTCCTATGGGACCGTGGGTTTCCGGGCTTTCTCCCTGCCGCGGGCAGAGGGAAAGCAAAAATCAGAGTCTCCTTAAAAAGCGGGGGCTCTTTCTACATGGGGAATCTTCCTTTCGTCAGCAGTCTCTTTTTATTATACGCCGAAATGGGAAAAGTTTCAAGAGGGCGGCAGGGTGTGACAGGATTTTCGGCAAGGCTGTGATAAGGTTGACTTGAGCGTACAAGCTGTATGCGCCTTTTTACATTTTATAGTTAACGCGGTTCAAAGGAGGTGATACCTCTTTTGAACCTGGCGGCACGGATGTACTCGCGCCATTCTGCTTGAAAATCGGTAAAACCGATTTTCGAGCGCGTTTACTATACCATTATCCCCTGAAAGGAGCCCGAGCCTATGTCAGTCAAACGCCGCCCCATGTCAAAACTTTTCCTGGCCCTGGCCATTCTTCTGGCCTGCCTGGTCACGCCTCATACCTTGGCCCAAACCTCTGCCCAGCCCCCCCTCTGGGAGGAGACCATCTTTTTGGGAGAGTCCGTGCCCCTGCGCCGGGAGGGTCAGCCTCTGGACGAGCTGGCCCGCCAGCTCTTTTCCTCTGGTGAGGGGGAGCTGGCCCTCTCCTGGACAAGCCCCCGGGGCTCCCTCCCCCTGGAGGAGCTGGGCCGGGAGAAGCCTGCGGAGGACCAGGACTATCTGCTGAAAGCGGCCCTCCGGGGCCCAGACGGCGCGGTACGCCATAAGGAGCTTATCTACCGGGTGCGGGTTGTTACCGGCACGGTGACAATCCGGGCCCAGGGAGCGGCCCAGATGCAGGGAGAGCAGACTGTGCTTTTCTGCCTGCGGGGCCAGGGGCTCACCATATACCGCCAGGCCCTGCCTGACCCGGACCCCCAGAGCGGCCAGCCGGTGCTGACAGCCCAGTTCACCGGCCTGCCCTACGGAATCTATACAGTCTCCCACATGGGGGGCGGCGACGGAGAGCAGCTCTGCCGCCTGGGGGTCTGCCAGGAGGACGACACGGTGGACACTGACCGCCGCAGCGCGGTGCTGTTTTTTGCCGCCGGGCCCGGGAGCGCCTGCACGGTGGGTGAGAGCTTCCGCCTGCGGGTGAGCCAGTGAGGCGGGGATGGACAGCCCTGGGCCTGGGCCTGCTGGCCCTGCTGTGGGGCCTGTGCTGGCTGCTGGAGCCCCATGTGGAGACAGCCCAGGTCCAGGCCATTATCTTAGGCAGCCAGGACGGGGAGGGCAGCCCGGTCATCTCCCCTGGAGGCACGGCGGAAGGGGGGATGGCATTCCGCAACCAGGGCAGAAGCAGCTGCCGCCTGCGGGTGCGCCTGTGCGTGGACAAGGTGGGCGGCAAGCCTGTGCTGGAAGCAGGAGAGCAGACCCGGGGCGGTTTCCGTCCAGCAGGCACAGGAGAGCCCAAGGGCGGGGAATACTGGACAGCCCGGGGCGAATACTTATACTATGAAAACGAGCGCACCGGCGGGCTGCTCCTGCCCGGAAGGGAGACCCCGGCGGTTTATACCACTGTGCGGCTGAACCGGGAGCTGGCCCAGGCAGAGCTGGCGGCAGCCGGACGGCTGGGAGGTGAGCAGAAGCTGTATCTGATGGTGGAGGCGCAGGCTGAGTAGGGGGCCGGGAGATGGGATGGAGCTATTTGGCAGGCATCGGGATGTACGTGGCGGCTGCGGTGGCAGGCTGCGGCGGGCTGGCGCTGGCACGCAGGCAGCGGCTGGCGAAAAGGAAGAAAGGAGGCAAAGAGCAGAATCCCCAGGCAAAGGGAAGCCGGAAACCGAAGGTGAAAAGCTGAGCAAAGAAAAGCCTTTGAAGCCTGTGGCTTCAAAGGCTTTTCTGGTTTCCCGGGGCCTCAGGCTGAGCGGAGCAGATGGCCAATCACCGCAATAAGCAGGCCCAGCCCCGCGCCGCAGACCACCTCCCGCATCCGGTGGCCCAAAGACTCATTCAGCCTGGGGATAAGCTGCTCCAAATCCTGCCTGCCCTCTGGGCTGTCCTCTTCCAGGTACTTGACAATATGGTTGATGGCCCGGGCGTGAAGCCCGGCAGCCCAGCGGACGCCGGTGGCATCGTACATGACAATCAGGGCCAGCACAAAGCTGAGGGCGAAGATGGGGGAGTTAAAGCCGTACATATAATAGGCGGTCAAAAGTACAGAGCAGACCACAGCAGAGTGGGAGCTGGGCATCCCCCCAGCGCCGGAGAGCCTGCGGCGGTCGAACTGCTTATGCTTGACAGCGTCTATAAGGGTCTTGATGGTCTGAGCTGCGGCCCAGGAGAGAACGCTGATGTTGATAAGGGGATTGGAGACAAGGATACTCAGGTCCATGGGATGTCCTTTCCAGGGCAATGGTTGATAGGGGAGAGCCTGACGGCGGGGGAAAAGCAGGGGCCTGACGGCGAGCCCCGACCGGGGTCAAGGGGGTGAGCGTGTGCCAGCGGCACACAAGCCGCGAACCGACCGAGCCGGTAGGCGAGACCATGGCCCCTTGCGGATCCAGGGCAGAGCCCTGGTGGGGTGTGGGGCGAAGCCCCATGACCTTGGCCTTAGGGCGGCGCTCCAAGAGAAAGGGGCGAGGCAGAGCGGCAGTCGGCCCGCCCGAGCCAGTAC
>CAJTXF010000050.1:18806-19287 GCA_910580045.1 uncultured Eubacteriales bacterium
AGGAAAGCCCCGCTTTCCTAACTTTCGGAGAGAGGCGGACGCCAGCACCCACGTTGGGAGGCTAAGCGTTCCGGGTACCTCCCGTTTTCTGGGGTCAGCGGCATCTTGCGGGAAGGTCCAGGGCAGCCACGCTTGGTCAGGCCAGTCCGTAGCTCTCCGTGGCTTGGAAAAGCTGCGCTTTCCCAAGTCAACGGATTTGCGCTGCTTGGATTCTTTGGCGGCGCTTGCCTGTGCCACTGTCGGACTTGGGCGGGCCGTCTGAAGCTGTGCCCCGGAGGTTTCTTGGTGAGCGCCGCCCCTAAGGGCAAGACCTTGGGGCTCTGCCCCAAACCCCGCCAGGGGGGGGGCCCCCTGGACCCGCGAATCCGCCTTTAAGCACTTCTAGTAGCTAACCCCCTGCCCCGAGCCGTTAGGCGGTGCTTTGCTTTTGCCTCCGCACTTTTTTTATTTTAGTATACTCCATTTCTCCTCCCCTTGTCAA
>CAJTXF010000051.1:0-3986 GCA_910580045.1 uncultured Eubacteriales bacterium
TTTTTTGGTAGGCTGTATATAGGTTCGCCATAAGAATTTGTGTACCAGTATTTATCCCGGATTTTCTGTTCACTCATTTTGGGGTGATGGGAAAGCGCCGCTTTCCATAGGCAGTCCTCCACCAGCTTGTCTATCTCCTGGAATGCTGCCCGCGCATCGGAATAGCGGTGGTAGGAGGCCCAACCGGACTGCTTACGGTTGATGGAATCGATCAGGGTCTTTTTGAGAGCGTTTGTGGGTGAAAATCAACTCCTTTAGACTGGCCTTTATCCTTTCTACCGCTGCCCTGGAAGGTGTAACGTGTATCTGTCCATTTTCCTTGACATAGTGCCTGGAGATAAAATCAAAGCCCTGGGCCACAGAAACAATCCTGGTTTTTTCCTCCGAGGCTTGCAGGCCACGCTCTGCCAGAAAGACGCGGACAATACCAATCATTTTTTCCGCGTCCACTATAGTCCTGGCAGACAGGATGATGTCATCCGCGAACCTTACTAAGTTGCCATTGGCATAGTCCCTGATTGGTATACCTCTATACAGGTGCTTGTATATGTACCCTTGCAGCCCGTCCAGTACATGATTTGCCATCATGGGCGAAAGGTTGGCTCCCAGCGATATGCCGGATTCTTCTTCCGGAAACAACTCCCCGGCAAACACATGACCGGCGCGAAGAAATTCTCCCAACACTTTCTTATCCATAGGAATATGCTCCATAAGCCAAGTACGCTGTATGTTTGAATAATATGCCTTTACATCTATGACAGCAACCCACTTGGGCGGATTTAGCCCCTGCAGGACTTCCAGAATGTAAGCGTGAGCGTCCAGTGCTGAACGCCCCACTCGGAACGCAAAGGACTTCTTTTCTCCCCAAGCCTCCAACACCGGGGCCAGGGAAAAGCCGTAAAGTATCTGCATGGCCCGGTCAAAGTAGGTGGGAAGGCCATAGGTGCGCTCCCTGCCGGTTGGCTTGGACTTTACCTTAATATCCCGCAAGGGCTGGGCGTGGTAGTTCTTGGAGGTCAGCATGAGCGCGGCCCGCATTTTCTCTCCAGGCGTTTTCCACTTGATACCATCTACCCCCGGCCCGGAATCGCCGCTGCACACCTTTCGTACTGCAAGCTGCTTGATTTCTGTCCGGCGGACTAACTGCATTTGCAGTGCCTTTATCTTCTCGCCGTCCCGCTGCTGTGCCGCCAATGCTATCATCTTTTGCAGGCTCGCCAGTATCTGCTCTGCGGCTGTCCAGTCCGTTTCCTCCCACAGCTCCCCCAGGAACGCATCGGGGAAGTCAATGGAGGGCCGTATGCTGTGCAGCTTGGAACGGTCGAACTTTTCCCCCAACTACATAGTTCAGATGGATTTTCAGCGCAATAGGGCAGTGATCGGAACCGTATATCTCTGTGTGGTGTTCTGCCGCGTGAATCCGTTTTGCAAGCTGCCTGTCAACAAGAAAGTAATCCAGCCGCCAGCCATCGTTTTTTGATCGCTTCTCAAACCTCTGGCTCCACCAAGTATAGGCCCCCTCCTGATCTGGATGAAGGTGCCGGAAAGCGTCCACAAAGCCGCTGTCCAGCAGAGTTTCCAGATTGTCCCTCTCCACTGAAATATATCCCTTTTCCTGGTCCTGGATGCGGGTGTTTTCCGGGAACACGTCTATGGCGCTGCGGGTGACATTGAAGTCCCCGCATATGATGACCGGCTTGTATTCTTTCAGTTTCTGTACGAAAACAAACAACGCCTCGTCCCACCGGCCGCGGTAGGCCCGACGTTCCGGGCTGTCCTGCGCGTTGGGGACATAGGCGTTGATAATATAAAATGCCTGGTATTCAAGTGTGATGATGCGGCCCTCCCGGTCCAGGCTCTCTTGGCCCAGGCCCATCCGCACATCCAGAGGTTCTTCCTTTGCCATCGTCAATACTCCGGCGTAGCCCTCCCGCTTCCCGGTTTCCCAATAGTGTCGGTATCCCGGCAGCACCTTGGGACGGCGCTGGGTCTTGACCTCTTGCAGGCACAGGATGTCCGGCTGCAATGCCTCTATCGGTTCAAACCCATTTTTGTCTATGCAGGCCATAAGGCCGTTGACGTTCCAGCTTATGATTATCACAAGTCCTCACTTCCTCGTTGGATATAAGGTGATGATCCTCCCCTTTGCCGGTATAGCACAATCCTTACTTTTATGGTTGTCCTTTCTTTGCGCATATTCCAATATAATTTCATCTAATTTGGCAAGCTGCTCCTCCCTTTCGTACTTATTCATCCCGCGCAGACTTCCGCCAAAGCACTTGTCCATAGCCGCCGGATCGGAATACTCTCTCCAAATTTTGACCCATTCATCTGCTGAATCTGTTGTGCCTATATACAGCGGTTCCCCCTCCCAGCTATCGCAGGCCAATATCTGACCTCGGGATTCCATAAGCCGAAGGGTCAGCCTGCCAAGAGCCGGAAAATGCAGGACGCCCTTTTCAATCAAGCCGCTTACAGTAAACGGCGTTTGCTCCTTCCAATAATATTGCAGTATTTTCCGCTGGGTGAATGTAACAAATTGTTTCATGCAGTATTCCCCTTTCTTAGGCCATGTTGAAAATGGCAAGCCCATGAGCCCGCGCATAGTTAACTGTGTATGCTGTCCCGCCTCTGGGCTGGGTCTGATAACAGACGCATACAGAGCTACAGTCTACAAGGTGGCGGTTCCGCTTGTGCATACAGCCAGTGGCGTAGATCTCGCTGGTGTAAACGGCCTTATCCGCTCTCTGCCTGATTTCCTCATATTTATTTTTATCCTCCGCTTTCCAGCCCCTCGTTTGATCTTTACAGGGCAGGACGAGGATCAGCCGCAGCTTTGGGTAATTTTCCCGCAAGCGCAGAACAGTCTCAGCCGCGAGACAGTCAAATCCAAGGGCACCCCCAGCGCCATAGTATATGATACCACTATTATACAGCTTTTTAATGGTCTGTTCCAGCTTTTTCTTCACTTGCTGGTAAGTTTCTTCTGGTATGTGCCTGTGGCCGGTAAAACAACAGGTTTTTTCACGCATGCTTAGCCTCCCTTGTGTATTCTATTTTGAATATCGTAATTAGAATATATCCATAATATACCAAATGAGATATAATCTTGGCAAGAAGGAGGAGGGTGTTGTGCCAAAATTTGTTCCGAGGAAACCGGAGAAGGAAGTAATTTCCATGCGAATTGCCGTTGACACCCTCCGGGAAGTCGATGAAAGGGCCGCTGAATATGGACTTAGCCGAAACGAGCTGATGAATCAAATGATTGATTTTGCCCTTGCGAATATGGAGGATCTTTCCACAGAGTAATGTACAGGAGAAAGCGCCGGTTTCCCCGGCGCTTTCTTGCATTTCAAGCTATGAACTGCTCTGGATCAAGGAACAAAGAGGGTTCCACGCCGAAGACTTCAGCCATCTTCTTTACTGTAACCAAATTTGGGCAAACTCTGCCCATCTCATAGTACACATAGCTAGTGAGAGATATACCCAGTTTTTCGGCTGTTTCAGACTGGCTCAGGCCAGCATTTTTGCGCTGCATGCGCAGCATTTGACCCAAATTCATTTGAAATTCTGATTGATTGTGTTCCATTTTTTTCTCCTCTATTCTTATGTTTTTTAGGGCCTCTTGGATCTCCGGCAGTGCCTTTATGTTCTTCACGCTGTCTCTATGGCACCAGGCATAGAATACTACTGAGATGCCCTCTGAGACAATAAGGCGGCACTCGTAATAGTCGCTTTTACTGTCATGATAAAAAACCTCATGTCCCCTCATCCCATTGTGCAAAATCTCTGTTATGGGCGAGTATGGGACAAATGTGGAACTCTCGTCTGTAAAAAGAGTCTCCAGGTCCGCCCGTGGGTCATCTTCATCGTCTACGAAAATTTCAAACCACAGATCATGTTTTTCCAGCCATGCCGTAAGCCCATATTCATAGGATGTGACAGACTCGGTTTCCAGGCAGGCTCCTTCCGGCAGCCGGAAGGAG
>CAJTXF010000051.1:3996-18924 GCA_910580045.1 uncultured Eubacteriales bacterium
ACGCCGCAAGCATGAAAGCTGCCATTTTTGTATTTAAGCAAGGAAACACCTCCTTTTATATGCTCAAAAGCACAATTGCTCTTTTAGACTGTTATGACACGATCAAAATGTACTTACAATACAGGTAGAAAAATCCAAGGAGGCTGACTGTATTATGCTGGACTATAAAGACATTGGCGGGCGCATCCGTGCCGTCCGAATGGAGCGGAAAATCAGCCAGGAGCGTTTGGCTGAAAAGGTAGACGTGGGCACCTCCCACATCAGCCATATCGAAACCGGAAAGAGCATCCCCAGCCTGCAGACCTTTGTGGACATTCTGAATGCCTTGGACTGCTCTGCGGATGAGCTGCTTTGCATTGAAGTGGAGAAGGCCCGGCCCACCTATGACAGTTGGATCACGGAACAGCTTGCGGATTGCTCACAGGCTGAGATCAAACTGATCACTGAGTTGGTACTCACCACAAAGGCCGCGCTGCGGCGGCTGAAAACCCTCGATGAGTAGTTCATCCTACACTACTGTTTGCTCAGGTAATCAGCCATGCCATAGATAAACTCGATGGGCAGAGGTCTTGTTGCAACTTCCTGCCCAACTATTTGATTGTATACCGGCCAGTTCCTGGTATAATTCCAAATGCTGTTGACCATCCGGGTCAGGCCCCGGCTCACAACTGCTGGATCGGCTCCTTCATTGGCCGCAACCAGTTCACATATTTCGGACGTAGTCAAGCGGTCTGGCAGAGCGTTCAGAGCCTCGCGGATGGCGCTCACCAGAAAGGGATAACCCATATAGGTTTTCTTGATGAGGAATTGTCCCAACGCCTTCTCAGCTCGTTTTGAAATGTTGTCGTAAGTCTTGGCCGGGAAGTTTGTTTTCAGCCTATGGGCCGCAATCATCCGTTTTTCTTCTTCACTCAAATCACCCAGCTTTTGGGGGTCCATAGCGGGCATATGGCGGACTCGCCGCTGGGCCGTTTCGAGGTTCGCATACTCATCCGGGTGCAGAAAGGATTCCGGCGGGATCTGGAAAATCGCGCCTAGTTTCATCAAGGTCATTATGTCTGGGCAGATCTTCCCGGTTTCGTAGTTGGTGTAGGTGGCCCGGTTCACACATAGTGTGGCGGCTATATCGCCTTGGGTAAAACCGCAGAGCATGCGAACCGAGCGCAGCATCCTTTGCAGGTTGTGCTTATACGCCGTTTCCTGTGTTAGGTTTATCTCAGCTAACGTCAAGTTTATTCACCTCTCTTTGTGTAAATTAAGGCGGAAGCGGTCCCCTCTTAACTTGGCAACACTTCCGCCTTTTCGTATGCTTTCTGCCGTATAGGAGCAATCACACCTGCGTTCCTATGGTGATCCAGTAGGGGTCAACCCAATAGCCACGGGTTTCGTTCCACCGGCGTTTCTGCAGCTTGCCCTGATAGGCCCGGTACTTGGTAACGATAACATCCGCGTGGGGCTGGATGTCCTCCACACTGTTTTGCGCTGCAAGCGGAGACGTTTCAGCCGCTTGTGCATGGGTAGAATATATTGCGCAAATGATGAAATGGGAAAGAAATTTCATCGATAGTCATCTTTGGGATATGATAACATATATTTCGTGCTACTGTCAATACATAAAACTATTTTATGTAGGATGAGACGGTGACAGCATGAAAATCTACAAGTATGGTGAGCGGTGCAATATCTCTGGTAAGAAAATTCGGGAATTAAGAGAAAAACGGCAGCTAACACAGGAACAGCTTGCCGCAAAGATGCAGGTAGAGGGGATTTCGCTCCAACAAAAGTCCATCAGCCGAATAGAAGATGGGAGCCGTGTGGTAGCGGATTATGAATTGAAAATGTTTGCGAAGATATTTCAAGTTTCGCTGGATTTCCTTGTGGAGGAAGACGAGGCAGAATAGTTTTCTCCATAGTGGTCACACAGCCTGACGGCTACCGCCCGGCAGATCAGAACGCTCGGATTCCACCAGAACAAAATACAGATAAGGCGTAGGGCAAAATCCAGCAGGCCGTCATGGTGCTTGACGTGGGCGTATTCGTGGCGCAGGATGAAATCCAGTTGCTTATGGGTGTAGCTGGTATCGGGAAGTAAAATCGTTTCGCGCCATAAGCCGATAACGCAAGGCGTGAAAACTCTTGGGGTGAAAGCCACCCGCAAGCCAGATATGCCGTGCTTCCGGCAAAACCGCTGTATTCGGTCATCGTCTGTAGTGGGAATGTTTCTCGCCGCCCAAAGCCGAACGGCGTATTTGGGGAGCCACAGGGCCAGCCCCATCACGGTTCCGGCCAGCCAGACTTCAAAGAACCAGGTCTCTGGTGTGGGTGAACCTGCCGCCCGGTCGATGAGCTTATGCAGGCGGTTCAATGTGGCTGCGCCGACTTCCTTGGTGACCTGCAGCTCTACCGGCAGGCAGCACCGGGCCAGCGCTGCGGCTGTAAGCACCACTAATGGCGTCGCCCCAAACCGGCAGAGGAACCATCTGCTCCGGCTCAGAGCGGACAGGGCCAGGGCCATAAGCCCGCCCCACAGGATGCTGTTGAATATGGAATGGATGGTCACGGTCATTTTTTCTTGGAATCCTCGATTAGCTGTTCTAGTTTGTCTTTTTGTCTCTTGCTAATCTTCCGGGTCAGGCATACGGAAGATACCAGAGAGCGTTTTTGGAATAGTTTCCATACACTCTGTTTATGCCAGCGTCTTTCTTTCTGCGCTTTTGGGCGTGCATACATCTCAGGATGCTCAATGGTCTGTTTCAGCCAACGGAAATTGCGGTTTTGTTCAAACAGCGGCACATCTTCCATCTCACTTAGGATGTCTTCCGCTGCTGTCTGATATGAACACAAACGCCCGGCTTGAATTATATCCAACACAAGCCGCTGTAATTCGACAAAATTTCCAGACACGGGCATCCTCCGCAGAGAATCTACAGAAATGCCAAGTGTATCACAGATTTTCTCCACCGCTTCGATTGGGATGGATTCTTCCTCCATAGCCTGTTCCACAAGTTCCTCTGGCACACCGCACTGTTGCGCGAAAACTTCTGCTGTTAAGCTGCTTTCATACAGGCGCTTTTGGATTTGATAAGCCAGTTCCATGCCCATCGTTTCTGCCGCTGTCATCTAATATCACCCACTTTGCCCCGAATTGGGTTTTCTTATAACAAAATATCTCAAAACAAGTTTGATTGTGCGAGTATTTATCTGTACAATTAGAGCAAATAGTTATGGTGGTGATTTTGATGCTGGAAAACTTAAAACGGCTGCGGATAGAGCGGAATATGACCCAGATGGACTTAGCCCTTGACTTAGGCATACCACAGTCAACATACCAGCAATATGAGTCCGGGACCCATGAGGCTGGCTATGATACCCTGATTCAGATAGCGGATTATTTTGCCGTTTCCATAGATTTTCTGCTGGGACGCACAAACATCCGTGTTCCGGTCAGTGAGGATAACCTCAAAGTCGCTATGCGTATCCAGCAACTGGGCAATCCGGAGTTCAGCCGGGCAGCGCTCACATTGCTGGAACAAATAGAGAAAATGCGTGAGGTATAAGATTCCGTGTATACTATAGCACATATTTCGTAAACTTTCAATAGATAAGTACAAAATTTGTAATTTGAAGGTTACCCCAAAATCCGTTATACTGCAAATAAGAACAATAAGGGGGGATGAACTTGACGAATCTGGAAATGCTCCGGGAAAGCCGGAAGTGGAGCAGAAAACGGTTGGCGGAAATACTGGGAAACGATATGACAGTAAGAAAGCTCTATTCTTATGAACGGGAAGGAGTCAGCCCTGATATGAACACACTGATTTTGCTGGCAGATACCTTTGGCGTTTCGGTGGATTTTCTCCTGGGCCGTTCTTTCCAGGATTCTGCCATCCCTTGCCAAAGGTCCAGGGGTTTCGATGTCTCCCGGTTTGGAGAGCGGGTCCGCCAGTTCCGAGAGGCCCACGGCGTCAGCAGAAAGTTTGTGGCGCAGGAGGCAGGTATTTCAACAGCATACCTGACCGCCGTTGAAAGCGGGATTAGAGTTCCCAAGCTCCTAACAGCGGTAAAAATTCTGAATGCTTTGGGAGCATCCTCCGACTTCGCTCTGATGGACAATCTTGATGCTGCCGTCCCTCAAAAGGCCAACTTGCTGCAGAGCAAAATTGCCGCGCTGCCCCCAGAAAAACAGCGGTTTGTACTGAATCTTCTGGAATCCATGATTGAGGCCATACAGGAGTAATCCGGCTAGGTTTTCATTTCCACAAACCACTTCCCGCAGTCCTCATAGAGAAAGGTTTCTTTCCCTTTGACCACCACCGTGTAACGGTTGGCAATCTCTAAAGTGGAGAGCGTTTTCACTTTCGTTACACCCTTCACGTCCTCCACATCAAAGGTAGGCCCGGCTATAATGATGATTTTCTGCGGTCGTACACTTCCGTCAATATGGTGAGTAGCTATCACCTCCACATACTGCTTGCGCCTAGTCTGGCCCATCATAGGTATTCACCTCCACTTCACCGGCACATTCGGGAATATCATCCCCCTCCAGTCCGATGATGTCCGAACATGGGATATAGGCAGCGGAGAGGACAATGGCTTTTTCCTGCAAATCGATTGCCTCCACCGTCCCAGTTTCGGTGATATAAGTCCCTACCTCCCTATCGCCTATCATCTTCTCCATGCGAAAATAGGTGATGGAAACCTTCGCCCCGGGCTGCACCATATGCAGCTTGCGGTCCAGCAGCTCCTGGGCGTCGTCCAAAAGGCTGGCCCTGACAGTGAGCTGCCGCTCCACCTGTTTGGCGAGCAGGGCTAAATCAAATCCCCGCAGTGCGTCAAAACTGCTGAACAGCTTGGCCCGGTTTCCCAAGTCCATTTTCGGGTGGGAGGAGGGGGGCCTCTCCATGTTGATGATGTCTGTGTAGTCGTTCATTCTGTTCGCCTCCTATGCACGATGCCCGCCAATCTGGCGGCTGCGTTCCAGGGCTGTGGCCCCTTCCAGCAGGCTGCACCCCTTAAAAACCGTGCCTTTCCCATACCGCTTTTCCAGACCCAGGGTTGCCTGCACCAGGGCTATCTCTTTCTTCTCGTTGCTCAAATCAAGGAAGAATCCTAACTGCGGCGCAACCTCCGAGGCTTTAGAGAGCCGGATCGCGCTCACCCCCAGATGCTTGGAGCACAGGCGTTTATCCATGAGCCGCTCAAACAGCTCCATGCTTGCGCTTAGAATCCTGCTGGGACAGGCAGTAGGACTGCCCAGCTTGATGGTGCCGTGGGCCGGTTTCGGCGTGATCTTCCCATAGTGGTTGACCTTGGTGGGGCCGGAATAAGCCCCGTCCACGGTTTCGTGCCAATCGTAGCTGATAAACATGGTCAGCCCATCGGCTACCATGTTGCTGTCCACCAGCCGTTTCACAAGCTGCTCTGTCATCTCCCGGATAACAATCCGGGTTTTTTCATAGTCATAGCCGCATCTGAGCACTTGGCCCTCGTTAAAGGACTTTGTAGCCGGTTGGTAGTTCTTTATGTGCTCCATGCGCGTCCCCTCAAGGCCCCACGCATGGTCCACAAGTATTTCTGCGTCCACACCGAACTCCCGAAAAAACACATCCTCGTTGGTCAGGCTTAACCGGGCGATGTCGCCCATTGTATGGATGCCCCACTTTGCCAGCCGTTTGGAAATGCCCCCGCCAACCATCCAGAAGTCCGTCAGCGGCTCATGCGCCCATAGCTTTTCCCGGTAGCTGCGCTCGTCCAGTTCGGCAATGCGGACTCCGTCCTTGTCGGCTGGGATATGCTTGGCAACGATGTCCATGGCGACCTTCGCCAGATACAGGTTGGTGCCAATACCAGCCGTGGCGGTAATCCCTATGTTCTTTAGGATGTCCTGCACCATAGTCATGGCCAGTTCGTGAGCGGTCATGTTGTAGTAGGAGAGGTAGGGGGTTACATCGATGAACACCTCGTCCACCGAATACACATGAATGTCAGTTGGGGACACATACTTGAGATAGATATCGTAAATCTCGGCGGACACGTCCAAATAACGCTGCATCCGGGGCGTGGCAATGATGAAGTCAATCTCCTTGCCGGTCAGGTTCTTTATCTCCCGCAGGCGCTGCTTGACTTCAAACAGCCTGGCCCGGCCAGAAATCCCGTGGGCCTTTAGGGAGGGGGACACCGCCAGGCAGATGGTTCCATCCCCCCGTGCCTCGTCTGCCACCACCAAATTTGTGGTCAGCGGGTCCAGGCCACGGTCTACACACTCCACTGAGCTGTAGTAGCTTTTAAGGTCACAGGCAATATACTGCTGCATTTTCACCACCTCTTTTTGTCGAACGTATTTTCTTGCTATAATCATTTTAGCAGAACGCACGTTCCTTTTCAAGGGGTAATTTCTGGAATCTGGCCTGGAAGTTGGATGGTCAAATGAAAACCGTATTTGCCAAGGCAAAAGAGGCAGGGCTTTCCCCGGAAGAAATTGCTGAAAAGCTGGGCATCCATATGGACGAATGATGGGTGCTGCCCATCGGATTTGCCAAAACTGCGGCAGGAAAATGAAACAACAGTTTATAGGGCTTTACCATTGCAAATGCGGAACAAGCTGGCTGAAGGGGACAGGCTTTTTTGAGCGCAATAAAGATATGGTTTTCGCGCTTGAAAGACGCAAAATAGGAAAGATAGTACGTCAGTGTCCAGTAATCCGATATAAAGACGAATAGAATGGGCCGGGTTAGGATTATCCGGCCCTCTTTCTCATTCCCGATATTGCGGCCAAGCCAATTCCGCGAAGTTCTGCCCACCGATACCAGCATCCCCATTATGGTACAGGGCCAGGTGCAAATGTGGCCCTGTAGAATTGCCGGTACTGCCAATATACCCAATAAGCTGCCCCTGGGTGACAGTTTCCCCACTTGCTACAGCTAGTGCGGAAAGGTGTCCATAAGCGGAAATCCATCCATCCCCATGTTCAATAAAGACACTGTTGCCAAAGGACCACATCCCGCCTACGCCGTGAGCGGGCGTCCATCCATCCTGGGTATAGCGCACAGTCCCAGAAGCTACCGCATAGACCGGCTCACCGTAGCAGTTGGCAAAGGAAATATCGATTCCGTTGTGACCAGGGTAGGTGTCCCAGGCATGGCCGGGGAGCGGGTAGGCAAACCGCCCGTCAGCAATAGCGCTGGCATCGCCCATACTACCCACCGATACCTGATAATATCTCAGCACATGGTCCACATATTCAATATCGCCGTAGCCACTCCAACCGTGGGCGGCGGCCTGCCATTCCGAAAACTCCCTGGCGTTTTCTTTGGAGTAACCGCCCCGCGCCAGCGCCCAGGATATGTAGCCGTTTCCAAAGTTATAGCCCTGCAAGGCCAGACTGATTCCAGGGATGTCAGTAGGCCCAGCGGCCCCGGCCTCCCGGAGATTCCGGGCGATAATGCCTGTACCGAAGTTTATGGATTCCTCCACGCTCACCGGCGTACCCACAGGCAGGCCCATGCCCTCCGCGCACTGCATCACATCCCCGCCTACAGCCTCGGCGCGTCCCCCGGATTCCTGCATCATAACAGCCGCAACCAGGGGGGCATACTCCGGGATGCTGTGCGTCTGACAGGCTGCGCTGATTTGGGGCATAAGCGCAATAACGTCAGCGGAGAGATTCACATTTTTAGCGGAGCCGCCCCCCCGGAACGCTCCGGCAATGGCGGCGATCAGCAGCAAGGGCAAAAGAAAAAGTGCCGCCAGCGCTCCCCAGGATGATGGACTGTGGGGAACACGGGCGGCTATGTTTTCTATGGTGTCCTTGATTTTTTCCACTGCTTTCTCCGTGGCCTGAATCGCGGCCCCCACCCCCGGCGCGGCGGCATTGGCAGCGGCAGAGGCCCCGGAACTGCCAGCCGACTGCCCCGCAGCCTGGAAGGTCTGTACGGCCGCGCCGGAAGTTTCAGCGGTATGGATTGCCGCACCCTGGTTCCGCAAGCTGTTCGTGACCGGATTGTTTTGCCAAGCGTTAAGGGAATGTTCCTCACGCAATGACAAACTGTTATCGATGGTCCGCATATGGGGAGGTTCTTCTGGCTCTGAATGGGGGGCTGCTTGTGCAAGTTGTAAATTCTTGGAGCCATTCTGCTGGTTGGTATGTTTGGGCTGGGGACTGCGGCCCTGCATTTGTGCGGATGCCGGGGCAGCGCTAGGGCTAGGATTTGTGATGGGCCTGTGCAAGGGGAGGGGCGGCTCCTCTGGGGAAATCTTGGACTGTTCCACCGAGGTTTCCGGCCCGGAGATAACTGGAGCCGGTTTTGTGTAGTCCTCATATACCCCAGCGGCTTCCCTGTCTGGGCTGTCAGCGGTAGGCTGGCGGGGAGGCTCGACCTGGATTTGCGCACCTGCGCTTTTGGGAGGATTGTCCCCATGCTCCGGGGTATGTAAAGGGGGAGGCGTTTCTGGCCCGCTCCTTTGCTCCGCCTCTTGTGGCACAGGGGAAAAGGCCCCTTGCCGCCCTCTTTTGAACCGCCGGGCCGTGGATTTTCCTATAAATGCCCTTTCCACGGCCCCCTTGCTCTTTTTTATCACATAATTAGCCGACTGCAAAGCCCGCTCGCCCATCACGTTAATGGCGTACTGCTCCGAACTATCCACCTTCTGATTCTGCTTGTCCCGTATCTGTAAATCGCTGCTCAAAAAGCCAACCCCTTTCTCTGTATGTATTCCTCCCAGGTTTCCCGGCGAAAGCATCCGCTGTAAACATATCTGTGGGCAAATTCCAGTTGTGCCTTGTTGGGGCGAATCCCCAGGCTTTCGTTTCGCTCCGCCTGGGCGTAGAGATTGATTCCCCGCAGCCCCTTTAACGCCTCTACCCGGCGGGAGGCGCTGCTCAAATCAGCCGTTACCAGCAGATAGACAAATACCCGGTAGGGCTTAATCCCCCGCTCCTTCAGCAGCTTGCAGGTACGCAGAATAGGCTCGATCTGGCTCTCCTGGTCGCAGGAAAAGCGAATACAGCGTATCCACTTCAGCCGTGATAGGATGTCCGCGACTTTCGGCGTAACAAGCCGTGCGTCCATCCCTTGGTTCAGGTCGATTCTGTACCCGCTGCCAATCAGCCCAGCTAACTGCTCTAGGCCGTAGTCACAGGCCAGGATGTTGTTGTCCATGAGTACCAGCTTGTCCGTGTCCTGGCGCACCAAGTCCTGCCATGCCCGGTAGGGACGAATACCGCCCTCCTTCTTAGGCACTACGCACCACCTACATTTGTTGGGACAACCTCTGGTGAGATAGCCAATGGCATAATCGCAGCTTGGATAGATGGAGTAGTCGGGAAACATTCTGTCAATCTCCGGGGCCAGCTCCGTGAACAGGCCATAGCCTGTGCCGCCCTTGACGGTATCTGGCGGCAGATATGGGTTTTCGGGCGTAAAATCAAATACCTTGCTGCTGTAGACCCTATCAAAAAGGCCCAGGGGTTCCCACCACTCCACGGTGTCCCCCTGGGCCTTGTGCCATGCGGATATTTTCATCAGCGCGTAATTAGGGAAGCGTTTCTTTCCCCGAAAATGTTCGGCCTCCGCGTCGTGCAAGCCAACTCTCACTGCCCCACCTCCCGCTGATACCGCGTTTTCATTTGGGCCGGATAGAGGTCAACTGTGGGGCGGCGTTTCCCGGTCCAGCGCAAGCCGCCTGCCTGCCCGATGCACTTCCAGCCAGCAGCCCGCAGGCTGGCTCCGCTCTCGCTTTCCAGGATGTATGTAATCAGGCGTTTGTACCCCATAGCCCGTGCTGCCCGCCATGCCGCAGCATAGAGCATGGAGCAGGCGTTCCGGGAGCCATCAGTGCAGAGGCGGTTGACTTCCAATGTCCAGCCATCGTCCAGATACCGGCTGACCGGCCTGCCCACAATCACTACACCGATTATTCTATCTCCATCAGACAGACCAATGGAAAACTTGTGACCGGTCACAGGCCCGTGGTGCCGGTGATACTCGCTGACAAAAGCGTTGGCCTCCTTCAAAGTAATGGGAACAATTTCTATGGCATATCTCCTCCTTTATCTTTGAAATAAACCCTTTCCCATGTCCCCGATCTAAGCCGGGGACATGGGAAAGGGCTGCGGTTTCCCGCAGCCCTTTTAGTTAGTCATTAACAGCTATCACCGCCAATCTTCCGTTATTTTGCGAATACTCACAGGTCACAAGGGTCAAGAGTCTGTCTCCAAAGACAAGCTCCCGCCCGGTATCATAAAGCCTCCTTTCGCTTAGATTTTCCACAAGCGTGTTAAAAGCACCAGCACTGATGTTAATTTGGTCGAACAAGCTCCATTCCCCCGGCCCATAACTTCCAGCCGCCCGGACTACCTCCGCCACTTGATAGGTTTCCGCTCCGTTTTCCGTTTCCAGGATGATTTCAGGATGGGCGGCTAAATAGCCCTCATCCGCATAGTTCAACAGCCCGGAAAACATGCTCCCATCGTTCATGTGGTGGCTGTAGATGATGAGGTTATCGGAAGTGTCCAGACTGCACCGTCCGTCCAGAAAAGGCAGGCCATAGTCGGTGTAATTACCGTCAAAGTCATGATTGAGATAAAATTCGCCGTTCTGCATGACGGGAAAATCTATGTCCGTGCCGTGGATGGACACCCAGCCCACACAGTCAGGGTTCTTCTCCTTCAGCAGAGCCAAATCGTGGAGGACGAATTCACCAGAACCTTCCTCACCAGATTGTGGAGACGCTGAGGGTTCCGTCACAGGTTCCAGCCCTCCTTTCATATCTGTGACAGGCTCCCTTGCGGCCAGTTTCCGCAGCTCGATGATTTTTGCCTCCTGCACGTCCGATTCATGCCAGACATTCACCAGCCAGCAGGCGGCAACCGTGGAGCCAAGAATCAGCACTACGGCCAACACTACCGCCAGTTTCTTCATCGGTGCCCTCCGGAACGCCTGCGGGAATCCCGGTAAATGAAAATCCCTATAATCAATCCAGCCAGCAGCACCATGCCAGCGGCGGCAAAAGGTAGGATGTTCTCATAGTCCTTCAAGGTAAAGCCCTGCGGCTCATCTTCTGAGACTTCGCCGGGAAGATAGGTTTTTACCTGGATTTTCTGCAAAGATTCCTCATTACTAACCTCAAAATGAACGGTATCACTCTGCCCATCCTGGGTAATCTTCAGCGCATACTCGCCCTTGGGAACCCGGATAAGGCGGTGGACAGTTCCCTCAGAAGTCCATTTCGCCAGCTCAGTATTATCCTCACCCAGCAGTGCCAAGCTAGCGTCCAGAACGGCAGAATCGGTGGCTGTACTCCACACAGACAAGTCAACAGCCACATATTTACAAGCTACCGTGAACTTGCTCTCAAGCCCAGAGGGAATGTCTGTGGCGATTTTCTCCGCAGAATATCCATCCGGCAGTTCAATGGGGACTGCCACAAACGCCGCGACCGGCACATTCTGAATAAGCGCGGTCCCATCTTCGCCGGTCTTGCCAACATAAAGCGCGTTGGCCTTGGTGTAAGGGTCGGCGCGCTTTTCATCAGCGGCTTTCTGGTCCTTGAGCTGGGCCAGGGTTTCGCTGATGTCGGTACTGCCGCTCTCCGCTTCTTTTTTGACCTCCAGCAAAGGGGCCTCTCCCGGTTCAAAAATCCCCACGGTCACACCGGGAACTGGCTGGCCCTCATCATCCAAAACGGTCAGGGTCAAGTCGCGCTGGTTCGCCACAAAGCTAAAGGTCAGATAGGCGCTCCCACTGCCTGCCAGCTCGATTATCTGCGGCTCCGTAAGTTCAAAGCCTTTTACGCTCTTAGGCGTGACGGTGTACTTTCCAGCGGGGATTGCAGTGACAATTTTTCCATCTACGCCGGTCTTAAAGTCTTTGCTGAACTTGCCGCCCTCGGCCTTTGTCCCGCTGACCTCAAATGAGAACGCCTGTCCGGTCTTGTCACAGGAGCATGAGATCACCAACTGCCCATCGGGGATAGGCGTAGGGGAGGGAACAGCCGTAGGCTTTGGGGTAGAAGTGGGCTTGGGCGTAGCAGTCGGGGCCGGAGTAGGCGTGACCTTCGCTGTGGGAGCTGCGGTGGGAGTGGGTTTTGTCACTGTATTCGTCGTACCACCCTGATTGACGGGCGGCACAGGAACAGGTGTTGGGTCTGGCTCTTTTTCCGTCAGATACTGCGTGTAGTTTCGCCCGGATTTCTCAGCCAGTTTGTAGGAGATATGCACCACGCCGCATACTCCACCGCCATTCTTGAGGTGGTTTAATTCCTCCTGGGCGGCTTGCAGGGTGACATACTCAAAGGTCTTGCTCTCGCCCTTTTTGCCCAGCGTAGCGCCGTAATTCTCATAGGTTACGGTCACACTGCCGATCTGCTTTTCATGGCTGGCAATCAGCTCTATGTCCGGCGAGAACTTCCCGGCAATCAAAACCTCGTTTTCCCCGGCTACGATCTTCTTGCCCTCGCTGGTGCGTATCTCTTTATCGCCGCCAGAGATAACCATGCTGGTGACGGAGAACTTCACGCCAGCAGCCGATTTGTAACCCTTTGGAGTAGAAGCAGGCCGCAGCTCATACTCGCCAGGGTCCAGACTGCCCACGGTGATCTGTCCGGCCTTATCCGTAGTCAGGCCGGATTTTACCGCCGCCGTTCCCTTATACAAGGTATAGGCAGCATTGTGAATGGGCTTTAGGGTGCGGCTGTTCTTGACCGTCAGGGTCACACTGCCTTTAGCCGGAGTAATGTCCACCGGGTCATACACGGCAAGACCCAGCTTTTTCTCAACCGTTTCCTCGCCGCATATCAGTTTAACCGTCTGTATGGTGGAGGCATAGAGGGAATCAAATTGCAATGCATTCCCCTTGAAAGAAAGAGTAAAGGCGGGGTCCTGCCCCGCCTCCACATTGGTGATTTCTTTGTCCAATCCAAACTCGCCGGAGAATGTCTCCCCGGCGGTCTCCCTATAGAAAACCCGGTCCGGGGTGGGCGCGTCTGTGACTACCACTGCCCCAACCGGGAGTGCGCTGGCAAACACAAAGGCCGCTGCCAGAACGACAGCGGCCAGTTGATTCAGTTTCTTCATACTGTTCTCCTTATGCGCGCCGGTGCTTGAGCAGATACCAGAGCAGCCGCCCAGCGCAGGCAAGCATGAGCAAGGCCGCACCGCCAATCAGCCAGGGGCTAGGCCGGGTATCGCCGGTCTTGGGCACGTCCTTAGAGGGGGTGGTGGGTATCTTCTCGTTTTCGGCAGTGACTTCCACCGTAGGCATTTTTGCGCCGATCTCAAACTTGTGCTCGGTATCGTCCAGTTTGTACCCCTCTGGGGCGTAGACCTCCTGATAGGTGTAGCTGCCGAAAGGCAGATTCTCAAAGACGATCACGCCATCTTTATCGGTTTTGCCCTCGGCAACCACCTGGCCATTCTCATCTTTCACACAGAAAGTAGCTCCGGCCAACGGTGTGGTCGTACCCTTCTCCACCTTGACGATCCGCAGGGAGCCGGTCTGCTTCTTATTGACGAAACCGGCCTCTTTATCGGCGGTGTTGGTGACTTCCACGCGCTCGCCGTCCTCGGTCAGCTTGAAGAAGTAGTACCCATCATCGACAGTATAGCCCTCGGGGGCCTTTTCTTCGTGGAGGAAGTAGCCGCCTACCGGCAGGCCGGACAAGGAATATCCGTCCTCTGTATATTCCAGCTTTCCAAACAGGGTATCGGTTTCTGGGTCAAACTCGGCGTTGCCATCCACGTCCGCGTAAACCGAAAACGCCGCGCCGGAGAGATTCTCGCCGGGAGCGCCCCCGGCAGTCTTAACGACATAGACAGAGCCGCGCTTGAGCTTGTTGTGGAACTCGATTTCAGCAGGCTCATCATTGGGGGTGATTGTCACGGTCTTGCCCGCCTCGATAATGTACTTGGCAGTCACATCGTTCTCCACCTCGGTAACGCTGTACTCGCCGGGGACCAAATCCTGCACATAAATCTGGCCCTGCTTGTCCGTGACAAAGGTTTCCTCATATCCATTACCCGCAACGATGAAGGAGATGCCCTCCACAAAATCGTCCTCGGAAGTCTTGCAGATGAGCAAGCCGCCCTTGCGCCGGATGATGATGGTCTGGTCCTCGTCCTCCAAGTCAGCATGAACCGCCACCTTCTTGCCCTCGTGGTACAAATTCTCAAACACTACAATGGTCTTTCCGGCCAAGGCGCTGGCAGGGAAGGTAAAGGGGATTTCCACAGTGCCAGTAGGCTTTTCGGGAATGAAAATGCTCTCGGCAGTGACTTCCTTACCGTCCACCAGCAGCTTGCCGCCGGTAGATTTATCCATAAGCACACCCTTGACCTGATAGGTCTTGCCGGGAATCAGGTTCCGATAGGTGACAGTATCGGTCAGGGTGATGGTTTCCAGAGGGTCAACCTCTTTTTCGCCGCCCACGGTGGCCTTGGTCCTGATTTCGGGACCGTCAAACTCCACGGTCTGGCCCTCATCGTTGATGTCCGTATGGGAGGCAACCTCTTTGCTGTCGAAGTAGAGAGTTTCAAAGACCACCACGGACTTCCCAGCCAAGGCAGAAGCGTCCAAGGTGAACTGGATTTCCTCTGTGCCGCTGGCATTCTCGGGGGTGAACTCCTTCTCGGCGGTGACCTCCTTACCGTCCACCAGCAGCTTGCCGCCTGTGCTCTTGTCCATGAGAACGCCGGACAGCTTATAGGTCTTGCCGGGGGTCAGGCCGGTGTAGCTGACCGTATCGGTGATGGTGATTTCTCCTTTGGGTTCCACTTTTTTCTCACCGTTTACGGTAGCCGTGGTCTTAATCTCCGGCTTCTCGCTGAAGGTCACAGTCTGGTCCTTGTCCTCAATATCGGCATGGGGGCAGACCTCCAGCTTGTCCCGGTACAGAGTTTCAAAGACAACGACGGTCTTGCCTGCCAGCGCGGAC
>CAJTXF010000052.1 GCA_910580045.1 uncultured Eubacteriales bacterium
GATGGCGGCAGTCAGGGTGGTCTTGCCATGGTCAACGTGGCCGATGGTGCCGATGTTTACATGGGGTTTGGTCCGTTCAAATTTTGCCTTTGCCATTGGGAAATTGCCTCCTTGCAAATAAAATTGTCCTAGCTTTTGCCTGTATCCATTCTACCAGCAAACGCCCGAAAAATCAAGGGCCATTTGCTGTTTAATCAGACTTTTTGCCTCGGTCGCTGATAATTTTCTCGGAAATGTTCTTGGGAACCTCCGCGTAATGGGCGGGCTCCATGGTATACTGGCCGCGGCCCTGGGTCTTGGAGCGCATGTCAGTAGCATAGCCGAACATCTCAGAGAGGGGAACCTCAGAGTTGACCTGCTGGGCGCCGGGCAGGGCATCCATACCCAGAATCATGCCCCGGCGGGAGTTCAAATCGCCGATTACGTCGCCCATATACTCCTCAGGGGTGATGACAGTTACCTTCATGATAGGCTCCATCAGCACTGGGTCTGCCTTGCGCATTGCCTCCTTAAAGGCCATGGAGCCGGCAATCTTAAAGGCCATTTCAGAGGAGTCCACCTCATGGTAAGAGCCGTCATACAGGCTGACCTTTACGTCCACCACGTTGTAGCCAGCCAGCACGCCGGACAGCATAGCGCCCTGAATGCCCTGGTCAACAGCAGGAATATACTCCTTGGGGATGGCGCCGCCAACCACAGCGTTGACAAACTCGTAACCCTGGCCCGGGTTGGGCTCAATGCGAATCTTAACATGACCGTACTGGCCCTTACCGCCGGACTGGCGGGCATACTTGGTGTCAGAGCTGCTCTCCTTGCGGATGGTCTCCTTATAGGCAACCTGGGGCTTGCCCACGTTGGCCTCCACCTTGAACTCCCGGAGCAGACGGTCCACAATAATCTCCAGGTGGAGCTCGCCCATACCGGCAATAATAGTCTGGCCGGTCTCCTCGTCGGTGTAAGCCTTAAAGGTGGGGTCCTCCTCCGCCAGCTTGGAGAGGGCAATGCCCATTTTCTCCTGGCCAGCCTTGGTCTTGGGCTCAATGGCCACCCGGATAACCGGGTCCGGGAACTCCATGGACTCCAGAATAACAGGGTGCTTCTCGTCGCAGAGGGTGTCGCCGGTGGTGGTGTTCTTCAGGCCCACCGCCGCGGCAATATCGCCAGCATACACCCGGTCAATGTCCTTGCGGTCATTGGCGTGCATCTGCACAATGCGGCCCATGCGCTCGTTGTTGTCCTTTACAGAGTTGTACACAGTGGCGCCAGCCTCTACAGAGCCGGAGTACACCCGGAAGAAGCACAGCTTGCCCACATAGGGGTCTGTGGCAATCTTAAAGGCCAGGGCCGCGAAGGGCTCCTCGTCAGAAGAATTGCGCACAGTCTCTTCCTCAGTGTCCGGGTTGATGCCCTTGATGGCAGGCACGTCAGTGGGGGCGGGCATATAGTCCACGATAGCGTCCAGCAGCTTCTGTACGCCCTTGTTCTTATAGGATGTGCCGCAGACCACTGGCACCATATGGTTGGCGATGGTAGACTTACGGATGCAGGTCTTGATTTCATCAATGGTAATCTCTTCCTCGCCCAGGTATTTCTCCATCAAGGCGTCGTCCAGCTCCGCCACGTGCTCCACCAGCTCGGCCCGGTACTGCTGGGCCTGCTCCAGCATATCCTCGGGAATCTCCTCACAGCGGATGTCCTTGCCCAAGTCATCATAGTAGACATAGGCCTTCATCTCCACCAAATCAATGATGCCCTTAAAGGTCTCCTCCGTGCCGATGGGCAGCTGGATGGGCACAGCGTTGCACTTCAGGCGGTCCTTCATCATCTGGACCACCCGGTAGAAGTCAGCGCCCATAATGTCCATCTTGTTCACATAGGCCATGCGGGGGACCTTGTACTCGTCCGCCTGCCGCCAAACGGTCTCAGACTGGGGCTCAACGCCGCCCTTGGCGCAGAACACGGTGACAGAGCCGTCCAGCACCCGCAGAGAGCGCTGTACTTCCACAGTGAAGTCCACGTGGCCGGGGGTGTCGATAATGTTGATACGGTTCTGCTTGCCATTGCGGTCCGGCCAGAAACAGGTGGTGGCGGCGGAAGTGATGGTGATGCCGCGCTCCTGCTCCTGGGCCATCCAGTCCATGGTGGCGGCACCCTCATGGGTTTCGCCTATTTTGTAGTTGACGCCTGTATAAAACAGGATACGCTCTGTGGTCGTGGTCTTACCGGCATCAATATGGGCCATGATGCCGATATTCCTGGTCAATTCAAGTGGTACCTGTCTGGCCATAAATACGTTGTTTCCTCCTTCAATCCCAAATCACGTGCCATTTCCGCTGGTCCCATCTGCGGGTTCTTTGTTGGGCCATCATATGCTGGCAAAAGAATTGCCATACACCTGGCCCTGAGCCAAAAGAACGCTCCCTATCATAGCGGCATTTCCTTTGCGCGTACAACCGCCGACATTATCGAGAAACGCAGCGCCGGTACGGCGCGCCCCGCGAATAGGGTGCAGCGTCACGCTGCTACCAGCGGTAATGGGCGCACTTACCAACGGTAATGTGCAAAGGCCCGGTTGGCCTCAGCCATTCTGTGGGTATCATCGCGCTTCTTGGCAGCGCCGCCCGCGCCGTTGACCGCGTCCATAATCTCACCGGCCAGCCGCTCGCGCATGGTGCGCTCGTTGCGGGTGCGGGCATAGCTGGTCATCCACCGCAGGCCCAGGGTCTGCCGCCGTTCGGGGCGGACCTCCATGGGCACCTGATAGGTAGAGCCGCCTACACGGCGGGCCTTTACCTCCAGGCTGGGCATCACGTTCTCCATGGCCTGCTCGAACACCTCCAGGGGCTCTTTGCCTGTCTTCTCCTGCACGATTTCAAAAGCACCGTACACGATTTTCTGGGCCACGCCCTTCTTGCCGTCCAGCATCACGCTGTTGATCAGCCGGGTGACGAGCTTGGAATTATACAAGGGGTCCGGCAAAACGTCGCGCTTTGCCACATTGCCTCTTCTTGGCATAATCTTCCCTCCTTCATAAAATGAATTCATCGGTACTCGAAAACCTTGCCGGTTTCCAATCTCTGCATCACAAAATCACACCTGTAATCAGGCCGCTTTGTTCACCGACAAAGCCTCCGGTCAGCTAAAGGCAATTTATCAAGACCCCCGGGACAGGGTTCGCCCCGAAATCTATATAAATTAAGCCGAATAGCTTAGCGAATTACTCTTACTTCTTGCCGGGCTTGGGCCGCTTGGCGCCATACTTACTGCGGGCCTGCATACGCTTGGCCACGCCCTGGGTATCCAGCACGCCGCGGATGATGTGGTAACGCACACCGGGCAGGTCGCGTACACGGCCGCCACGAATCATCACCACGCTGTGCTCCTGCAGGTTGTGTCCCACGCCGGGGATGTAGCAGAGCACCTCAATGCCGTTGGAAAGACGGACACGGGCAATCTTCCGCAGAGCAGAGTTGGGCTTTCTGGGGGTACGGGTGGTCACTGTTGTGCACACGCCCCGCTTCTGGGGAGAGTCCAGGTCAATGGCCGCGCGCTTTTTCGAGTTCCAACCCTTCAAAAGAGCAGGAGCCTTTGACTTCTTCACAGCATCGCTTCTACCATTCTTAACCAGCTGGTTAAAGGTAGGCATAGCATGCACCTCCTTCTTAATAATAGTGATATGCGAAGGCGGCTTGGCCGCCGAAACGCCTTTTCAAAAGGGCAGGGGCTGAGGACAGGGCCCAAACGCCTATCCTCACCCACATTTTGCCCATCTTGCAGATTATAACACCAACTTACAGCGTCTGTCAAGTTTTTTTCGGCAGAGGCTGGATTTTTTCTCAAATCTGGTCCGGAACAGGGGCCTGGGCCTCTGTTTCAGGGGGCAGGAAGTCCTCCAGCTCGTCATCCTCCCCGTCCTCCTCCAGGAACAGCTCGGCTCCGGAAGGAATGGGGGCTGGCATGGGCTGGGCAGTTTCCACATAGACAGGGGGCTGCTCCTCTGGAACGCGGGACTCGATTTCCACCTGATTGTAGACCTTCAGGCCAGTGCCCGCAGGCACCAGCTTACCCAGAATCACGTTCTCCTTCAGGCCCACCAGAGCGTCCACCTTGCCCTTGATGGCAGCATCGGTCAGCACCCGGGTGGTCTCCTGGAAGGAGGCAGCGGACATAAAGGAGTCTGTGGCCAGAGAGGCCTTGGTGATGCCCAGCAGCACTGGGGTAATCGTGGCCTCCCGCAGCTGGCTCTCGCCCAGGGCAACGCGGCGGCGGATATCCTCGTTGGCAAAGTACACCTCGTTCTTGTCCGCCAGGGTACCAACCATCAGGCTGGTATCCCCCGCGTCGTCCACCCGGACCTTGCGCAGCATCTGGCGCACGATAATTTCAATATGCTTGTCGTTGATGTCCACGCCCTGCATCCGGTAGACCCGCTGGACTTCCTGAATCAGGTAGTCCTGAACCTCCTGCACACCGCTGATGGCCAGCACATCGTGGGGGCTGACAGAACCCTCTGTGATGTACTTGCCCCGTTTGATATACTCGCCCTCTTTCACGGTGACACGGGAGCCGAAGGGAATCAGGTAGGACTTGGTTTCGCCGGTCTCGTCATTGGTGACCACCACATGGCGGTTGCGCTTGATTTCCTCAAAGGTGACCCGGCCGTCCAGCTCGTTGATAATGGCCACATGCTTGGGCTTGCGGCCCTCAAACAGCTCGTCGATACGGGGAAGACCCTGGGTGATATCCTCCGCGCTGGCCACGCCGCCGGTATGGAAGGTACGCATGGTCAGCTGGGTGCCGGGCTCGCCAATGGACTGGGCCGCGATAATGCCCACAGCCTCACCCACCTGCACAGGCTTGCCTGTGGCCATGGAAGCTCCATAGCAGCGCTTACATACACCGGACTTGGCCCGGCAGTTCAGCACGGAGCGGATGACAATTCGCTCTGTGCCCCGGCCAACGATGATTTCCGCGTCATGGTCATCCATCAGCTTATCCCGGGAAACCAGCACATTGCCCTCTTCGTCGCAGAAATCCTCAGCCAGATAACGGCCCACCAGGCGCTCGCTCAGGGGCTCAATGGACTCAGGGCCGGACTTAATCTCAAAGACCTCAATGCCCTCATGGGTGCCGCAGTCCTCCTCACGGATGACCACCTCCTGAGACACGTCCACCAGGCGGCGGGTCAGATATCCCGAGTCGGCGGTACGCAGGGCCGTGTCTGTGGTGCCCTTTCTGGCGCCTCGGGAGGAGATGAAGTACTCCAGCACGTTCAGGCCCTCCCGGTAATTGGAGCGGATGGGAATCTCAATGGTTTTGCCGGAGGTGTTGGAGATATTGCCCCGCATACCCGCCAGCTGGTTCAGGTTGGAGATACTGCCTCGGGCGCCGGAATCCGCCATCATGTAGATGGGGTTGTACCTGTCCAGATTGCCCTGCAGGGCAGTGGCCACGTCCCTTGTGCACTTGTCCCAAACCTTCAGCACAGCCTCATAGCGCTCCCGCTCAGACAGGACGCCCTCGCTGAACTGGTCGGCAATGTCATTGACCCGCTCCTGGGCGGCAGCAACCAGCTCCGCCTTTTTGTCCGGGATGGTGGCGTCGCACACAGCCACAGTGATGCCGCTGATGGTGGAATACTTATAGCCCTGGGCCTTGATTTCATCCAGCATTTCGGCAGAGCGCTCAGTCCCGTGAACCTTGATGCAGCGGTCGATAATCTTTTTCAGCTGCTTAGAGCCCACCAAAAACTCAATCTCAAATTTCAGGGCGTTCTCTGGGGAGCTGCGGTCCACATACCCCAAATCCTGGGGGATGGGCCGGTTGAAAATCATCTTGCCCATGGTGGTCTCCACCAGGCCGGTCAGCTCCTGGCCCTGATACTCCACGGTCCGGCGCACCTTAATGCGGCTGTGCAGGCTGATTGCCCTGGCGTCATAGGCCATCATGGCCTCGTCCATATTCCGGAAGACCTTGCCCTCTCCGGGCTCGCCCTCCTTATCCAGGGTCAGATAGTAGGAGCCAAGCACCATGTCCTGAGTGGGCACGGCAACAGGGCTGCCGTCTGAGGGTTTCAGCAGGTTGTTGGCTGCCAGCATCAGGAAACGGGCCTCAGCCTGGGCCTCGGCAGAGAGGGGCACGTGCACGGCCATCTGGTCCCCGTCAAAGTCCGCGTTATAGGCTGTACACACCAGGGGGTGGAGCTTGAGGGCCTTGCCCTCCACCAGCACAGGCTCAAAGGCCTGGATGCCCAGGCGGTGCAGGGTGGGGGCCCGGTTCAGAAGCACCGGGTGGTTCTTGATAACCACTTCCAGCGCGTCCCAGACCTCAGACTTGGAGGCCCGCTCCACGGCCTTGCGGGCAGCCTTGATATTGTTCACGCCCCCGGTTTCCACCAGGCGCTTCATGACAAAGGGCTTAAAGAGCTCCAGGGCCATCTCCTTGGGCAGGCCGCACTGATACATTTTCAGCTCAGGCCCAACCACAATAACCGAACGGCCGGAATAGTCCACCCGCTTGCCCAGCAGGTTCTGCCGGAAGCGGCCCTGCTTGCCCTTAAGCATATCGGACAGGGACTTCAAAGGACGGTTGTTGGGGCCTGTCACAGGCCTGCCCCTGCGGCCGTTGTCAATCAGGGCGTCCACAGCCTCTTGGAGCATCCGCTTCTCGTTGCGGACAATAATGTCCGGCGCGCCCAGCTCCAGCAGGCGCTTTAAGCGGTTGTTCCGGTTGATGACCCGGCGGTACAAATCATTCAAATCGCTGGTGGCGAACCTGCCGCCGTCCAGCTGGACCATGGGCCGGATGTCCGGGGGAATCACAGGCACCACGTCCAAAATCATCCACTCCGGCCGGTTGCCTGAGGCCCGGAAGGACTCCACCACCTCCAGGCGCTTGAGGATGCGCATACGCTTCTGGCCGCTGGCCCCCTCCAGCTCTTCCCGCAGCTCCACGCTCAGCTTCTCTGGCTCCAGCTCAGCCAGCAGCTCCTTAATGGCCTCCGCGCCCATGCCGGCCCTAAAGTCGTCCTCATACTTCTCCCGCAAGTCCCGGTATTCCTTCTCGGTCAGGGTCTGCATTTTAGAGAGCTCCCGCACCTCGCCCGGGTCAATGACAATATACAGGGCAAAGTACAGCACCTTCTCCAAAATACGGGGGGACAAGTCCAAAATCAGGCCCATGCGGCTGGGGATGCCCTTAAAGTACCAGATATGGCTGACAGGGGCTGCCAGCTCAATATGGCCCATGCGCTCCCGCCGGACCTTTGCCCGGGTGACTTCCACGCCGCAGCGGTCGCAGACCTTGCCCTTATAGCGGATGCGCTTATACTTGCCGCAGTGGCACTCCCAGTCCTTGGTGGGTCCAAAGATGCGCTCGCAGAAAAGGCCGTCCCGCTCAGGCTTCAGGGTGCGGTAATTGATGGTCTCCGGCTTCTTCACCTCGCCATGGGACCACTCCCGAATGGTATCGGGAGAGGCCAGACCTATCTTAATCGACTCAAACGTATTGAATTCCATAACTGCCACCGTCTTCCTTTCCCGCTTTAATAGTCTTCGTCCCCATCGTCCCCCAGGCCGAAGTCATCCTCATCGTCCTCATCGTCAAAGTCCCCGCTGTAATCGTCCTCCTCTTCGTCCTCTTCCATCTCGCCCTCCGCGCTTTCCTTATAGTAGCCGTCCAAATCATCGGCCACATTGGGCTCATCGAACACATCCGGGCCCTGGTTCAGGCCCATATCGTCATCGTCAAAGCTCTGCATCAAGTCGATTTCCTCGTCATTCTGGTCCAGAACCTTCACGTCCAGGCCCAGGCTCTGCAGCTCTTTGATAAGCACCTTAAAGCTCTCCGGCACGCCCGGGGTGGGGATGTTCTCCCCCTTGACAATGGCCTCATAGGTCTTCACCCGGCCCACAGTGTCGTCAGACTTCACGGTGAGGATTTCCTGCAGGGTATAGGCCGCGCCGTAGGCCTCCAGGGCCCAGACCTCCATCTCGCCAAAGCGCTGGCCGCCAAACTGGGCCTTGCCGCCCAAGGGCTGCTGGGTGACCAGGGAATAGGGGCCTGTGCTGCGGGCGTGAATCTTGTCGTCCACCAGGTGGTGGAGCTTCAGATAGTACATGAACCCAACTGTGACCGGGTTGTCGAAATACTCGCCGGTACGGCCGTCCCGCAGCCAGAACTTGCCGTCCTCGTTCATGTCGCTCATACGGAAGCACTCGCGGATATCAGACTCCTGGGCCCCGTCGAACACAGGGGTCATAATGCGCCAGCCCAGGGCATTGGCGGCCATGCCCAGATGGACCTCCAGCACCTGGCCGATGTTCATACGGCTGGGCACGCCCAGAGGATTCAGCACAATGTCCAGGGGTGTGCCGTCGGGCAGGAAGGGCATCTCCTCCTCCGGCAGGATTCGGGAGACCACGCCCTTGTTGCCGTGGCGGCCCGCCATCTTGTCGCCCACGCTGATTTTCCGCTTCTGGGCAATATAGCAGCGCACCACCTTGTTGACCCCAGGGGCCAGCTCGTCATGGCTGTTCTCCCGGGTAAAGACCTTCACATCCACCACCACGCCGTATTCGCCGTGGGGCACCCGCAAAGAGGTGTCCCGGACCTCCCGGGCCTTTTCGCCGAAGATAGCCCGCAGCAGCCGCTCCTCGGCAGTAAGCTCGGTCTCGCCCTTGGGGGTGACCTTGCCCACCAAAATATCCCCAGTGCGCACGTCCGCGCCCACCCGGATAATGCCCCGGTCGTCCAGATTGGCCATCACATCCCCGCTCATGTTGGGGATGTCCCGGGTGATTTCCTCCGGCCCCAGCTTGGTGTCCCGGGCTTCCATTTCATATTCCTCGATATGGATGGAGGTGTACACGTCATCCCGCACAATCTTCTCATTCAGAAGGACCGCGTCCTCGTAGTTATAGCCCTCCCAGGTCATAAAACCAATGAGCGCGTTCTTGCCCAAAGCAATCTCGCCGTTTTTAATGCCCGGGCCGTCGGCAATGACAGAGCCCTCCTCGACCCGCTCGCCCACGTCCACCACCGGCACCTGGTTGATGCAGGTGCTCTGGTTGGAGCGCATGAACTTAATAATCTCGTACTCGTCAATATCCCCGTCGTCCGCTGTGACACGAACCCGGTTGGCAGACACAGACTTGACCACGCCGCCCCGTTTGGCCAGCACGCACACGCCGGAGTCCACCCCGGCCTTGTACTCCATGCCTGTGCCCACAATGGGGCTCTGGGTTTTCAGCAGGGGCACAGCCTGGCGCTGCATGTTAGAACCCATCATAGCCCGGTTGGCGTCGTCATGCTCCAAAAAGGGAATCATGGCCGTGGCCACAGAGACCACCATCCGGGGGGTGATGTCCATATAGTCCGCCCGGGCCGCGTCCACGTCCACAAACTCGTCCCGGTACCGGCCAACCACACGCTTGTGGATGAAATGCCCCTCCTCGTCCAGGGGCTCGTTGGCCTGGGCCACAATATATTCATCCTCCACGTCCGCGGTCATATACTCAACTTCATTGGTGACCCGGCCTGTGGCCTTGTCCACCTTGCGGTAGGGCGCCTCAATGAAGCCGTACTCATTGATTTTGGCAAAGCTGGCCAGATAGGAAATCAGGCCGATGTTGGGGCCTTCCGGGGTCTCCAGGGGGCACATGCGGCCATAGTGGGTATAGTGCACGTCCCGCACCTCAAAGCTGGCCCTGTCCCGGGACAGGCCGCCCGGGCCCAGAGCGGAGAGCCGGCGCTTGTGGGTCAGCTCAGCCAGGGGGTTGGTCTGGTCCATAAACTGGCTCAGGGGGGAGGAGCCGAAGAACTCCTTAATTGCCGCCACCACAGGCCGGATGTTGATAAGGGAATGGGGGGTCAGCTGCTCCAAATCCGCGGCCTGCAGGGTCATGCGCTCCCGGATGACCCGCTCCAGGCGGGAGAAGCCGATGCGGAACTGGTTCTGCAGCAGCTCGCCCACGCAGCGGATGCGCCGGTTGCCCAGATGGTCAATGTCGTCTGTCAGGCCCAAGCCCTGGGCCAGGCAGTTCATATAGTTGACAGTGGCGAAAATATCGTCCACTGTGATAATGTTTGGAATCAAATCCGGACGGCGGCGGCGCAGGGCTGCTTTCAGCTCCGCCTCATTGTCCCCGCACTCGTCCAGAATTTCCCGCAGCACCCGGAAGCAGACCCGCTCGTTCAGGCCGCACTCTTCCTTGGGGTCAAAGTTCACATACTTGGCCGCGTCCACCATGCCATTGGAGATAATCTTTACGTCCCTCTCCTCCAGCGTGACCACCACGCAGCTCACGCCCGCGTCGTCCATCTGCATGGCCAGCTCCCGGGTGACAGTGGTCCCGGCCTCGGCCAGCAGCTCCCCTGTGGAGGGGTCAACCACAGGCTGGGCAAGAACCTGGCCGTTCAGGCGGCCCTCCAGGCGCAGCTTCTTGTTGTACTTATACCGCCCCACCCGGGACAAATCGTACCGGCGGGGGTCAAAGAACAGGCTGTACAGGTGGCTTTGGGCGCTCTCAATGGTGGGGGGCTCGCTGGGGCGCAGCTTGCGGTACAGCTCGAACAGGCCCTCCTCCTCAGAGTGGCAGGTATCCTTTTCCAGGGTGGCCCGAATGCGGTCATCCTCGCCAAAGCAGTCCAGAATCTGCTGGTCCGTGCCCAGGCCCAGGCACCGCAGGAACACCGTGATGGGAATCTTGCGGTTCTTGTCAATGCGCACATAGACCACGTCATTGATATCATTCTCATACTCCAGCCAGGCGCCCCGGTTGGGGATAATGGTAGAGCCGAACAGCTCTTTGCCTGAGCGGTCGTAATCCATTTTATAGTAGACCCCGGGCGAGCGCACCAGCTGGGAGACAATGACCCGCTCGGCCCCGTTGATGACAAAGGTGCCGCTCTCTGTCATCAGGGGAAAGTCCCCCATAAAGACCTCGCTCTCCTTAATCTCCCCGGTCTCCTTGTTCAGCAGCCGCGCCGTCACCCGCAGGGCCGCCGCATAGGTCGCGTCCCGCTCTTTGCACTGGGTGACAGTGTAATTAGGGGTGTCGTCCAGCTTATAGTCCACAAAATCCAGCACCAGGTTGTTGTTGAAATCAGTTATCCCGGACACATCGTGGAAAACCTCTTTCAGACCCTCCTTTAGGAACCATCCATACGAGTCCTTCTGAATCTCGATTAGGTTGGGCATTTTCAGGACTTCCTCAATTTTGGCAAAGCTCATCCGCGTGGTTTTACCCAGCTGGACCGGTTTCACATTCACCATATCGCGCAGCCACTCCTATCCTTGAATTTCGGGCATTCACCGCGGGCCCAAAAGGGCTGGGGAACACCTCATCCGCAAAGCCGGGCGGCTGATTTTCACTCCGTCCAAATTACACAAAAAATCAGTTTTTTTGCGTCAGCCGCTTGACACCCTCCTGCCCCTGTGGTATACTACTCATATAGGCACGGGAAGGCAGAATTACAGATGATGATACAGTATATTATTGTAAACCACCCGCGCCCGGTTGTCAAGCCCTGCCAGCGATTTTTCTGTATATTTTTTGCTTTTTGGGTTATGGATGCTGGATACAAGGCGTCTCCCCTCTCCAAATCATAGAAAAAGGCCCCTGCCGCGCATGGCAGGGGCCTTTCCAATGCTTTTCGCTTATCACCGGCAGGCCAGCTTGCTATCCTTCTTTCAGCAGGAGCCTGCGCTTGATTTGCTCCGCGGCCTTCTCCCAATCCGGCTCGCACAGCACCGGCAGAAATTCCGCCAAGTCGTCCCCGGCAAAATCCCACCATCTTCGTTGGACCAGCAGCCCGATAGGCTCCTCTGGGTAAATCCTGTTGGGATTCGGTCTCTCTTCCATCGGGGGCTCCCTTTTCTATGTATCAACCGGCCTCCTTTCCCCCGCCGGTTTCCACAGCTATCGCCTTTCTTTTTCTCAGCTCTTTCACGGCAATTCGCCTTTGCTGCATATCCGCCCCCTCTGTTCCCCGCGCAAGTCAAAGGGCTCGTTGCTGCAAATCACGTCAAACGTGAAAGCGCCCAGCTCAGCCCGCACGTCTTGGGACACCTTCTCATAGATGGAATGCAGGCGGCAGTGTTCCCGGCCGCAGCTGTACTCCTCCTTCTGGCAGCGGCTGAGCATATACGGCCCCTCCACGCTTTCAATCACCTGCAGCAGGCTGATTTCTCCTGCCGGGCGGCTGAGGCTGTATCCTCCCCGGGCCCCCTTGAAGGAGCACACCAGCCCGTCCCGCACCAGGCCCCGCAGAATCTTTAAGCAGAAGCGCTGGGGCACCTGCATCTTCTCCGAGATGGTGCCCGCGTCCCACCGGCCCGGGTTACGGGTCAGGTATTCCACGATTCTCACGGCGTAGTCCGCCTCTAATGTCATTACCATGCCATTTCTCCGTTTTCACTCCGTCCTGAGGGCCTGATTTCTGCCTTTGCCTGCTTTCAGCCCAGGCCCAAGGGCATTGGGCGCGTGCGCGGCCTCAGTCGTCATCAAGGGCCTCTACATCCCAATCCAGCACTGTGCCCGTGGCCCCGTCTATCTCAAATTCATATTCCATTCCGCCAAACAGGATTTCCCCTTCGTACACAATCCGACCGTCATCCCAGTCTGTCTCAAATTTGACAATATCCCCTGAGGAGGCCCCGGGCACCCGCGCCAAAGCAATGCCTTTGGCCTCTTCGGCAGAAATCCCTGCCGGCTCCGGCGCCGGGGTCTGGATAGGCTGGGGGGTGGGCTGAGGTGTGGGCCGGGGAGTCGGCCTGGGGGTGGGTTTTGCCGCGGGGGCGTCCTCCTGCTCCCGATCCCAGGCCAGCACATCTCCGCTCACAGCGTCTATCTCATACTCATACTCCATCCAATCCCCACTCACAAACTCTATTTCATAGACCTGCCTTCCGTCCTCCCAGTCCAGCTTCACCTTGGTGAAGCTCACTTCTCCGGCAGAGAGCTGCGCATGGGCCAGGGCCCGCTCCTTTGCCTGTTCTTCCGTGAGCAGCTTCGCTTCCCCGGCGGAACTCTCCTGGGGGGCAGACGTTTGCTGGGGGCGCCCCGGCTTTTCCTGATGTGTCCCAGAACTCTCCTGGGGGCGTGACTGCCCAGAGGAGCTGCCCGCCTCCGGGCCGCTCTCCCCTTGGGGCTTGCTGTTCTCCTCATGGGGCTTACCGCTCTCCTCATGGGGCCTACCGCTTTCCTCTGCCTGAGAGGGCCCCTCGCTGCCGCTGCCTGTCAGGCTGTCCAATACAGCGCCCACATCCGCGTCCACAGGAACATCGCACCCGGCAAGGGACAGGCTCAGCAGCAGCGCGCAGAGCCCGCCGCCTATTCTTTTATAGATTCCTCTCGTAGTAAGTCCTCCTTTTCTCCAATCAGTCCAGAAAATCCTTCAGTTTTTTCGAGCGGCTGGGGTGCCGCAGCTTCCGCAGGGCCTTGGCCTCAATCTGCCGGATGCGCTCCCGGGTCACGTTGAATTCCTTGCCCACTTCCTCCAAGGTCCGGTTGCGGCCGTCCTCCAGCCCGAACCGCAGGCGCAGCACCTTTTCCTCCCGGGGGGTCAGAGAGTCCAGCACATTGCCCAGGGTCTCCTTGAGCAATGTGTGGCTGGCCGCCTCCTGGGGGGCGGGGGCGTCGTCGTCCGGGATAAAGTCCCCCAGATGGCTGTCCTCCTCCTCACCAATGGGGGTCTCCATGGACACGGGCTCCTGGGCCACCCGCATGATTTCCCGGACCTTGTCCACAGGCATTTCCAGCTCCAGGGCAATCTCGTCCGCGCTGGGCTCCCGGCCGTTCACGTGCAGAAGCTGGGAGTTGGCTTTCTTCACCTTGTTGATGGTCTCCACCATGTGCACCGGGATGCGGATGGTCCTGGCCTGGTCCGCAATGGCCCGGGTGATAGCCTGGCGAATCCACCAAGTGGCGTAGGTAGAGAACTTGAACCCCTTGGTATAGTCAAACTTCTCCACAGCCTTAATCAGGCCCAGGTTCCCCTCCTGAATCAAGTCCAGGAAGTGCATCCCCCTGCCCACATAGCGCTTGGCAATGCTGACCACCAGGCGCAGGTTGGCCTCAGAAAGGCGCTTTTTGGCCGCCTCGTCCCCGTCTGTAATGCGCACGGCCAAGTCTACCTCTTCCTCAGGGGTCAGCAGGGGCACCCGGCCGATTTCCTTCAGATAGACCTTCACCGGGTCGTCAATGGAAATCCCCTCGCCGCCCTCCAGCTCGGCAATCTCGCTGGTCTTGACCAGCTCTGCCTCGTCCAGCTGCATGTCGTCGAAATCCTCCACGATTTCCACGCCCTGGCTCTCCAATGTATCATAAAATTTTTCAATCTGCTCTGGGTCAAAGTCCAGCTCACCCAAAGCGTCCAAAATCTCCTTGGTGCTCAGTCGGCCCTTGCCCTTGCCAAACTCCACCAAATCCTTAATGACTGTTTTCTTGTCCGGCTGTGCGCTCATCTACGCCACCTATCCTTTCTTTCATCCAACCCATCCCGTGTGGTTTTGCTCCTTTGAGCTGTGTGAACCATATGCACCCTGCTCTATGTTTGCCTGGTCCGCTTTTCACAGCGGCCTGTTATTTCTGCTTGTTCTTCTTCATGGCCTCCACAAATTCCCTCATGTCCCCGTCGCTGGCGTTTTTGGCCCAGTCACTTCCTGCATACTGCCCCTCCTCCAAAATAATCTTTCGATATTTCTCCACGTCCGCGCTGGTGGCAGGGGCGTCTTCCCTGCGGGCCAGCATCCCGCTGAGCTCTCCAATCTCCTCCCGGGTCAGCTCCCCCGCCAAATTCCCCAAAGTGGCCGCGCCATGTATAGTTTTGCCCAATATGGCGGCGTATACTCTGCGGTTCAGGGCAGTCACGAACTTTTCCGGCGGCACCAGCTTTTGCAGCACCTCCGCCTTGTCCTGGTGGCGGAACAGGAAGTCAATAATCCCTTCCTCTGCCAGGGCGGCCCGGGTGCGCTTCTGGAAGTCCGGGTTCCTGCTCACCGCGGCCTGGGGCAAATCCATCTGGGCCCGGATTTGCTTTTTCTCCTCCTGCCGCCGCTCCCGCTTAGAGAGCCTGTCCACTGTCTCCAGAATCCGCTGCCTGTCCACCCCGGTCTCTCCGGCCAGCTTCCCGGCGTAGATGTCCTGCTCCATGGGGCTGTGCAGCTTGGAGAGCACCTGCTCCGCCGCCTCGCTGAGGTACCGGAGCCTGCCGTCCTCTGTGCTGATGTCATACTGGGCCCGCAGCCGGTCCAGCCGGTACTCCACGTCCGTGCCGCTCTGCTCCACCAGCTGCCGGAAGCGCGCCGGCCCCTCTTCCCCATAATTGCGCATAAACTCGTCCGGGTCCTTGCCCCCAGGCACAGTGACCACCCGCACCCGCAGGCCCGTGTCCTTCAGGATGGGGATGGCCCGCTCCGCCGCCTTCTGTCCCGCCCCGTCCGCGTCATAGCAGATGACCACCTCGTCCGCGTAGCGCTTGAGGATGCGTGCCTGCTCCTCAGTCAAAGAGGTGCCCAGGGACGCGATAGCGTTCTGGAAACCAGCCCTGTGCAGGGCAATCACATCCATGTAGCCCTCTGCCAGAATCAGCTGGCGGCTGTCCGTGTTCTTGGCGAAGTTCATGGCGAACAGGCCGCTGCTCTTGTGGTATACCGGGGTGTCGGCAGTGTTGATATACTTGGGCTTCTCGTCAGTGAGCACCCGCCCGCCGAAGGCAGTCACGTTCCCCCGCAAATCAAAGATAGGGAACATCACCCGGCTCCGGTAGCGGTCGTACAGGTTCCCTTTCTGAGAGACGCGGGCCATGTCAGACTGGGTGAGCTCCTCCTTGGTATAGCCCTTTTGGCGCAGATGGTTCACCAGCCCAAAGCCGCTGTCCGGGGCATAGCCCAGGCCGAAATGGCGGATAGTCCTGCTGTCCAGGCCCCTGGCCCGGAAATAATCCAGCCCAGCCCGGCCCTCTGGGGACATCAGGGTCTGATAGAAAAACCGGCCTGCCTCCCGGTTAATTTCCAGAATGCGCACACGCAGCTTGGCCATAGTGTCATCCTGGCCGTTTTCCGGAACCTGCAGTCCGGCCCGCTGGGCCAGCCAGCGCACAGCCTCCACAAAATCCAGGCGCTCTGCCTCCATCACAAAGTTGATAACACCGCCGCCCTTGCCGCAGCCGAAACAGTAGTAGGAATTATTTCCCGGGTACACGTTAAAGGATGGGCTTTTCTCGCTGTGGAAGGGACACAGGCCCACCAGATTTTTGCCCCGGCGCTTGAGGGTGAGGTAGGCGGGGACAATATCCTCCAAGCGGCAGCGTTCCTCCAGCTCGCGGATAAATTCGGAGGGGATTTTTGGCATGGGGAGGCTCCTTTCATAATATGTGGGAAGGGGACAGAAGGTGCGCAAAGCACCCCCTGACGGCTCGGGGGGAAGGTCCCCAGTGGGGGCCGTTCTGACCCGAACGAGTCGGCAGACGAGACTCAGGCGCTTTCACCAGGCAAAACGCGGGAGCAGCGACCGGGATCCAGGGGGGCTTGCCCCCTGGCAGGGTTCGGGACAGAGTCCCGAGGTCTTGCCCTTGACCTTTGGGGCGGCGCATCAAGACCCAAAGAGAAGCAGCACTCAAATCCCAGAACTTGAGCTAGCCAGAGGCACAAACCAGCGCCGCCCCCAGTGCCCCAAGCCGCAGTACACAGCAAGATTCCGAAAGATAGGAAAGCGTGGCTTTCCTATCTTTCGGAGAGAGGCGGACGGCCAGCAGAAGCGTTGGGAGGCTAAGCGTTGCCGATAGATGCCGCTCTATTCAGAAACCGGGAGCTAACGGCAAGAGCCTGACGGTCAGCAGCTTCCCGGTTGTAAGCGGCATCTCCCGGGAACGCTCAGCGGCCCCACGCTCCTACAGACGGCCTGCGGCTCTCTGCGAGTTGGGAAAGCATAGCTTTCCCAACTCAACAGATTCGCGCGGCCGGCATCTTTGGCGGCGCGACTGGTGCCTCGCGCTGATGTTTTGGGGCCGTCGGACGTTCTGCGCCGTTCCTTTCCTTTTGCGCGCCGCCTTTCTGGGGTTTCACCTTTCCACTCTTGCTTGGCTGGATTGCTTTTGCGGTTAGGTTTCGACCTTGGGGGCGCTGCCCCCAAGCCCCTGCAGCCTTTGAAAAGGCTGGCGAAACTTTTCGCCCGGCTTGGGTACTGCTTGGCGAAAGCCGCTGCTGCGAGCCGTCAGGCCCGTCAGCGCTCCCCGCTAATTATTCCACGCTTTCGGAATGAACAGCTCCCGGTACTGGGCCACCGCATACCTATCGCTCATCCCCGCCACGTAGTCCGCTGCCGCTGTCTCCGGGCTCTCCTCCCGCGCTATCTCCTGTATGTACTCCGGCAGGCCTTCCCCACTTCTGAAATGGGCGAACAAGCTCTCTATAATATGCGGCACCTTCTTCTCTTCGCTCTTTGCGTAGTCATTCCGGTATACCCGCTCATACATGAACTCATGCAGTTCCTCATAGGCCTCATAATCCGCCTGGGCCATGCGGATTTCCCCCTCCCGGCTGTTGTCCACCACAGACAAAATCAGCGAAGTGATACGCTGAGTCTTGCTGTGGCCCAGCTGGCTGGTAATTGCCCGGGGAATGTCCTCCTCCCGCAGGGCGCCTGCCCGGATGGCATCGTCGATATCATGGTTGATATAGGCGATACGGTCCGCGAACCGCATCAGGCGGCCCTCGGCGGTTTTGGCCTCCTGGCCCTCTGTGTGGCAGAGGATGCCGTCCAGCACCTCAGCGGTCAGGTTCAGGCCCTGCCCTTCTTTTTCCAGGCGCTCCGCCACCCGCACGCTCTGCCGGTAATGGCGGAACCCCTCAGGCAGAAGTTTGTCCAAGGCCCGCTCGCCCGCATGGCCAAAGGGGGTGTGGCCCAAATCATGGGCCAGGGCAATGGCCTCGGTCAAATCCTCGTTCAGGCGCAGGGCCCGGGCAATGGTGCGGGCGATTTGAGCCACCTCCAGGGTATGGGTCAGGCGGGTGCGGTAGTGGTCGCCCTCTGGGGAGAGGAAGACCTGGGTTTTATGTTTCAGCCGGCGGAAGGACTTACAGTGGATAATCCTGTCCCTGTCCCGCTGGTAAACGGTGCGCAGGGGGCAGGGCTCCTCGGGGTGTTTGCGGCCCTGAGAGCGCATGGAGAGGGCGGCCCAAGGGGCCAGGCTCTGCTGTTCCAGGCGCTCAGTCTGTTGTCTCGGGGTCATGGCAAAGGACCTCCTTTTGGGGAAAATAACAGGACAGAAAAGGGCGTTTGGTTATATATACGGAATTTTGGGCGGAAATGCTTTTTTAGGGAGGACTGTTTTGAAAAAAAGAAGAGCAGGCCAAAACAGCACTGCCTGGCGGCTCGGGGCAGTACCTTGCGGCAAGAGCAAGGCAGGGGCGGCAACCGGGGTCAAGGGGGTGAGCGTGTGCCAGTGGCACACAAGCCGCGAACCGACCGAGCCGGTAGGCGAGACCATGGCCCCTTGCAGGGTGTGGGGGTGAGCGCGTGCCAGTGGCACGCAAGCTGCGAACCG
>CAJTXF010000053.1 GCA_910580045.1 uncultured Eubacteriales bacterium
CTGACCACTTCTGGTCAAAAACCCGTCATTTCCTCTATTTTCAAACAAGCCCTAGCAGATTGGAGATACTAATCCCTATGTACCCGCAAAAGGCCTTGCTGATACAATTTTCCTGCTGGCCGGGTTTCTTTGCTAATAATTTACTCCCTTTTCGGAATTGGGTACCCAGTGGAAAAGAACTTATAAATATGTATGGAGTAAATAATCAATTTTCAGATTATGGCACCGTAAGATTGTTGAACATTATGTGAAGATTCAGGATAAAGAAACGTTCGTCTTGGGTCTTATCGCGCATATAAGGCAGTCGCTTGCTGGAAAGAGTCCAGAACCGGCCGCCGTATTCCAGAATCTCGTCGGTCATGGGCGGCTTGACAGAGTGCTCGGTCAGACCGGACACAAAGGTGAACCGGGGCGTCTTGATGGCGAATAGTTAGCACAGTTCAAAAGATTTTGACCTGTGCTAACTATATTGCCATTGGTCGATAGCGATTAGCATAAGTATACCTCCAAAGATTTCATTTGCTGGGATTACACCCATTGCTGTGCGTATTTGCAACCGAAATACGCAAATTTTTTATAATCAAAGGGGCGGCGCAATGCGTCACCCCTCGTTTGTCAACTATTCCTATCCAGATCTGCTTTCAGCTTTGCCCAGATAAAATCATCCAGCCCCTTATACCTCGAATCCCAGACATAGGTTCCATACCGGAACCCCATCCGGCCCAGCAGAGCCATGAGCTTGTCGTAAGCGCTCTGCACATGGAAATTGGTGATGTAGTCCATATCAAACGCCGTCTTGGTTTCCCGAACGCCCTGCGCCCGCAGCTCTGTCAGGGATTCTTCCAGCCGCTGCAAAGCGTTCACTCCCGGCACCGCCAGAACTGTCAGCCCGGAGAGCGCATGGATAACGTCGGCTTTCATAGGACCTTCGGTGAGAACTACCAGCTTACCCGGCTTTCCGGCCAAGTGTGGAGCGAACCGCAGCCGCCTGTCAGCTCCACGCTGGAAATCCAGCGGAACTTGCGGTTTTCAGTGTTGTCCAGCCTGAGCTGCAAGCCCTGAATCCGGCCCCGCATATCCCGGACCGGAATGAGAACCCCCGACCGCTGATGGACGAACGACCACCATCCGGCTTTCGTGCGGAAGAATCCCGGCACCCCTTGAGGGTCAGCGCCGGTTTCCAGCACACGCTGAACCAGCTCGGAGTTTTTTACCATTGCCATGGACTTGTAGCCCAGCTGGGCTATATCACGGTCACTAAGGCCGCGCCTGTGAAGATTATCCCGGTGAGCGTTCGCCAGCCCCAGCATGGAGAGGAGCGCGGAGTAGGTACGGTGGCGGGCGCCGGCGTCTGCCAGGACAGTATCAGCGGGCCGCTGATAGCCTCTCTGCTCCGGCAGCGGGGGCCGCTCGTTCAGACGCAGCCGCCCTGTCAGCTCCCGCCATACCCTGTCACGGTCTGTGCCGGTAAACAGGGCATACAGGTCGAAAATTCCGCCTGACACCCCGCATTTCGCGCACCGGAACACCTCCTTTTTCAGGTTGATGTTCAGGTGCCTGTTATGCTCTCCGTCACAGCAGGAACCTTCAGCACTTTGAGAATAGAGATGAGTTTTTCAACACCAGGATAATACACGCCACGCTCAATCACTGAGATATAGTGTTCGTCTTTGCCCACTGCATTCCCCAACTCTTTTTGAGCTATGTCCATATTTTTGCGGCACTCCTGGATACGCTGGCCCAATTGGACTTTCCACACGATTGTACACCTCTGCTCTCTTGAAGACCCACCCAAATTCACACCTTTAGTATACACGTTTTCATCCATAAATGAAGGAACTAAAACCTTAGGTATAATTGTGAAACATCGGATGGCGTGATAATTTTCAAAAAGACATGACTGTCCATCGTTTGAGCTGTCCCTATGGGTCAATCTTCGCTTTTTGCGGAGGGAATCATGTCCAACATTCGCCGGGAGTCACCACAAGCGCTTTACTTGGAAATGGCGGAGGATATCATTAGGATGCAATCAAGTGTTTTCACAAACTGAGAAAAACAAAAGGACACCGGCGAACCGGTGCCCCAATTGATGGAAACAATATTTTTCGCTAAATACCCTCAAACACCTTGTTGACCTCAATAAAGCACCCTTCCAGGCTGTTCACCTTGGCAGTGTCCTTTGCAATATAGACCTCGTGGAGGAGCAAAAGGCCGTCCTTCAGCAGAAATACCTCAATCGAACTGCTTGCCGGGTCCACCAGCCAAAGCTCGCCTACTCCGGCCCGCTGGTACAGATTAAACTTCACCAGCCGGTCATGCCGCAGGCTGCCGGGGGAGATGATTTCTACCACCATCTCCGGCGCACCTTTGCATCCCCGTTCGTCCAGCTTGGATTTGTCACAGATGACCGTGATATCCGGCTGAACTACTGTACTTACGTTTTCGGGCAGGTCTCCTTCTCCTTCAAACAACCGCACATCGAAAGGCGCGGCAAAAGCCTCGCACTTTTTCCCCTCCAGAAAGTTCAGCATCTGGCGATGAATTTCGCCGCTCACTCGCTGATGTGAAGTGGACGGCGCGGCCAAAAGCACAGCCGCTCCCTCTATCAACTCATACCGCTTTGTGGTATCCCACTGGAGATAGTCAGCATAGGTATGCTGCTCCTGGATTTTTTCCTGCGCGATGGGCGTAGTCATTTGCGTTCCTCCTCTGCCGTCTGTATAGCTTTATTATACCTTGCCTACACTTAAAAATCAACGGGTCCGCCACAGGATTCGCTCATACTAAATCCTGATATGCTTTTTCACAACCGCCGTCAATTTGGCAGGCAGCTGTTCTAAATCAGTAATGTCAAGGAATGAATCGCCGTATATCCGCTGGATGCTGGGCTTATCGTCTCCAATGGCCGCCGCCACAAAGACGATCCCCTTGCGCTGGTACTCCTGCTTGATGCCCCGCAAATCCTCCTCGGCGGCGGTACCATCATAGCCAATATCCGCGGGCTGGCCGTCTGACACCAGAATCAGCAGCTTGACACCCTCAGGGCGTTTCGAGAGCCGCTCCGCCACATACCGCAGAGCCGCCCCATCCCGGTTGCTGCTCCTGGCATGGATGTCCATGAGACGGCAGCGGTCATCATTGTCAAACCCGTCAAACTCAGCGTATGAATATAGCGCAACACCGCGTCCGTCTGTAGAGTGGCCGTAAATCATAACAGGAATATCCAAGCTGTCGCAAAAGTCATAGAGGAGAACAGACAGCAGGAAGGATACGATTCTTTGATTCACTGATACACCTCACACTGTCATTATCTATGCGTTTGCAGCTTTGCTTGCATGATTCCGCTTTGTGGATTTCACTGTCTGCCAAAGGGCCCCGGCACTCAGCAGGGCAAAGCAGGCGGCGGTCATGAAAAACTGCGCCTTCAAATCTTCGCTCACCAGCCCAAACAGATTTCCCAGCCAGGGGGTGACAAAGGCCCCCACGCTCTGGAACACCAGCACTAGATTGGTTGCGGTTTCACCGTAAACGCCGTAGGAGCGGCTGGCCTGCTCCTGGAGGAAGGGCATGAAAATCAAATACCCATACCCCAGCAGGAATGCCCCGGCCCACACGGGCAGCAGGCTGTTAGCAAATCCGCCCATGAGAAAACCCAGCACACAGATTCCAAAGGCCAACGCCAAGGTGAGACTGCCCAACTTTGCCCGGAGTTTGCCATAGGTCAGCCCGGCGGCAAAGGAGCCCAGGGACAGGAAAGTAATAGCCAGACTGCCCTCTTTGGCGGTGCCGCGGCCGTATTCTGTAATGAGGGCAGACGCCTTGATGACGTACACAGTCGCCAGCATAACGGAGACGAACATGAGCAGTCCCAGGCCCCACAAGCCTATCGGCAGTTTACCAGCTTTCCTTTCTGCCGGTTCAGCGGGCGCTGCCACTGTACCCTCCGCCTTTGGCACAAACACCAGCACCAGGGCCATGACCGCAAACCCCAGGAAGTACACGGAGAAGGACACGTTCCAGCCAAAGGCCAGCAGCTGGCCTGCCCCAAAGGTGGCCGCCGCGCTGCCCAGGCCAGAGATGCCGCCGTTAAGGCCGATCATGGTGCTGCGTATCTGTCCGTCAAAAAGGTGGACAATCAGCGTCAGCAGAGAGGACACGAGCAGGCCGCAGCCCGTGCCGAAGAAACAGCGGGTGACAAGAATCACTGGGAACAGCGGCAGGAAGATGGGGATAATGCCGCCCACGGCGCAGAACGCCAGCCCTAGCAGCATAGCCCCCTTGTGGCCCAGTTTTTTGGCGATAAACTGCTCGCCCAGCACGCCCGCCATCTGGAACAGGGAGGGCACGGTGGCAATCAGCTCAATGGCGGACAGGGACACAGTTGGGAAGGCCGCCGCCATCTCCGGCACCAGGCCGGTGACGGCGTTCAGCGAGGCGGACACCAGGCAGGTGGACAGCAGGGCGATTTTCAAGATGAGATTTTTGTTTTGATTCATGGGGTTATCCTCCTCTTTATTTTGAACACCGGATGGTGTAGACCAGATAATCCAGGCAGTCGATGCGCTTTTGCTCCCTGTGCGGCTCATCCAACAGCGCCCGCCGGTGCTTTGCCAGCACAGGGAGCATGTTTGCCGTGTCCCCTTTGCTGAACCAGTCCATACAGGAATCGGTGGTCTGCTGGCCGCAGCCCGCGTCAATCAGGTTCTGGCGCAGCCTTCCGCATGTATCCTTTAACTCAGCCATGTTTTTCCCTCCTTGCAAACACAGTATAGTACACGCGAGCACAAATATCAAATACACATTTAGAATTGATTCTCATACTTGAAAGGTATGGCCAACTCTGTTATACTGTATGGTGAAAACAGATAAAGGAGGAAGGAAATGGACATCCGCGTACTGCAATACTTTCTGGCGGTGGCCCGGGAGGAGAGCATCACCAAGGCCGCCGAAAGCCTGAATATGACTCAGCCGCCCCTTTCCCGGCAGCTGAAGGACTTGGAGGAGGAGCTGGGCAAACAGCTGCTGATACGAGGCAAAAAAATCACCCTGACTGAGGATGGTATGCTTTTGCGCAAGCGGGCTGAGGAACTGGCAGACCTGATGGAGAAGACGAAAGCCGAGCTGACCTCCCCACAGGAGGGCATCGCCGGGGATATACACATCGGCTGCGGGGAGACAGAGGGGATTTCTTTTCTGGCAAAGACTGCCCAGGACTTACAGGAAAAATACCCCATGGTCCATTTCCACATCTATAGCGGGGCCGGGATGCTGGTCAAGGAGAAGCTGGACAAGGGGCTCATTGACTTTGGCCTGCTGATTGGCGCGGACACCTCAGACTATGACTATATCAAACTGCCCATAAAGGACACTTGGGGCGTCCTCATGCACAAGGACGCCCCACTGGCTGAAAAGGAGAGTATCTGTCCCAAGGATTTGTGGGACAAGCCGCTGATTGTCTCCCACCAGAACAACCCGGCTGGCGCGGAGTTTGCCTGGCTGAAGCGGGACACTTCCAAGCTGAACATTGTAGCTACCTATGACCTTCTCTATAATGCCGCCCAGTTTGCCAAGCGGCGCTTTGGCTATGTAATCGCTTTGGATAAAATCACCAACACCACCGGAGACAGCGAGCTGTGTTTCAGGCCTCTGTCACCCTCCTTGGAGGCAGAACTATTCATTGTGTGGAAAAAATATCAGGTGCACTCCCGGGCTGCAGGAGCGTTTCTGAATCAGCTGCAGGAGGAATTGGGGGAGGCTCTATGAAGCCATGCTCTGCAAATCCGGGTAAAAGAATACAGAAAAAGCATTATCGTAAACGCAAATATATCTACCACAAGCACAGCAGCGGAACAACTTCCCGCCGCCCAGATAACCCAAAAAAGTAACAGCACCGCCATACCGGGTCCAATGTGCTGGACAATCTGCTCAGCCACCACCTCGTCCCGGCGGCCCTCGTCGATAGGGAGACGGTCATTGTAGTATCCGTCGTAATCACTCGGTCTTGGGGCGCTTTTCAGGAGCAGGCTTGTCAGAGGCAGAGTATTTGATGTGTTCTCTGGCAGAGGCTTGCCACATTCCGGGCAAAAAACACAGCGCTGCCCGGGAGAACAGCGCCGCAGGCGAGTTGGCCTTGCCAACTCGGGGGAAGATATTCCATTTTCAACAACCTTTCCACGGCGATGTAAAAAAGCCGGCCCAGGAACTGGGCCAGCTTTCTACGCGAAATAGTATAACAGATTTTTTCGTCCATGCCATCGCTTTATATACACCATTTCCGCACCGATGTGATGGCATTTTGTGGGCAGGCGTATGAAACCTCTATCCCACAGGGTTTCTGCTCATTTTTGCTCCGCGAGAAAATCCCGTACAGCGTCTGTCACCATTTCCAGATGGTAATCATAGCAGTGGGTGTCACCCGGCACGATTACCAGCTTGGCATTGGCGTAAAGCTCCGCCGCGCGCTGGGCATACGGCAGAGGTACGGCTTCGTCCGCGTCGCCCTGCACGATGAGCACCGGGCCGGTGTAGCGCTGGATTTCGTCCTCCACATGGATGGTCTGGGCCACCCGGATGTAGTTGCCGTTGAGCTTTAAGCCCCCGAATTCTATCGTTTCCGGGATATGCTCTGGGTCGAAGCTCTGCCCGACCAGATTCCCCTGGCGCGCACCGTCCGGAATCATCCAGGCCGGGGCCAGGGGGATGATGGCCTTGAAGTCGTCGCGCTTCATGCCCGCCACCAGCATGGTCAGCAGCCCGCCCTGGGAGTGGCCGCAGAGGTACAGGCTGTCAACGAAGTCCAGGGTCTTGGCGTAGTCCACCACCGCCAGCGCGCCGGTGACCCATTTGTAGAGGGTGTGGTCCTCAAAGCGGCCCTCACTCTGGCCATGGCCGTACATCTCCACCCGCAGGGTGGCCACACCCATCCCGTTCATGGCCTGGGACACCGCCAGGATATGACGCTCTTCCATATGTCCTGTGAAGCCGTGAATCACGATAGCCAGGGGGCATTTCTCCGTGTTCTGGGGTTTTTCCAGCTTGGCGTGAAGTTTGATTCCATCGCTGGAAATGAAAAATTCCTGCATACTGATAGCTCCTCCATTTTTGATATCTTTTTCTCATAGTATAGCACAGTTTTCCTGGGCCTGCAAGATACGCCATACCAGAGAAAAACCATAAACGGCGCAGCCAAAGCCACGCCTCATAGTGTGCCTTGGCCGTCAGCATCAGCCCAGCGAAGTTATCCCAGGTCATGCTGACTGAGACATGGTTCTCCGGCTAGGGCTTGTTTGAAAACAGAGAAAGTGCCGGATTTTTGCCCTGGCCGGTGCGGTTTGACGAAGAAAACCGCAAGTAGTACTTTCGTATTACGAGGATTTTCGACACACAAATCCGCCCGGACAGGGCAAAAAGACGGTGTTTGCGATTTTTCAAACAAGCCCTAATTTCCAAACCGTCAATTATGAATAATAAGGATGTCCCAAACACGGAAATTCCGTGCTTCGCTATGCACTCATCAGCGCCCCCCATCACGTTGTTCGCAACATTGGCCATTCTCTAACCTATAAACACAATCCAGCCCTTGCAGATTTTCGTAGTGATGCGTAATCATGATGACCGACTTCCCCGCCATCTGATTCACTATCACATCATGCAGATAGGCGTCCGACTCCACATCGAAGCCAGAGGTCGCTTCATCCAGAATTACGATGGGTGCGTCCTTCAGCAGCGCCCGGGCCACTGCCAGCTTCTGCTTTTCGCCGCCGGACAGCCGGGCCCCATTCCTGCCGATTTGCGTCTTTGCTCTGTCAGGCATCCGCTTTAGGTAATCCGCCACACCGCTGGTCTCCATGGCCGCTGCCACCCTGTCCGGCGCGGCCTGCCCGGCCAGGTCCACATTGCCTGCAATGTCCCCCATAAACAGATATGGCTCCTGGCTTACCACGGAAAATAACCCGCGGTATTCATCCAATGCCAGCTGTGACACCGGCACGCCGTCCACGGTGATTTCCCCGGAATCGGGCGTGTAGAACCGCAGCAGCAGGTTTAGGATGGTGGACTTCCCGCTGCCGTTCTGCCCGATGATTGCAACCTTCTCTCCCGGTTCCACACAGAAACTCACGCCCTGCAGGATTGGCCGGTTCAGTTCATATGAGAAGCTCACGTTTTTGAACTCTACCCGAGGCACGCGGTTGTTTGCCTGGCCAGAGCCCGCCTCCTGCTCCTGCTCCATATCCAGGAACCGGAACAGCCGCCTGGCAGAGGGCAGGATGCGGGCAAAGTACATTTTCAAATTCAACAGCGCTGTCACCGGCCCGGTCACATACCAGGAGTAGGACACAAAGGCAAACACCGCCCCAATCGTCAGCCTGCCCTGGCAGATGAGGAGGCCTCCCACCAGGTAGAGCAGGATAGTGACGCTCCACTCCAGCAGGGACTCCCAGAGGGTGTTCCAGGCGTCAATCATCGAGTTTGCTCTCTGCAGTTTCAGCAGGCTATTCAGCTTGTCCCGGAATGCCCTGTCCCGGCTCTCGAACAGGCCCCACAGCTTGATTTCATCCACGCCCTGGAGATTGTCCCCAAACCATTGGGAGAAGTCCCGGCTGCTCTCAATCATTTGCTCCATGGCCGCTTCCTGTCTTTTAGACATCCTCCGCACCAGCAGGACCTTCAAAGGCACCATGGCAAGCACAATCAGGGTCAGCTTCCAGCTAATCATGAGCAGCCCGGTCAGCCCGCTGATAACGCGGAACACTTGGCTAACGCTCATCACTGTATACCGGTCTGTGATAGAAGCTACTTGGGATACGTCCATCTGCAGGCAGCTGAGGATTTCGGCGTTGTTCTTATCCTCAAAGTAGGATTTTTTCAGTCGCAATAACTTCCGAAAGACCTGCTGAAAAATAGTATAAAGCGACTTATTATGTACGTCCACAAAAAGCCGAATCTGCGTCATCTCCACAGCTTGATTCAGCACCACCAGCAGCGCCAGGAATGCCACCGCCCGGCACAGCTCAGGCAGGTTTTGGGCCTGCATACCATCATCCGTTATCCTCTGGATGGCCAGGGGCTGCAGGAAACCAATCAAAGCAGATGCCGCCAGGAGCAGACCGGCCAGGATAAAAGCCTTCGTGTGAGGGTGCAAATAAGAAAGAATGCGCCGGACAGTATGCTGATTTTGATTGCTCATTGTTTTATCTCCCAAAAATGTTTCCCACGCTTTTTCTTGCTGGCCATCGCCTCTCCCGCCGCTGCCAAGAATTTTACCGCAAAATGATGCCAAACAAACCGCCTATGGCGCAATATCCCAGCGCCGCGTCCTGGAAACTGCACATCGCCTCCCATGCCATTGGCAGGGAGGCGATAGGTGTATACTCAGCCTTATCAAGATGCTCATTCAGCGGAAGAAAAAACGGTGGTTCACCACTTGAACCGGAAATTGAAAGAAAAGCGTATTCTCAGACCGGCCGCTCAATGAGGCAAACTTAGGCTTCTCACGGCGACATATCAATCCAGTAGGGGTCGACCCAATAGCCCTGCGTTTGGTTCCAGCGGCGGCATTGATATCTACCGTTATGTATCCTCGTTTTGACAACAATAACATCTGCCAAAGGCATAATTCCACTAGTCATTTGTTTCCCTCCTTTATTACTGGGTAACCAGCTTCTATATAAATTTCTGACACTTCTTCTGTCAATGGAATTGTGTTTCCATCATTCAGTATAAGCGAATAAGTACTATCCAAATGCTGTAAAATTGAGGCTCCATCTGTCATTACCTCTTGATTGGCACCATCTGTATAAATGTCCTCCACCGGCGGGTCAAAGGCAGGCTGAAACACAAACAAATACGAGAACACTGTTACCAAAACCGCCAGCCCTACAAAGATTGCCCGATATCTCAGGCCAACTGTGGCCGCTGCCTTGGTAATCAACGCAAAGCGTTCCCGGATATCATCGTCTTCTGTTCTGGAAAACAGCCCCGTAGCTGTCTGGGGCAGTTTTATCCCCTTTGCCTTTGGTTCTCCCTTGAGTACCTGGACAATTGTAAGCAGATACTCCAGCCGCTCTTTTTTGTTGAAATCCTGGGTGGCATTGATATCGCACTTGATTTCCAGAATTTGCTCCACATCTTTTTTAAGAAGATAGACTGCTGGGTTCCACCAGAATACACAGCAGAGCAGCAAGGTCAAAAGTTTGACCATCCCGTCCCGGTTACAAAAATGTGTGTACTCGTGCATCATGATGTAGAACAGCTCATCCTTTGCGTACTCCTCGTCAGGAAGGAATATCCACTTATGGAACAGCCCAAAACCCATAGGCGTGTCTATGTCCTGGCAAACGCATACGTTGACATCCAGTTTTCGGGGTGAAAGGTTCCTTGCCTTTGCGAGGGCTCGTTCCGCGGCATAGTTCTTGTTCCTGCGGTAAGGCAGCACCTTGATTCTGGTCGCGCACTCCTGCCAGACAAAACGGATGAAGATGATAACAGCCGGGATAATCCATATACACAGAAGCACATCCATAAAACCAATACTGGAATGCTTAGTGGATATCTGAACGCTTCGCATCAGGGCATATGCCTGGCTGAACGCACCCCTCAGCTCCACCGGAACTGTAAACGGAAGCTCTATCACAAAAATCATGCGGCACAAACACAGCGCATACATAGTCAGAAGTGTATGTACGCCGAAAGATTTGAGAAAGATGGGCTGGTTTCGCAGGACATGAATCACAAGGATAAAGACTGTGCTGAACCCCACAGACATCAGAAACGAGAAAAGAGAGACACTCATTCCTCATCATCGTCCCTTGCACGATATTCTTCAATCATGTCTTCCAGCTCCCGAATCAGTTCCTCTATCCCCTCTTTGTTCCCCTTTTTGACCAGCGCCAAAGCCTCCAGCTGAAACAGTTTCCTTGAGGTAATGCCATTGCGCATAGCCTCTTGAGAATAGTACTCATCTTTCGTTAAGACAGTCCGAAACCGCCGTCCATACTTTTTGCCGGTGCGCTCCAAATCGTGGAATTCGATTGCGCCCTTTTCCTCCAGCGCCCGGATAATATCCCTGGTATAGGTCTTTGTCCAGGCTTTGTCTTTCCACAAGCCTTGAATCTCCGACGCACTGAGAGGCTTTCCTTGCTCCCAAAGGAAGCGCATCAGCTTTTCTTCACTTTTGGTAAGCGGTATATATGCCGTAGTCTCACCTCCTTGTAAAGCGCCTTATTTCTTTTAAGAGAATAATTGGCATTCTTTAAGATGCCTTTAGTATACTATATAGCATATCGCGCGGTATCTGTCAAGAGATTTTTCAAAAAAAAGTGATTTTTGTTGGAAATGGTTTTTATGCCTTCCCCACCATATGTAAAACATTGAATATCAAATCTTTTGCATACATTGGACTGCTCAAATTTGAAGACACACTCTGGAGTTTGTTTGAAAACAGCAGATGCCAGGCACCCTGCACAGAGAGCGGCTGGTGATATGGTGATACAGTCCATATTGAGGAAAGCGGCTGCATCCCTTGAATCACGACTGCTGCCTGCTCAAAAAAGAGCATTCCCATATGGGATGCCCTTTCCCCCTTTCTTTATCAATTACGTGGACTCCTTTTTATGGATTTTTATTGGCACGTACAAATCCATCTGGTCGTACCCCAGCGCCTCTTTGATTTCATCTGTTGGGTTAAGCATATGCCCCATGGCCCTGTGCCCCGGGCGCTCGTCCAGTTCAAAGCCGCTGCTCTCTATCCACTTCAGAATCCCTGCATAAACCCTATTGGCAATATCATCGTCCCCATCCACTGACATGGCGGCAGCATACAGCCCTCCCTCAAACTCAATCAGCTCATAGGGCGCAACATCGGTTTCTGTGACCCCATCCTCCACCGCCCAGACCCAAACTGCCTTATCCTCCTCAAACCAGAGGAAATCAGGGGAACCATACATCATTTTCCTGACCAAGTGGTTGTGCGCCTCCTGCCATTCCTGGAAAGGACCCATCACATTTTCAATTGTATCCGCGCCGGATGAAAAGGCTTTGAAGGGATTTATCTGAACAATCCGTACCTCAGGGGCTTTCTTTAGTTTATCAGATATTTCAAAAAGCTGGTTCACCTTGGAGGCATTCCCTTCATAGGCAATGTTCTCAATGCGGGTCTCCACCGCGGCGGCTTTTTCATAGAGCAGCTTTACATCCCTGTCGCTGCTGAAATCCATCTTTCTGATTTGCTCAATGAAAACCAAAATAATGTCCCGCAAATCCCGGAGCAGGGCAACCTCCTCATTGATATCCTCTACCTTTCTTCCAAGAACATCCAGGACAGTTTCTGAACCCGCGGCCTGAAAAATCAATTGGATATCCTTGATGCTGATGTTCAGCCTGCGCAAAATCAGAATCTGCTCCAAGCGCTTGAGCGCCTGCCTGTCGTACATCCGGTATGCGTAATCCGCGGACCTTATACTCTCGATAAGTCCCATATCTTCATAGTACCGCAGCGTGCGCGCGGGGATGTTGTACTGTTCTGTGACCTCTCTTATTTTTATTAAATCCGCCATGCAAAACCACCCTTTCCAAAGTATTAAGGGTATTATATACGCTTCCCCAACGGCAGAGTCAAGTGCTCTGCCAATGTTTTTCCGGTTTTCTTCCTGATAAGGGCCAGGCAGCGATGGATTGCCCCCAGATGGCCTCATCCTCTCAAAAAGCAAAGGGATACAGGTCATTGCCGTGAGCCAACAGCCTGTATCCCTTCTGTTTATGACCTTAGAATATCATTGACATCAACCTGCAGCCCGGCCGCTTTCATGTTTCCGGCTAGAGTCTGTTTGAAAACCGGAGAAATGCTGGATGTTTGGCCAGAAATGAGTGGATTCAAGGAAAAAACCGCAAGAAAGGCTGCCGCCTTTCGAGGATTTTTGACGCCGAAAACACCATTTCTGGACAAAATAGACAGTGTTTCGGAGTTTTCAAACAGACTCTAGTGTGAATCTCCATGCGCCGCCGCTGTCCAGGGGAATATATGTAAGCCCGCTCAAATCACTGGGGATTTCTGCACCCTCTTCCACAAGGAAGCAAACTCTCTTTCTTCCCAGCTTGTGAAGGCAGAATCCATGCTCAAACAGCACGTTTTGCCTGGCCCGGGGTTTCGCTTCCTACGGGCCAGCATCTTTGGCTCTGCCCAGGCCGCATCCTGTGTATAGTTAACGCAGTCCAAAAGAGGTTATACCTCTTTTGAACTGGCTGCGCGGGCGCGCTCGCGCAGCCCTGCTTGAAAATCGGTATTTACCGATTTTCAAGTGCGTTTACTATAAAGCTCAACCACAAAATCCGCATTGGTGCTGTCCTCTAATTTTTCAAAGAGTGTTCTGCCATGGTCAGCCCGCTCCTGCAAAATAACTGCTTTAAGCCCTAACAGCGCCAGTGTGCGGGCAAGCTCCTGAAGGACAGCAGTATCATGACCATGAATAATAAATACCCTCTGTTTTTCTTCCATTTCAAAGACCTCCTTCTGGGCCAGCTGGGAATGTTAAGCCAATCCCCAGCAGGGACCTGTGATTTTTATCTCCCTTTGGGAGCCATATCCCAGGCGCGGGCTTCCCTATCCGTTTGTGTGTCCGCCACTGGGCGGTATTCCTGTTATGTTCTCCGAATGGACACCCGAATGCCGCTGTAATCATACCCAATCTGCCCTAAGATTCTGCGGGTCAGCACTGACAGCAGGGTTTCCGTGTCAAAATGGCTCTCCATGTACAGCCCCTCAGCCAGGGGCACGGGACTGCGCATCCCTTCCGCGCTCTCAGCCAGCAGCACCCGGCTCCTGCCGGTAATATTCCCAGCCTCACGGCGCAGAGCAGCCTCCATCCCCGGCTGGGCCAGGCAGCGCCGCAGCACCTCTGCCACCACCTGCTTCCAAGAGGTGACAAAAACCTGGCTCTGGTCCGGGAAGATGAGCTTGAGCGGTTTCGTCCCCTTAAAGAGCCTGGTGTTCTCTCCCAGGGGCAGAACAGTCCCCACATCCACGGGCCGCGGCTCCTCGCCGTGTGCAGAGGCCAGCTCCGCCAGCCTGACCTTCTCCGCCAGCATATCAAACTCCGTGTTTACCTGCTGCAGCAGCCGCTGCCGGGCCGTCTCCAATTCCTGTAGCAAATCCATTTTAACCTCCATTAAACAGACATATACATCAAGTTTTCACTGTCCACAGTACACCTGGCTCTCATAAGAAAGTCAAGGGGGTTTGAAAACTTTTTGCCGCTGCAAGGAGGAAATTCTGCTCAATTTCAAAAAGAGGAGTCCTGCCAGCCAGCAGAAGCTCCTCTTTGTGCACACATGCGCTTGTAAAAACACGTCAATACCGTATTATACTCAAACATGTATCTTCCTAAATCTGAAAAATAAAGATAATCAGCCCGTACACAACGCTGGCGGTAATACCAAACACCAGCACCGGCCCGGCTACAGTAAACAGCTTGGCCCCCAGGCCAGTGATAAAGCCCTCGCTCTTGAACTCCATAGCCGGAGAAACCATGGAGTTGGCAAAGCCAGTGATGGGCACCAGCATCCCCGCGCCTGCGTGCTTGGCAATGTCGTCATACCAGCCCAGAGCGGTCAGCGTGGCGGAAATGAAAATCAGGCTGATGGAGACTGCCATGCGGGCCTCTGGCAGGGCCAGGCCCAGGTTCTGATACAGGCCGCACAGCAGCTGGCCAATCGTGCACACAAACCCGCCGAACAGAAAGGCCAGCGTGCAGTCCTTCACCACCGGCGAGGGGGGCGAAGCTGCTTTCACTGCCTGGGCATATTCCTGGGGCGTGATGGATTTCATGGTGACACCTTCCTTTTGCTTGTTGTTTCTGCGCTGTCTTGCGTTCAGGTTGTAGTATGCCCGGCGAATACCGCCCAATGCGCGGGAAATAAGCAGGCCGCAAAAAAATAAAATTTTTTTGAAAACCTGCAACCATTTGGCTCTAAATTGGATTCTTATAGGTGAAGGACAAAAAACTTAGGAGGAATTTACCATGAAAAAACGAGCCATCTCACGCCTGACCGCCCTGATTCTCGCCCTGACTCTGCTGTGTACCCTGTGTATCCTGTGCCCTGGCTGTGAACAGAGCGGCCCTGCCCCGGAACGCTCCGCCGCCCCGGAACCCGAATCATCCGCCCAGCCCGCGGAGCCAGGCCCCGCCGGGGAACCCGATACCTTGCAGGTGCTCATTGATGTTGAATTCTCCTCTCCCTTTGTCACCCCCCTGGCCGAGGGCATGGGGAACCGGCTGGTGGACAACCTAAAGCTCTCCGGCGGGAAAATCGGAGAGGTGGAGTTTGCCTATCTGCCCAAGGAGGGGGCTGACCGGGAGGCCGCGCTCACCCGGATGCGCACGGAAATCATGAGCGGCCAGGGCCCGGATTTGTTCATCTGCGGCTGTACCAACCCCCAGGCTGAGGAGGAGCCCCTGTTCCGGTTCCCGGCGCAGGCCATGGAGAACCAGCTGTTCCTGCCCCTGGACGAGTATTTTGCCTCCGCTCAGTTTACGGAGTATGAGAAGCTGCTGCCCATGGCCATGGAGGCCGGGCGGAACCAGGAGGGCCAGCAGCTGGTGCCTTTGGCCTTCACCCTGCCTGTCACCGTGTTCCGCAAGGAGGAGGTCCAGCACCAGCACTCCCAGACCATGACCTGGGCCCAACAGCTGGAAGGGGACGCTGCCATGCAGCTCTCCGCAGTGCCGAACCCCTCCAACTGCCTGTACCGCTCCATGCCCTTCCTGGCGCTGGCGGATTATGAGACAGAGAGCCTGTGCTTCACCCAGGAGGAGCTGGGCAGCTGTCTGGAAACCCTGCACCGCCTCCCCTATGAGCAGGAGAAGCTGGAAGTGCCGGAGCATTTCACCACCGGGCTGTGCGTGAATTTTATCAACCTTCCTGACGCGAATGTGACGTACTATGACAGCAGCCACCACGGGAGCCTGCGGGCGGACGATGTCTTCACAATGGTGCCCGCCTACTCCAGCCAGGGGGGCTATGGGGCCTATACCACCAGCTTTGCCGCCATAAACCGGAACACGGACAAGCCGGAGGAGGCTTTCCTGCTGCTGGACTACCTGCTCAGCCTGGACGGGGCCCGTTCGGAGCTGTACGGCCGCCTGCTGGACAAGGTGGGGATGCCCGTGCATATGGATTTGGGCGGAATGGGCGGCGCTGTGGCCATGGTGGCAGGGGGCGCCTGGTGGATGTCTGACGAGAACTATCAGGAGTACTGCAGTTTGCGGGACAATATCGCCGCCATGCGGTTCAGCACACCCCTGGAGCGGCACATCACCCAGGCCCTTTGGGACATAGACAGCATAGAGTGGAAGCGCTCTCAGGGGGAAAAGACAGACAGTGAGGAAAAAATCATTGCCAACGCCTACCGGACCATGAAAATGGAACTGGGGGAGAGCTGAGCCTCTCCTCCCCATGCCCCGCCCTCTCAGGCGCACAAAATACACGCAGTATTTTAGAATGAATTGTGCAATTTCACGCAGAAGCATTGACAAGAGCACCTCATTCCGGTTATAATGCGGATACAAGTTAGTCGGTTTTATGCGTTGGTGTGCCCTTCTGCTGAAAAGATAGGCAGGAGCAAAAAGGAGCGGCCCAAAGGCGCCGCGGGCCCTCTGTGCGCAAAAATCAAAGCAGGCTGCTGGCCTGCGCGGCAATATGGAAGGGAGGCTTTCTGCGATGCAAGCAAAAAGATTGGCTGCTTTAGGTTTGGTTCTTTTGATGTTGGTGTCTATTGCTGGGTGTGCAGGCACCGGAAACGGCAAGGCGAAGGAAAACCCAGATACCCAGGCTGACGCGGCCCGGCTGGAGGAGCAGACCGGGCTCACGGTGGTCTCGGTGCTGGTGGATTTGCCCATGGAGACGAAGGGAAACGCACCCGCGGGCGAGGTCATGCAGAAGACCCTGCGCAGGATGCCCGGCTATATGAAGGATTTTATGCTGAAGATTGAGTTTATCCCCCCTGCCTACGACGGCCAGGAACGGCAGATTGCCATGTCCCGCCTGCGCACGGAAATCATGGCAGGAAAGGGGCCGGATTTGCTCCTCTGCTCCCAGAAGCTGTATGGCTGCTACTCCAGCGGCGAAAAGGATACGCCGTTCTTCAACTTCCCGGCGCAGGCCATGGAGAACCATCTTTTCCTGCCCCTGGACGAGTACATGGAAAAGGCGGAGTATCTGGATATGGACAGCCTGCAGCCTGTGGTCATGGCAGCGGGCCGCAGCGAGGAGGGCCAGCAAATCCTTCCCCTGGCCTATACCTGCCGGGTCACCCTGTTTGACAGGGAGGAGTATACTCCAACCGCCGAGCTGCCCATGACCTGGGAGGAGATGACAGAGGATTCGGACCCAGCCATCCGGTTTTCCAGCCATCAGTATCTGCCCAACATCATCGGAGAGCTGGCGGACTATTCCAAGGATGAACCGGCTTTCACAGAGGAAGAACTGCGGACATGGGCTGGCAGGAGCTTTGCCACATGGCAGACGATTCCCGAGAATTTGCGGGAGGACCAGCCTTTGTACCTTCCCATTGACTTGTGGATGCTTGACAACTGCCAGGTAGATTTGGCGGGGGAGCGGGAGTACACTATGATTCCCTGCTATAACCTCTCCGGCGGGGTAACGGCGGAAATCACCGCCTTTGGGGCTATCAACCGCAACGCCCGCCGCCCGGAGGAGGCCTTCCGAATCCTGGACTACCTGATGGATTCGGAAATCCAGCAGTCCAGCCCCCTGTTCCAGAGCCGCATATCAGGGATTCCCGTGTATACAGGCACCGGGAACAGTGACACCCCCGCAACCAGCTATTGGAAGATGAACGAGGCCAACTACCAGGCCTTCACCCAGGTCCAGGAGCAAATCAATGTGGCCAACTTCCCGGGGCCTTTGGACGAGTGCCTCTGGATGGTGGAGTCCTATAACCAGGAGGTGCTGGAGAAGAGCTGCCACGAGCAGTATATGCTGATGAAGATGTACCTGGCGGAGAGCTGAGCCCCGGCCCTCTTTTGTCCGCGCTGGTGTATGCGCCCAAAAAAATTGTTTGATTTTGAAAAAACAAGTCGAAAAAATCAAAATAATTATTGACAACGGCTTTCTTAGGTGCTATAATACAAATAGAAGATATTTCATTCCATTTTGCGAACTCCCTTTTCACCCCGTCTCCATGGTTGACCAACCTGAGAATATCCGTGCCGTGCCCTGTGCGCGGCGAAACCTCAGCGGGCAGTTTGCCTGCTCAACTAAAAGAAAGGAGGCCACAATAACGGCCAAAAAATTAATTTCCCTACTTGTGGCGGTGATGCTGGTTGTGGGTATCT
>CAJTXF010000054.1 GCA_910580045.1 uncultured Eubacteriales bacterium
TTTTTGATGCTTCCATTCTATCACAATTCCTCTACCTTGTGTAGACACTATCTAGAGATAGTGAGCGCAAACGAAAAAGCCGGGGTTATTCCCCGGCTTCAACACGGATATACCGCTGAAAAAATCTCTGTCTCTGCTCCTGCTGAGCTGATAAAAATTCTGGGTGCTCTCCTAATTGCAGAACAGCTGAAAGCACTTGCCCCTCCCCTATCCCACTGTACGGTGGTGGTCGGGCTCTGCTGCTTCCTATGTCAGCTGTTGGGAAATTGTGCATCCAACTTCTCCACTGGTGTCCCTAAGTGCCACCATGACAGGAGACTTCTCTGCCCCATACTGCTTTCGGGAAATACCCTTCTTTCCCGCTGTGGACAAGACAGTATTCCTTTCCCTGCCGCAGGATATTCCGCATCTTAGACAGGGGAAGGAGCAATCCCTCCCCTGCTGTGTTCCTAGGTTACAGAAATGGTTATATTCCTTTACATCATTTTCTGTTACAGTGAATATGCTCCATATTCATTCCGTGTTTTCCAGAAGTTTTAGAGGCAGAAATATCTGCTGCTGAGCAATCCCCAATGCCTTACTCAATTTTCCGTTCGGGTTTGGCATGTTGCACATACCGCTGGCTGGAAAATCTCCATAGGCGAACACCTGGCTGCATCGAATCCAGTCCATCATGTCGTTCACCGTTTCGTTCAAGTCCTCTGGGTCATTTTCATCTGCTGTGGCCACCAAAAACATACCGCCTGGAAAATCAATAATTTTATAGGGCGCGGTGTCTGCCTCCGTTACATAGTCCTCAATAGCCATAATCCATACAGATTGATTTACATCCTTGCTCTCATGCCACAAAAAGTCCTTGGGCTCATAAATACCGTGTTTCAGCAGGTTTTCGTGACTATTGAGCCAGGCGGCAAAGCAGCTTTCCTCTCCGAACAGCTGCTCCAGGGTCTGGGGCCCAGAGGAAACTGCCCGAAAGCGCGGAATTTCAATACCCCGCATATTTCGCATTTTGCTCATTATCCTACCACTTCTTTACTCAGCGTCTATGAATTAGGCCCGTTCCGCCAACAGCTTTTCGGTCGCTGCCAGCCGGACAGCAATACAGAGCACCTCCATGGCCTGCACCAGCTCTTCCTGAGGCGGGAAAGAGGGCGCAATGCGGATATTGCTGTCATTGGGGTCAGCTCCATAGGGAAAGGTTGCTCCTGCGTCAGTCAGCACAACACCCGCCTTTCGGCAGAGTTCCACAACCCGCTTAGCGCAGCCGCTCATTACATCCAGATTGACAAAATATCCACCCTTTGGACGGCTCCAACGGGCAATATCCAGTCCGGTCAGTTCTCTGTCCAAAGCCTCCAGTACGATGTTGAATTTTGGCTCCAGAATTTTCCGGTGGCCCTTCATCAGGCTGCGCACTCCTTCTGCATCATGAAGGAACAGCACATGACGCAGCTGATTCAGCTTGTCAGAGCCAATGGTCTGCACTGTGGTGCGGGTTTTCAAGTCCGAAATGTTGCGCTGGCTGGCCGCCAAAGCTGCCACGCCTGCACCAGGGAAAGATATTTTGGAGGTGGAGGCAAAAATCAGCACTTGGTCCTCTGTGCCCTCCTTGAGACACTCCTCGTAAATGTTTAGCAGCTCATCCGGTTCGTCACTGAGGTCATGTACGCAGTAAGCGTTATCCCACATAATACGGAAATCTTTTGCGGCGGGTCTCAGCCGGGCAAAGCGCCGAACGGTTTCATCCGAATACGTGACGCCTGTGGGGTTGGAATATTTCGGTACGCACCAGCATCCTTTTACTGCCTCGTCCCCTATCAGCCGCTCGATTAAGTCCATGTCGGGGCCAGTTTTCAGCATGGGCACTGGAATCATTTTGATTCCAAAGTACTCCGTTACCGCAAAATGTCTGTCATATCCTGGAACCGGACAGAGAAACTTCACTTCGCCCTGCCGGCACCAGGGCTCCCAGCCGCCATAGCCATGGGTAAAGCCCTGAGAGATGCAGTCAAACATCATCTGCAGGCTGGAGTTGTTGCCCAGGATAATATGGTCTGCCGGAACTCCCAGCAGCTCACTGAAAATATTCCGCATCTCCGGCAGGCCGTTCCAAACACCATAGTTGCGGCAGTCATCCCCGTTGGAGTTGGCAAATTCGCTTCTCGCGTGCAGGGCTTCCAGAACGCCAAGGGCCAAGTCGAGCTGCTCTACGCAGGGCTTCCCCCTAGCCATATTCAAATCCAGGCCCCGCTCCCGAAAGGCAATGTATTTTCGCAGAGTCTCACGGTTCAGGGCTTTAATCTCCTGTGTATCCATAGATATCATTTTTCTTTCTCTCACTGATACAGCACTCATCCAAACATCTCCCGTGAATAATTCTATTGCTCGCTTTTTCATTTTTTATCTCTCACGACTATATATTCTAATATGTTTTTCTCAAAAATGCAAGTTGTTTTTCTGATTCTTGCAAATTTTGTGTTCTGCCTTATTCTGTTGATGTTTTGGTTGGTTTTCTGTGCAAACTTATAAAAGGAAGTGCGGTTTCCTTAATCCAAGCTGCTGTTTTCTGGATAGCTTGCACATTTTACATTTTGGGTCTGGCAAGTCCGCGCATTTCGTGGTATAATAACTTGTATAGTTTTTTCACATATTTTGACTCCCATTCTAAAATTGAAAATGGAATGAGGAAAGAAAGGCAGGACAAATATATGGGCGGTTTTTTTGGAGTTGCGTCAAAAGAGGATTGTGTGTTTGACTTGTTCTTCGGCACGGACTATCATTCTCATCTGGGCACGCGCCGGGCCGGTATGGCTGTATATGACTCAAACCGAGGATTTGACCGGGCCATACACAATATTGAAAATTCCCCCTTTCGCACCAAATTCGATAAAGACTTCTCTCAAATGAAAGGGCGGCTAGGCATTGGATGTATCTCAGACTACGAGCCGCAGCCGCTGATTGTGCGCTCCCATCATGGTGCTTATGCCATTGTGACTGTCGGAAAGATTAACAACACAGATGAACTGCTGAAAAGCCTGTTCTCCTCTGGCCTCTCCCACTTTATGGAGATGAGCGGCGGGGATATCAATGCCACTGAGCTGGTCGCGGCGCTGATTAACCAAAAAGCCAATCTGATTGAAGGCATTCAATATGCACAGCAGGTAATTGACGGTTCTATGACCATATTGCTCCTTACGCCCCGGGGATTGATTGCCGCTAGGGACAGGCTGGGCCGCACGCCAATCTCTATTGGCCGGAAAGACGGCGCTTATTGCTGTTCCTTTGAGAGCTTCGCTTATCTAAACCTGGGATATACAGCAGAACGGGAACTGGGGCCTGGTGAGATTGCCGCTGTTACCCCTGAGGGCATACAGACTTTGGCTGCACCTGGCAAGGAGATGAAAATCTGTACATTCCTATGGGTATATTATGGCTACCCTACCTCTTCCTATGAGGGGGTAAGTGTAGAAGAAATGCGCTACCGCTGTGGGGCGATTTTAGCCCGCAGGGATGATTTCACAGAGGGGATGGCTCCGGATAATGTGGCTGGCGTGCCGGATTCCGGCACAGCACACGCAGTGGGATATGCCAATGCCTCTGGTATTCCCTTCTCCCGCCCGTTTATTAAATATACTCCTACCTGGCCCCGCTCTTTCATGCCCACCTCTCAAAATCAGCGCAACCTGATTGCTCACATGAAGCTGATTCCTGTTCACGGGCTGATAGACGGCAGAAGCCTGCTTCTCATTGACGATTCTATCGTTCGGGGCACGCAGCTGCGAGAGACCACAGATTTCCTCTACCGCAGCGGTGCAAAAGAGGTCCATGTTCGGCCTGCCTGCCCTCCCCCACTGTTTGGCTGCAAGTATTTGAACTTTTCTCGTTCTGCCTCGCTGGATGATTTGATTTCCCGCCGAGTAATTCAGGAATTGGAAGGAAGCAATCAGCCGGATAATCTGGAAAAATACTCTGACCCAGAGACGCAGGAGTATCAAACCATGGTGGACACTATCTGTAAAAAGCTGAACTTCACCTCCCTGCGATATCACCGGCTGGACGATATGATGGAATCTGTTGGGCTTAACAAGTGTAAGCTGTGCACCTACTGCTGGGACGGAAAGGAGTAAACTCTATTGACTAGAATGTAGGTTCAAAGGTGAATTGAGCTCTTGCTTACCAAAGAATATTTCGGCACACCCGAGCAGCTGAATAACCAGTCTGTGTCCTTTGCTATGGATACAGCAAGCCAGCAGCCGAGAATTCATGCCATGGCATATCGTGGAAGTGTGATTGTCTGCACCTCGACAGACCTATGGGATAGCATTCCTAGGCTGCTCCAAGGCCGAAGCAGGGACGAAATTTTTGAGCTGCCATATCTCTATGGTCAAACCATCCATTATGTGCCTGATAACCTCCCAGAAATGATTGCTCCTCCTCAGTATGATTGTCAGTTACTATTTGGAGACGAGATTGAAGCGCTGAATGGACTGAAAAACTTTGATAATTCATTGGCATTTGACGCTTTGGGCCATACTCCCACAATTGCTGTCTATATCGCTCGCTTTTATGGGAAAATCGTAGGAGTGGCAGGAGCCAGCACTGCAGAGAATGACGGTATGCTGGAGGTGGGTGTAGATGTTCTGCCAGAGCACCGTAATGCTCGGCTTGGCACATATCTGGTAAGCACATTGACAAAAGCCTTACTGAATCGAGATATCCTCCCTTTCTATTCTGCTTCTGTAACAAATCTTGGCTCTCAGATGGTAGCCAGCCGCTGTGGGTATGTCCCCGCCTGGGTGGACACTTTCGGGAATACTCTGGATGGAAGTTCAGTCTATCATGATATTGTCCAGGCTATGCCGCTGCCAAGGAAGGAGTTTTGATATTTGAAGACCCTGATTCTGAATGGCTCCACGCGAAAAAACGGTGATGTCCAAGCCCTGGTGGAAGCCTTCATTGAAGGACTATGCGGAGAAGCCCAAATCCTCACTGCTGGGGACAACATCTCACCTTGTTTGGACTGCCGCCGTTGTTGGGAACACCCTGGGTGTTGTATCCAAGATGCGATGCAGAAGGTTTACCCTTATCTTGTGGATTGTGACATTGTGGCGCTGGCTTCCCCTATTTGGTTTTCCTCTCTCAGCGGGCCGCTGCTGAATATGGCCAGCCGTTTTCAAACTTATTTTGCCGGACACTTCTTTCGAGGGGAAAAAGATATTTTGAAGCCCAAGAGCGGCGTACTGCTGTTGGCTGGAGCAGAGCCGGGTACAGAGAAAAAGCCCGTTGAGACAGCGCATTCTATTCTAAAACATATCAATGCCTGCTCTCCCCTGCGGGTCATCAGCTCCATGTGCACGAACCAAATTCCTGCCAGAAACGACAACGTAGCTCTTACCGCAGCCAGGGATGCTGCAAAGGCGTTAAACCAGCAGTATAATTGAGAACAAGAAAGAAGACCTCCGGACAAAGCCGGAGGTCTTTCTTCATTGCAGTTTTGACTAGAATTCCGCCGAACCAGTCGTGCGAGGGAACGGCAGCACATCGCGGATGTTTTGGATACCGGTCAAATACATAACCAGCCGGTCAAATCCAATGCCAAAGCCAGAATGGACCGTGGTGCCAAACCGGCGCAAATCCAGGTACCACCACATATCCTCCTCACTCATCCCCAGTTCCTGCATCCGAGCCCGCAGTACGTCCACGCGTTCCTCACGCTGGCTGGCTCCCACCAGCTCTCCGATACCGGGCACCAGTAAATCAGTGGCAGCGACCGTCTTGCCATCATCATTCTGGCGCATATAGAAGGACTTGATGCCCTTGGGGTAATCCGTAACAAACACCGGCCGCCCAAAGTGTTTTTCAGGCAAAAAGCGCTCGTGCTCAGTCTGGATATCCTCGCCCCAAACAGCCTTATATTCAAACTCTCCGTTGTGCTCTTCCAGAATCTTGATTGCATCTGTGTAAGAGATTCGGGCGAAGTCAGAATCCGCCACATGGTGCAGCCGCTCCAGAAGCCCCTTATCCACAAACTGGCCGCAGAACTCCATGTCTTGGGGACAGGTCTCCAGCACATAGTTGATAACATATTTTACCGTGGCCTCAATCAAGTCCATATCATCGTTCAAATCAGCAAAAGCGATTTCCGGCTCAATATGCCAGAACTCGGAGGCGTGCCGTGGAGTATTGGAGCGCTCCGCACGGAAAGTAGGCCCAAAAGTGTATACCTTAGAAAAGGCTTGCGCCATACACTCTACCTGCAGCTGGCCAGAGCCGGAGAGGAAGACCTTCTTCTGGAAGAAGTCCTGCCGGTAGTCCACAGCGCCATCCTCTGTTTTTGGCAAGTTCTCCTGGTCTAGGGTCGTGACCTGGAACATCTCCGCGCCTTCGCAGTCCGTGGTGGTGATGACCGGTGTGTGGATGTACACAAAGCCGTTCTCTTGGAAGAATTTGTGCATTCCGAACGCTGCCGCGGAGCGCACACGGAAAGCCGCGCTGAACAGGTTGGTCCGAGCCCGCAGGTGTGGGATAGTGCGCAAAAACTCTACCGAATGCCGCTTTTTCTGCAAAGGATACTCTGGGGCCGAGGCGCCCTCTATGGAAATCTTGCTGGCATGAATCTCAAAAGGCTGTTTGGCTTCAGGCGTGGCCAGTAGCTCACCAGTGACGGCCAGGGCTGCCCCCACATTCTGAGCGGCAATCTCCTTGAAGTTATCAATCTTGCCATCCTCAAAAACCACCTGCACCCCTTTGAAAGAAGTGCCGTCGTTCAAATCAATAAAGCCCAAGGTCTTGGAATCCCGAATAGAGCGTGCCCAGCCGCAGACCGTAACGGTTTTGCCTGCATAGGCGTCCAAGTCTTTATAAAATGCCGCAATCTCATCATGTTTCATAATATCTTCTCCTTCATTATCTCAGCTTAATTGAAATGACCAGTCAGCATAGTGCCATTCTTTACCCAGCGCTTCTTTGTCTGTGCGGAAGTATGCCAATTCGCTCAAGTCTGAATCAAAAAATATCCGCAGGGTTTCTGCCATACCGCTTGCCAGCTCCATATTAAACAATTGGTTTTTATCAGCCCAAAACACATCTCCTTCTTCTGAAGCGTGTATTTTTCCAGAAAATCTATCCGCTCTATAGAGAAAAGAGATAGAGCGGAAACCGTCATTGTATACCCATTGTTTCACGCCGCACAGCAGTGGGTTTGATATGGTTAAGCCTGTTTCCTCGTACACCTCACGGATTACAGCCTGTGCAAAAGACTCCCCTGGCTCCACATGACCGCCTGGGAGTGTAATCCCTGGCCAGACTGGGTCCACACGGTTTTGAACTAAGATTTTACCGCCAGAGCACACCATACACATATTAGTCAATTCTGTTTTCATAGAATTACACACTTTCTATTCCAGCACTATCTGCCAGTCCATGTCCGGATTTTTCCGATAATAGGACAGCTCACTAATATTGTCTTCAAAAAAGGCCCGGAAGGTCTCCTCCATACCGCTGGATAGATTCATACTGGACAAACCATCGCGGTTTGTCCAGAAGACCTCCCCCTCCTCCGAGGATTTTAACTCTCCGGAAAATGTGTCGCATTTATATAGAAAGACGATATAGCGGGAGCCATCGTCCTCTATCCAATCTTTAATACCACACAGCCGAGGTCCTGCCAGCATCAGCCCAGTTTCCTCAAAAACCTCCCGAATCACCGACTGGGTGACACTCTCCCCCGGCTCCACATGGCCCCCGGGGAAGGTCACCCCGGGCCAGCCGTGCTCTGGGCGGCGGTTCTGTATCAACACCTCATCCCCTCGATAGACCATACACATATTGGTCAGCTCAACTTCCGTCTGTCTGCTCATCCTTTATTCCCTCATTCTAGCCAAAAAATCAAAAGAGCTGTATGTTATTTCCGCTTTTTGTCCTATCATTGAAAAACTCTGTGTACTGCTCCTCAAAGAACACGGGCAGCAACTCCCCCATTGTGCTGCAGAGATTCATATCAGGCAGCTGGGAACGCTCCACCCAGAAGACCTCCCCTTCTTCCGAGGATTGTATATTCCCTGTAAACTGGCAGGCTGTGAAAAGGAATACGATGTATCTTCTTCCTTCTTCAAAAAGGACGCTTTTCACACCACAGAGTCTGGGGTCTTCAATTTTTAACCCAGTTTCTTCCAGCATTTCTCGAACAGCCGCCTAGCTGAAGGACTCGTCTAGTTCTACATGGCCGCCGGGGAAAGCAATCCCTGGCCAGTTCTTATCCAGCCTCTCCTGCACCAGGACCTTACTCCCGTTACAGAGCATACACATCACGGTTATCTCCGCTTCAACTCGTCTGGACACTAATCTCCACTCCTTCATCATTTTTTGGCGATTCAGCTTTCGTAATGCTGCAAAATTCAAGCCAGGGCAATAAACAGCGTCATGGGTGTTCCCAATATCCTTGAGTCCAGCACCGATTCGGCGCGTTCTCGCTGCCAAAGCTCCCATCACCAAGTCCCAAAATAGACTGAGATGGCATCTTTTATATAAAGAAAGAGCGCCAGAAAAAGCTCTGACGCTCTTTTACATGGCGGAGAGGATGCGACTCGAACGCACAATGCCTTGCGGCACACCACATTTCCAATGTGGCTCCTTACCAATTAGAATACCTCTCCGTATCCCGGCTTTGCTATTATAGCGCATCCTGGCAGAAAAATCAAGTCTTTTTTGCAAAAAAATTTTCAAAAATTATATTTCCCCTATCCCCTCTGCTTTTGAGTCAGTATTTTTGAAAAAAAGGGGCAAAAAAGGCAAAAGAAGGTTTGAAAATTTCATTTGAATTTGGTATAATTATCTTAGACATTCTGCGTAGGCTCTGCGTGGAAATTCTTTTGGGAGGGATATCCTTGAACAAAAAGAGTGCCGCCTGTGCGGCGGTCATTGAAATAGGCACAAAGAATGTGAAAATGAGGGTCTCCCAGCTGGTCAAAGGAAAGATACACACCCTGGACTATCTGGAATATCCCGTCAGCTTGGACCACGATGTATTTGAGACTGGCGCTGTCAGCTTTGACAGCCTGCGGGAATTATCTGCCGCGCTGGCAAAGTTTTCGTCTGCCCTGCTTTCATATAATATTGAAAAGCCCCGGGTCGTCTCAGGTACGGCTCTGTTGGAAGCCAGCAACCGTGCGCTGGTACTGGACCAGCTTCGGGTTAGAAATGGGATGGATGTTGCGGTTTTGGACAGCAGTCAAGAAAAGGCCTACATCTTTTCCGAAATTGAGAAGCGGTTGGTGCAGGAGGATAGGATTCACTCCGGACATTCTCTTATCGCGCACATTGGTTCCGGCAGCATTGGCCTGGCGGTTTATGACGGCGAGAAGGCGGTTTACTTTCAAAACATTCCAATGGGCGCGCTGAAGCTCCACGATGTGCTGGGAGCGCTGCGCCGCAAGGCAGATGACTTCAACTGTATTCTGGAAGAATATATGGACACCATTCTTAACCGGATGCACATATCCGGTTTTGGGATAGAGAATCTCGTGCTCACCGGCTCACAGATTGAGCTGATTGCCAAACTGTGCTCTGCTGAAAAGGCAGGCCTTGTCTATCATATTGAAACCGGAGCTTTGCAGGCTCTTTATGATTCTCTGCTCTCCATGACCGCGGAGAGCATTTCCCTGCGGTACGGCATCACTGAGAATCAGGCCGCGCTGCTGTATACAACGCTGTTTATCTACCGGGGCATCCTGCGCTTCTGTCCCCAAGCCAAGGAAATCCTCTCTCCACCAGTAGATATTTCTGAGGGTGTGACCCGATACATGCTCATGCCCAAAGCAGATGCTGAATGGAGCTCTTACCTGCGGAAAAACGCTTTGGCCTGTGCGTGCACTGCGGCCCAATCCTTTCACTGTGATGAAGAGCACAGCAAAAGAATCGGCGGGTACGCATGCAGGTTGTTTGATAAGCTGAAAAAAGTTCACGGACTGGACACCTCTAAACGGCTGGTTTTGGAGCTGGCTGCCGCTCTGCACAGCTGTGGCAGTTATGTCAGCCTGCGGCAGCATAACCGCTGCACCTATGACATTATTCGCGGGATGGACTTGTTCGGGCTCTCCTCCGCTGAGGTGCTGGAAGTCGCTATGGTTGCGGGCAGTATCTCGGACGCCCTTGCTCAGGAAAACGTCCCTGAACTGAGCATTCTGACACAATCAGAGCGTATTGTAGTCTCAAAGCTGTCCGCCATCTTCCGCTTGGCCAATGCCCTGGATAAATCCCATCTGGAAAAGCTGAAAAACCTTAAAATGTCCCTGGACGAGGACCGGATACTCATTCGGGCGGAAAGCTCTTCCAACACCTTGCTGGAACGCTGGTCCTTTGAGGAATCCGCCGGGTTTTTTAAGGAAGTGTTTGGGTTATCCCCAGAATTGCTCATAAAATCTGATATGATATGAGGTGTTCATTATGGCTGAGAAAAAGATTCCCTATTATAATCGAGAGCTGAGCTGGATGGATTTTAACGCCCGGGTTCTGGAGGAGGCTACTAAAAAAGAAAACCCGTTGATGGAGCGCCTGCGTTTTTTGGCAATTACCGGCTCAAATTTGGATGAATTTTTTATGGTACGGGTTGCCGGGGTAAAAGCGCAGGTCAATTCCAGCTATAAACCCAAGGATAAGCTGGATTTAGCCCCTCAGGACCTTCTGCGTGAGCTGGAAGATAAGGCGCATCATTTTATGGAGAAGCAGTACTCCTGCCTGCATCGCTCCATTATGCCTGCTTTAGAGCGCAGCGGCCTCCGCTTTGTGGACTGGCATGGCATGAATGAAGAACAAAAGGGGTTCGTAGGCCGGTATTTTAAGCAGGTGCTGTTTCCAGTGCTCACCCCTCTTGCTGTAGACGGCAGCCGCCCCTTCCCTCTGCTGGCCAATAAAACATTGAATATTGCTGTACGTTTGGAGAGCAAAGACGAAAAGGAGAAGGAGAAAAATTTTGCTATTGTTCAGGTTCCCTCTATTCTCCCCAGGTTCTTGGAGCTTCCATGCCGGGAGGGCCGGGCGTTTACTCTTCTGGAGGACATTATCACCGCTAACCTGGATGAACTCTTTGAACTGCACACCATTGAGGCGGCCTGTCCCTTCCGGGTGACCAGAGACTCTGATTTGGAAATCGATGAGGAGGCCGAGGACTTCATGAACGAGGTGAAGAAGTCCATCAAGCGGCGGAAGCGGGGCCGGCCTGTACGCTTGGAGCTTCTTCAGAAATGCGATAAGGACTTGCGGAATTTCCTCATTGACCAGCTGAAAATCAAAAAGAATGAGATATACTCTCTCCATGGCCCCTTGGACTTGACTTTCTTCTCTAAGTTCGCTGGGATTAAGGGCTGTGAGGACATGTGCTTCAAGCCCATTATTCCGGTCCCCCCTGCGGACTTCTGGGGTTATACGGATATTTTCGCTGCCATTCGAGACAAGGACCGTATGGTTCATCATCCCTATGAGAGTTTTGACTGTGTGGTAAAATTCATTGAACAGGCCGCCGAAGACGAGGATGTACTCGCTATAAAACAAACACTGTACAGGGTCAGCGGCAACTCCCCTATCATTGCAGCCCTCATCCGTGCCGCGGAGAACGGAAAGCAGGTCACAGTGCTTGTTGAGCTGAAAGCCCGATTTGATGAAGAGAACAACATCAACTGGGCCCAAAAGCTGGAAAAGGCCGGCTGCCACGTTATCTACGGCCTCCACGGGCTGAAAACCCACTGTAAAATCGCTCTGGTGGTCCGCCGGGAGGAGGACGGCATTCGCCGCTATCTCCACCTGGGCACAGGCAACTATAATGATTCCACCGCAAAAATTTATACAGACCTGGGGCTGTTCACCTGCAACAGCCAGTACGGCGCTGACGCTTCTTCCCTGTTTAACGTGATTACAGGCTATTCCCGTCCCCCGGAGTACCAGCATTTCGCGGTGGCCCCCCATGGCCTGCGCACTTTCTTCTGCCGCCGCATCCGGCAGGAAACCGAAAACGCCCGCAAAGGCCTCCCCTGCGGCATCACCGCCAAGGTAAACTCCCTGGTGGACCCAGAGATTATTTCTCTGCTCTATGTGGCCAGCCAGGCCGGGGTGCCCATTCAGCTGATTGTGCGGGGGATTTGCTGCCTGATTCCTGGCTTGGAGGGTATCAGTGACAACATTCAGGTTGTCAGTATTGTGGGTCAGCTGTTGGAGCACAGCCGGATATTCCGCTTTGAAAACGCTGGCGACCCCAAAGTTTTTATGGGAAGCGCGGACTGGATGCCTCGCAATTTAGACAGACGTATTGAGTTGGTATTCCCCATTGAGGATGAAGACCTGAAACAGCGTGCTTTCGGCATTTTGGATACTTTGCTCAGTGACAATACCAATGCCCGGGTCATGCAGCAGGACACCACTTATGTACATGTAAACCGCCGGGGCAAGGCAGTGTTCAGCAGCCAGCTGGCCTTTTATCGAGAGGCTCAGGAGAAAATCAAGACCCTGCAGAAGGTGGAGCAGGACAGCCCACTGATTCCCATTCATTCCGCAGAGGAAGCGGGTTCGTAATCTTTGGGAAGAGAATAGAGGAGTGTTTGAATTATGAAGCTCGTATTCTTATTTGGGAACGCTGCTGTGGGTAAAATGACAGTGGGGCAAGAGCTGATGAAGCTCACTGGCCTGCGCCTATTTCACAATCACATGACCATTGAACCTGTGTTGGAGGTGTTCGGGCAGTTCAACAGTAAAGCCATAGCCCGATGCCGGGAGGTCATCTTTGAGGAATTTGCCAAGACAGATAACTATGGGATGATTTTTACCTATATGTGGGCGTTTGACCAGCAGTCTGACTGGGATTATGTGGAGCACATCAGGGAAATCTTTGCGCCATATGGCACAGAGTTCTATTATGTGGAGCTGATAGCTTCTCAAGAAGTGCGGTTAAAGCGGAATGTGAGTCCAAACCGCCTGCAAAACAAAAACTCTAAACGGGACATTGAAAGCTCGAACCAACGCCTGCTGACTGACGACGCGAGATACCGCCTGGAAAGCTATGAAGGAGAGCTCAAGTTCTTAAACTACCTCCGGCTGGATAATACAGAGCTTCCGCCCCAGGAGGCGGCTGCAAAAATCAAGGAAGTATTTTCACTATAATCTGTACTTGAATTGCAAATTGTGCGGCTGATTGAAGCGATAAAACCAATTAAAGAAGGGGACGATTCACATGAAAAGAGTAGGCATTTTAACCAGCGGCGGGGACTGCCAGGGACTGAATCCCGCCATTCGGGGTGTGGCCAAAGGGCTGTATGAGGAGTTCGGCAAAAATGTGGAGATTTACGGTATTAAGGACGGCTATAAGGGGTTGATATTTGGTGAATATAAGCTGATGCACCCCTCCGATTTTTCCGGTATCCTGACCTTAGGCGGCACGCTGCTGGGGACCTCCCGCCAGCCTTTCAAGACGATTCGCGTCATTGACGAAAACAGCGTGGACAAGGTGGCCGCCATGAAAGACCACTATAAAAAGATGAAGCTGGACTGTCTCGTGATTTTAGGCGGCAATGGCACGCAGAAGACAGCGAATCTTCTACGTGAAGAAGGTCTGAATGTTATCCATCTGCCCAAAACGATTGACAATGATGTGTGGGGCACTGACGTGACCTTTGGTTACCACAGCGCAGTGGAAGTGGCCACCAATGTAATTGACTGCATCCACACCACAGCAACCTCCCATGGCCGTATTTTCATTGTGGAGGTCATGGGCCACAAGGTGGGCTGGCTGACCCTTTCGGCAGGTATTGCCGGAGGCGCTGATGTGATTTTGCTGCCAGAAATCCCCTACGACATTAACAAGGTTGCGAAGACACTCAACAACCGTATTGACAGCGGTAAAAAATTCTCTATTTTGGCTGTGGCTGAGGGCGCAATTTCCAAAGAAGAGGCAAAGCTCACTAAGAAAGAGCTGAAAAAAGCTCGTGCTGCTGAGAATTATCCCTCCATTGTCTACCGCATTGCTGAGGAGCTTCAAGATAAGATAGACAATGAAATCCGTGTCTGCGTTCCCGGTCACTTCCAGAGAGGCGGCAGTCCCTGTGCATATGACAGGGTCCTCTGCACCCGGCTGGGCGCTACCGCCGCCCGGTTCATTAAGGAGAAGACTTTCGGGGTTATGGTGGGTCTGGTCAACGGCGAATGTGTACCGGTCCCCTTGGCGGATGTGGCCGGCAAGCTGAAAGCCGTGCCCGTTGACTGCGGGGAAATCCAAGCTGCACGGCAGATTGGAATCAGCTTCGGCGATTAAGATTACAGTTTTTATCCCTACCATTTGGAGGAATGCCATGGCTTTTCTGGAAAAGATAGAATTTGTCTCCTTGCCCGATGTTCGTATTATTGGCCGGGAAGTCCCCTGCTCCCTTCGCCCAGATGCGAAAAACCCAGTTCCAGCCCTATGGGAAGCGTCTTTTACTGATGGGACGATTGATATGCTGAAAAAACTGCCTCTTGTGGTGCCCGGCTGTACTATCGGCTGGATGGGCGATGTCCAGGGTCAGGACTATCGGTATATTGCTGGTGTGATTGCTCAGCCGGATACTCCAGTCCCCCAGGGTATGCAGTTCCGGAACCTTTCGGCCTGCGATGTGGCAAAGGGGTATATCCATGGTAATTTGCTGAACAGCGACGTATATGTTAGCGCCCATACCCTGACCCTGGAGGGGATTGCCGCGAACCAGCGGCAGGAGGATTACAGCTTTGGCTGGGGCGCCGAAATATATCCTGACTGGCTGAGTTTTGAAGCCGAGGAGGGCACATTCTGCTATTACCAGCCCTGCAAAAAAGTTGTAATGTTTATATAGGAGGAAAGATTATGGACTTTCGTGTAATTTCCCTTCCCCCATTCACTGCCCTAACCTCTGGAGTTGACCCGGTGGGTGATTTTACCGAAAGGAGCGCACTATGGAAATTCAATGAATATTTCAGTACCATTACTCCCTCCCCAAGAGACGGCTTTATGCCCCGGGACTTCCTTTTCTTTAACGAAGCGGCCGGAGGCATGGAGTGGTGGTGGGCTTTGGCCGAGGGTATGCCCGACGGAGGTTTTGAAAAGGTCTCCTTTGAGGGAGGGTATTATCTCACTTACTTCTATCGGGACGGAGACGGAGAGACCCATGACCGGCTCTATGCCGAGGCCAAGCGGTATATTGACGAGAGTGAACACTTAGAGCTGGACGAGCGGCCCGGCCACTACTCCATGGGTCATATCATCACCCTGCCGGAGCTGGCAGAGGCCCAGGGATTTGCGCTGATGGAAGTCTTCATCCCCATAAAGCGCAAAGAGTGATAGTCCTACATTACTTTGCTGCCCTATCAATTTTTATTATATTCTCAGAAAGGAACATCGTTATGAAATTCTCAGTCAGTCTTTACAGCTTTTTCAGCGCCGTCCGCAGCGGGGAGATTACCCCTTTGGAGTGCGTGGCCAAGGCCAAGGAGTTTGGCTTTGACGCCATCGAGGCCGTTGATTTTGTCATGGGCTGTCCCCCGGAGGAAATGCCGGAGCAGGCCAAGCGGCTCAAGGAAGAGGCAGATAAGCACGGTCTGGCCGTTTCCTCTTTCGCGGTAGGCGCTGACCTTCTCAACGGCCAGGACGGCAGCGGCGACACAGCCAAAGAAATTGCCCGTGTGAAATCCATGGTCGACATCGCCGAAATCCTGGGCGCTCCCCGGATGCGCCACGACATCACTTTCGGGCAGAAGAACTCTCCCAAAAGCTATGCTGCCCTGGTTCCCCAGCTGGCCGAGTCCGTGAGGGAAATTGCGGAGTATGCCGCTGGCAAAGGAATTACCACTATGACAGAGAACCACGGCATGTTCTCCCAGGACTCCGAGCGGGTGGAGCTGCTGTACAACACGGTGAACCATCCCAATTTTGGCCTGCTGTGCGACATCGGCAACTTTACCTGCGCTGACGAGAACCCTGCCACAGCCGTGGCCCGGGTCGCCCCCTACACCCGCTATGTCCACGCCAAAGACTTCATCATCAAGAGCTATAACGACGGCAACCCCGGCGAGGGCGCTTTCCAGACCAGAGCCGGCAACTACCTGAGGGGGACCATTATCGGCCATGGAAATGTGCCGGTAAAGCAGTGCCTGCATATCCTCAAGGCAGCTGGGTATGATGACACTATTGCCATTGAGTTTGAGGGCATGGAGCCCGCCCTTATCGCCATCCGCATTGGCCTTGCCAATCTGAAGCGTTATTGGGAAGAAGCCTAATAGTAAAAGCCCTCCTGCTGGAGTAGTTTGACAAACTCATACATTCTGTCTTGATTCACGTTAAAATCAAACAGAAAGGAAAATCCCAGTTCCTTGTCCTGGGATTTTCTTATCTTTTTGCGGAAAACTTCCATCTCCATGCCAGGAGCATAGTAGTCCTCATTCAGATACTGTTCGATACTGAACACCTCAAAAGGCACCCCTGCAAATTTGCTGAAAGAGTGTCCAACCGATTGCGTTTTGATGTTACGCTGACTGAGTCAAGAGTGATTTCTATGTCGCAGAACCCCCTAACGGTGATTACCGGGATGGGGTATTCTGCCCACTTGTATTCACTCTCATCATTTTTGTAGAAATGACCGTTGTACCATCCCCACTCCGTTTCAAATGCCCGGTGATGCAGGCCGTACAGCAGGGCATTTCACCGCTATTTGAAGCCGTTCATAGGTTTCATTTAGGTCTTTCACGTCCATTTTTTAACCCACCTCTCATTATATGCAGATTTATTATATCATTCGGAAGTGGAAAAAGCTATGCTAAATTATGAAATCAAAGCATTGAATCTGGCAGACTACGAAAAGTGCTATGAGATTTGGGGAAGTCCTCAGGCTGAAGCAGAGCAATGGCTGGATGAACTTGACCAGCGGTAACCGAAAAATTTTTATGGCCTGCTCCAGGGAAACCTTCATTGGAGAAATTGCTCTGGTTTATGAAAAAAACGACCCTCAATACACCATCCCAGGCCAGAGAGCGTATCTATCCCGCCTGGTTGTTTAAGAAGGAATACCAAGGGCAGGATGTCGCGGGCGCATTGGTTGATTATGTGATTGCCCAGGCCTAGTCCGAAAACTTTTCCGAACTGTCGCTGGGTGTGGATTTAGATAATTCTATTGCACGGCACCTCTATGAGAAGAAGGGCTTTACTACCATCCTGTTCCGTGGGAAGGACGAGCTTGGAGAATATGTAAAGCTGCTGAAAAAATTGTAGTAAGAAATAAAGTCCAGTGGTAAGAAGTCAATAGAGAAATAAAAGAAAAATCGAGTGAAAAGCGGTGAAAAAGAAATGATATAGCAGCAAAAAGGCAACACCAACCAAAGCCCTGCCCCATGATATTTTTTTGAACAGGGCTTCGTTACCGAAAAGCGAGTAGGACTCAGCCCTCCGGCGGTATGTAGTTCCGCCCCTCCTTCAGCAGTCGAAAGACGAGCCGAACCAGTTTTCTGGCAGTTAAAGCGAGTGCGCGTTTGTGCTGGTATTTATTGACCTGTTTGTACTTGAGGTCATAGTAACGCCTGAACTCGGAGTCGCATCTTCTCACAGAGTTGGCGGCTTCCAGCAGATAGTAGCGAAGGAAACGGTTGCCGGACTTAATGAGGCGGGTGTTCTGGGCTTCAAACTCACCGGACTGGTGCTGCTTCCAGACGAGGCCAGCGTATTTGGCGACAGAAGCCTGGGATTGGAAACGGTTCACATCGCCGATTTCGGCGATG
>CAJTXF010000055.1 GCA_910580045.1 uncultured Eubacteriales bacterium
GGATGGGGCCGAGATGGCCGTAGGCTTTGGCACGAAGAAAGAGTGGCTGCACTTTTTGTCACAGCAGCGGTAGTTGCTGTAATGCTCCTTATCGTGGTGCAGGAAAGCAGCTTTGCCGCAGACCGGACATGAGGGGTAATTTTTCGTTCTGGGCCGCCCGATCTCCCGCCTCGCTTCCGGCGCCCACTGATGCCGGCATTTCTTGCACTGGTACTTTTGATGTCCATGAGCGTCTTTTCCATAGCGATAAATCTCTGTTTTGTTGTTGCATTTCGGGCACCTTATTTGGTATAATTTTTCCATGAAGACTCGTCTCCTTTCGGGAGGTACTTGGATTTGTGGTAAAACCATTGTACCAGAAGGGCTGGCGGGTCTTCAACTTTCATTTTAGTTTGCAGTACGCCTTAAAATGAAAGGAGTATTGGTATATGGATTTTCCTATTGGTATTGGCATAAATGTAAAAGGCAGCCGGGAGGCAGTTGATTTATATCAGAAAGCCTTTGGGTTCACTTTGGGGTACCATATTCTGAACGAGGACGGCAGCTATTTCCACTCAGAGCTATTAGACCAAGGACAGGTGGCCCTCTCCGTGGTAGAGGCTCCTGATGGCACTCCCGGCGTTTCTGGCAACCCTATTGAACTGGGCCGCACCTTTCAGACGAAGGAAGCACTGCTGCAGGCCTTTGACTTACTGAAAGAGGAGGGTCGTGTAAGGATGGAAGTCCGAGAGCTCCCATGGAGTCCCTGTGCTGCCTCTGTCACGGATAAGTTTGGGGTAAACTGGTACCTCTCCCTTCCCCAGCACCGCCCGCCGGAGGATTTCCAGCCTGGAGACGAAATATAGCGGCAGAAAAGCCATCCAGAATGAGATGTTCTGGATGGCTTTTTTCTATCTCTTCGCGTATTTCCGCCGGGCCATGGCGGTGATCCATGTGCTCAGCAGGCCAATGGCCAGATAGACCAGGGTAAAATAGAGGAAATCCAGCTGTCCCATTTCCAGGAAAATCCAGCTGCTTAGGAGGAACAGGAGGGAATTCGCCGCAGCCAGCCGCCAGCGGAGCCTTCCGTCCCAGCCAGCGAAAATTCCCGTGGCCAGGGACCACAGCGGGCATACCACGAAAAATTCCAGCAGGACCGCCACCATAAAGCCGTCCACAGAGGTGATTCTGGCGGTTCCCAGCATTCCCAGCCTGAGCGCCGCCGTACACAGCAGCCAGATCAAGGTTTTTCGCTCCATAGCCCCCTCCTTTTATCCGATGAGCTCTTTTCCGCCCATATACATGCGCAGCGCCTCGGGAATCTTCACAGTACCGTCCGCCTGCAGATTGTTTTCCAGGAAAGCAATCAGCATTCTGGGCGGAGCCACTACTGTGTTGTTCAGGGTGTGGGGGAAGTAATTTCCCTCCATATTTTTCACCCGGATGCCCAGCCGGCGGGCTTGGGCATCCCCCATATTGGAGCAGCTGCCTACCTCAAAATACTTCTTCTGGCGGGGGGACCAGGCCTCCACGTCCACACTTTTTACCTTCAGGTCTGCCAAATCTCCCGAGCAGCATTCCAAAGTCCGGACAGGGATATCCAGCGCCCGGAAGAACTCCACCGAATACTGCCACATCTTATGATACCAGTCCATGCTCTCCTCGGGCTTGCAGACCACAATCATCTCCTGCTTCTCAAACTGGTGAATGCGGTACACGCCCCTCTCCTCAATGCCGTGGGCGCCCACTTCCTTTCGGAAACAGGGAGAATAGCTGGTCATTGTCTGGGGGAGCTGTTCCTCGGTGAGCAGCTGGCCAGCATACTTTCCAATCATGCTGTGCTCACTGGTTCCAATCAGAAAGAGGTCCTCGCCCTCAATCTTATACATCATGTTCTCCATCTCAGCAAAGCTCATAACGCCAGTGACCACATCGCTGCGAATCATAAATGGAGGAATGCAGTAGGTAAAGCCCTTATCAATCATAAAATCCCGGGCAAAGGCCAGAATCCCCTCGTGGAGCCTGGCCACATCCCCCATCAGGTAATAGAAGCCATTGCCGCTGGTGCGCCGGGCGCTGTCCAAGTCAATGCCGTTCAGCCTCTCCATAATGTCCGTGTGATAGGGAACCTCAAAATCCGGCACAACCGGTTCTCCAAAGCGCTCCAGCTCCACATTCTCACTGTCATCCTTGCCCACAGGCACCGAGCTGTCGATGATGTTTGGAATGACCATCATCCGCTTCTTAATCTCCTCGGTCATATCCGCTTCTTTGCGCTCCATCTCCGCCAGCTCGTCGGCAATGGCGGCAACCCGCTTTTTCGTCTCCTCGGCCTCCTGCTTCTTCCCCTCTTTCATCAGCTTTCCAATCTCTTTGCTGACTGTGTTCCTCTGTTGGCGAAGCTCGTCGCCCCGGGCCTTGCTGGCCCGGAACTGTCCGTCCAGCTCCAGCACCTCATCTACCAACACCAGCTTTTCTTCCTGGAATTTCTTTTTGATATTCTCCTTGACCAGCTCTGGATTCGAGCGAACCAATTTAATGTCCAGCATGTTCATCATTCTCCTTATCCTGTAATTTTAACTCACTGAGAAGGTTTTGCAAATCCTCCTCGCCATAGAACTCAATTTGCAGGGTACCCTTTTTCCGCGTGCCCGCCACCTTTACTTTACGGCCCAGATAACCGCTGACTGCCAGCTGAGCCTCCGCGTAAAAATGGCTGGGCTGTGCAGATCGGGCCGCCCCAGGCTTTTCCTCCTGCCCGGCTTTTTTGGCCATAGCCTCCAGCTCCCGGACAGAAGCTCCGTCCTTGGCCTTCTGGGCTGCTGCCCGCATTTCCTCCTCAGTCTTAAAGCTCAGCAGCGTCCGGGCATGTCCTGCTGAAATCTCCCCCTTCTCCACCATCTGCTGAATCTCTTCCGGCAGGTTCAGCAGACGCAGGGCATTTGCCACTGCTGGCCGGGATTTTCCCACTGCCTTGGCGGCCTCCTCCTGAGTCAGGCCCTGCACGTCCAGCAGCTGCTGAAAGCCTTTGGCTTCCTCCAGGGGGTTCAAATCCTCTCGCTGTAAGTTCTCTATCAGGGCAAAGAGCATCTCCTCCCCGTCGGACATCTCCCGCACCACAGCAGGCACCTCAGACAGGCCCGCCATCCGCGATGCCCGCCAGCGACGCTCCCCTGCCACAATACGGTATCCTCCGTTCACCATAGGCCGCAGCAGCAAAGGCTGCAGCACCCCATGCTGGGCAATGGACTCTGCCAGCTCAGCCAGGGCCCCGCTGTCAAATTCTTTCCGAGGCTGTTCCCGGTTGGGCTCAATCTCTTCAATGCGGATATTCACCGCGCCCTCAGGACCATCCGCCATATTCTCGCCAAAAATAGCATCCAGTCCCTTGCCCAGTCCCCGTTTTTTTGCGCTCATATTTTCTTATCCCTTCGATTTCAGAATTTCCTCCGCCAGCTCCTGATAGGCACGGGCTCCCTTGGAGAATTTGTCATAGTACATCACAGGCTGTCCAAAGCCCGGCGCTTCCGAAAGGCGCACGGCCCGGGGAATCACAGTCTTAAAGACCTTGCGCGGGAAGTACTTCTTAACTTCATCAACCACCTGCTGGGTCAGATTCAACCTTCCATCATACATGGTCAGAAGAACGCCCTCCAGCTCTAACAGGCTGTTATACTGGCGCTTTACCCGCCGGACTGTGTTCATCAGCTGGGACAGTCCCTCCAATGCGTAATATTCACACTGAATGGGAATCAGGATAGTATCAGCGGCATTCAGCGCATTGGTGGTAATCAGGCCCAGAGAGGGCGGACAGTCAATAAATATGTAATCATAGCTTCCCCGCACAGCGGAGAGTGGCTCCTTCATCCGTTCTTCCCGCTGCTGGACTTCCACCAGCTCAATCTCCGCTGCCGCCATATCAATACTTGCGGGCAAGAGCTCCAGATTCTTATACTGGGTTTTGAAGATAGCCTCAGAGGCTTTTGTTCCTCCAATCACCACCTGGTACATGGTAATCGGACAATTCCGCCTGTCAACCCCCACGCCGCTGGTGGAATTTCCCTGGGGGTCTGCGTCTGCCAGCAGCACCTTTTTCCCCATGCTCCCCAGCGAGGCGGCCAAATTGACAGCTGTGGTGGTCTTCCCCACCCCGCCTTTCTGATTTGCAATCGCGATTATCTTTCCCATTTTCTTTCCTCTCCTCAGCCATTGCGCAAGCCTGAAATAATCACTTTGCTTGCTATTATACCACAAACAGCGGCATTTTACCACCCTTAATTTCATTTTCACTTGGAAAATACCTCTCAAAATGTTTCATGTGAAACATTTAACAAAAAGCTAGCGGCCGAAGCAAATGCTTCAGCCGCCATCTGTGGGAAATGAATAAGGGAATGGGTTAAACTTGTACTCGAGTTAATTTAGGAATGCGCACCACGCATTCAATGTATTCTTCCGTCTCTTTTCTCTCGGTCTGCGCCTCAATCCCAGCGGTTTTCATTGCGTCCACCGCATGGTCGATGGTGTTGATAAAAAGACGGATGTCTTTTGCTACAAAGGTTCTTCGTACTTTGCGGGACTTTTCCTTGGGCCGGAAGGCCTCAGAAATCAGCTCCTCCGTCTGGGCCACATTCAGTCCCCGGGTGATTACAGAACGCAGAATCCGCTGCCGCAGCTCAATATCATCCACCCTGAGCAGGGCTCTGGCATGGCGCTCTGTGAGCTTGTGCTCAATGATTTCTGTCTGCTCCTCTGGGCTCAGCTTCAAAAGCCGAATCTTGTTGGCCAAATAGGACTGGCTCATTCCAAGCCGCCGGGCCGCCTCTTCCTGGGTAATCTGCCATTCCCGCAGTAAGCTGAGAATTGCGTTGGCCTGCTCAAACATCTGCAAATCCCGGCGCTGGACATTTTCCAGCAAAGCCAAAACCGCGCTGTCCTCTGGCTCGCAGTCCGAAATGATTACGGGAATATCCCGCAGTCCTGCCAGCTTGCAGGCACGCAGCCGCCTCTCCCCCGCCACAAGATAGTATTGGCCGTTCTCCCGGCGCACAGTTACAGGCTGCAAAAGGCCATTTTCTACAATGCTCTGCGCCAAGCCCCGAAGCTCGTCCTCATGGAAAATCTTTCGCGGCTGAGAGGGGTTCGGCAATATTTTTGAAACCGGCAGTCTTGTCAGTTTTAGCTTGTCCTTTGAAAACATCTGCCTTACCTCCCTTGCAAGCCTATTATACTATATGGGGAATGCAGTTTTTGTTACAATCCGTCGCCGTAATAGGATTTACAAATATTTTTTGAAGCCCTTCACCTCATCAAACCCCAAGGCTTGATAAAACTTATGAGCTCCTGTCCGGTTCATTCCAGATACCAGCATCTCATAGTGACAGTTCTGCTCCCTGCCCCAGCGCTCTACCTCCTCAAACATTTTCCGGCCAATGCCAAGGCCCTGGCATTTTTCCAGCACTGCCACATTTTCCACCAGCAGTATTGGACGGCAATCCTTGCAGATATCCTCAAACACCACACCCAGAAGACTTCCAACAATTTCTCCATCCAACTCAGCTATCAAAAGATATTTCTGCTCATCCTTTTCCATGCGCTGAATCAGGCCCTGCATTTTCTCCAAGTCACCTGGCCCATCGCTGATAACCTGCATGACAATGTCCAAGCCAACAACATCTGCCGCTGTGGCTTTTCTTAGTACAATATCCATCTGATTGACTCCTCTCCATATCTATGGTTCTGCTACAAAGGATGCTTTGAGATTGTGCCTCCATGCCTAGGATATGTTTTTGGAGTGAAGCGCAGTTTCCGCACAAGCACAAGATTTCTCTCCCCAGCTGTTGGAAGCTGAATGGATTTAACCTCCACCTGGTCACCACCAAGAAGCCTAAGCGCATTCTTAGACATACTCAGCTCCTCCCCAGCTCCTGGCCCTTTCATTGCTGCAAAATACCCCTTCATCTTCACCAATGGCAAACAGTATTCGCTGAGAATATTCAGCGCTGCCACTGCCCGGGCTGTTACCAAATCAAAGCTCTCCCGCATCCCCTTATCAAGCCCAGCTTCCTCAGCCCGCTTGTGTACCCGGCTGCACTCCAGACCCAGAGCGGAGCAAACCTCACCTAAAAAAATCAGCCGCTTATTGGCTCCGTCCAGGAGGGTGACTTGCAAATCAGGCCTGGCAATCTTCAAGGCTAAGCCCGGAAACCCAGCGCCGGTTCCCACATCCAGAACCTTTGCCCCCTCTTTCAGCTTACACGCTGACAGCAGGGTTAGGCTGTCCACAAAGTGCTTCTCTACAATCTCGCTGGGCTCTGTAATGGCAGTAAGGTTCAGCTTTTCATTCCACTCCACCAGAAGCTCCATATACTGCTGAAACTGCCCTGTTTGCTCTGGTATCAGCTTTACTCCAAACTGCTTTGCCATCTCTTTCAATGGACTCTGTATATCTTCCATTCTATCCCTCCTGATTTTTCTCCTGAGCTGAGAGCCATATCATCAGCACCGAAATATCTGCCGGGCTCACTCCGGACACCCGGCCGGCCTGGCCTAAGTTCTCAGGCCGCACCTTCTCAAGTTTTTCCGCTGCCTCCAAGCGCAGGCCCCTGATTTTCTGATAGTCCACATCCCGAGGCAGAGCTTTGCGCTCCAGCCGGCGCATTTCCTCAATGTCTGCCATTTGCCGCCGGATATAGCCCTCATATTTCAGCTGGATTTCCACACTTTCCTGTACTGCCACAGGCAACTCGGGCCTGTTCAAATCCACTGGCGTCAAATCGAAATAAGTGATTTGCGGACGCTTTAACAGCTCACTGAGCCGCACTCCGGTACTGATTGGAGATGTTCCACGTGAAACAAGGATTTGATTCAGCTTATCAGAAGGGGCTAAAGTAGTGCTTGTCACCCGCTTCAACTCCCTGCGCTTCTGCTCCTGCTTATGAAGAAACTTCTCCCAGCGCTGAGTGGATATAAGCCCAATCTCCCAGCCCAAAGGAGTCAGCCGCTCGTCCGCGTTATCCTGACGCAATACCAGCCGGTACTCTGAACGGGAGGTCAGCATTCGATATGGGTCAGACACACCCTTTGTAATCAAATCATCAATCAGTGTCCCAATATATGAGTTAGACCTATCCAGCAGCACAGAGTCTAAACCCTTCAGTTTCCGGGCAGCATTGATGCCTGCCACCAATCCTTGAGCCGCTGCCTCCTCATAACCGGAACTGCCGTTGAACTGCCCGGCCCCATAGAGTCCAGGCCAGTCCCGGAACTCCAAAGCAGCGTTCAATTGGAGGGGGTCACAGCAATCATACTCTATGGCATAGGCAGTACGCATAATCTGTACCTGCTCCAAACCAGGAATGGTTCGATAAAATTGCTCCTGCACTTCCTCAGGCAATGAGGAACTCATACCCTGCAGATACATCTCCTCAGTCCCTAACCCACAGGGCTCCAAAAACAGCTGATGCCGGGGCTTATCCGGAAACCTAATCACTTTATCCTCAATACTGGGACAATACCGGGGCCCTACACCTTCAATCGTTCCCGCGTACAAAGGAGAGCGGCCAATATTATCACGGATTACCTGGTGGGTATTCTCATTTGTCCAGCTGATATAGCACACATCCCGGTTTACAAGTTCTCCCTCTGTCTCAAAGGAGAAAGGCTCTGCCCGTTCATCCCCATACTGAATCTCCAGCTCAGAGAAATTCACAGAAGATTTCAGCACCCGGGCAGGAGTACCGGTCTTAAACCTGCGCAGGGAGATACCTAGTTTTTCCAGAGAATCCGGAAGAAAAGCCGAAGGGAACATTCCATCCGGCCCACTTTCATAGGCCACCTCACCCACAAAAATTTTACCACCTAAAAAAGTACCAGTGCAGAGAATAACAGCCCCCGCCCGATACACTGCCCCAAACCGGGTAGTGACAAGCCAACTGTCATTATCCTGAGCAAGATTCACCACCTCCGCCTGCTTGAGGGAGAGATTCTCCTCCAATTCCAACTTATGCTTCATCATCCGGGAATATTGATTTCTGTCAATCTGCGCCCGCAAAGAATGCACAGCTGGCCCCTTCCCCAAGTTCAGCATCCGGCTCTGAATCGTGCAGGCATCTGCTGTTTTTCCCATCTCCCCGCCTAAAGCGTCAATTTCCCGCACCAAATGGCCCTTAGCCGTGCCGCCAATACTGGGATTGCAGGGACAATTGCCCACCGCGTCCAAATTGATAGTAAAGACAATAGTCTTACACCCCAGCCGTGCCGCTGCCAATCCAGCCTCAATTCCCGCATGACCTGCGCCCACCACTGCTACATCCACAGTTCCCGCGTCATATGTTTTCATACATTCACCTCCTATTTGCCCACACAGAACTGCTCGAACACCTGATTCACAATTTCATCTGAAACCCTCTGCCCTGTCAGCTCATACAGCGCAGAGAGAGAGTCCTCCACACAAACAGTCACTGCGTCCAGGGTCATGCCTAAGGACAGAGCCTCCTTCCCCTGCTTCACTCCATCCAGGGCCCGAGCCGCCGCTGACCTTTGCCGCTGGGTGAAGAGCCCGCCATCCCCTGGCTCAAAATTTTCTGTACCAAGCAGGCAGGCAAGGGCAGCCTCCAAATCTTCCGCACCCTTGCCCTGTCCAGCAGAAAGCTCCACATAATGGGGAAACCTGCTACGAATCAAATCCACATCCAGCAAACAGGGCAAATCAATCTTATTCACCACCGCAATAGCAGGCACATCTCTAAGAGACTCCATCAGCTCTCTATCTTCCCTGTCCAACTCTCTGGAGGAATCAAACACTGCCAGCACCAGCTGAGCGGAACGCACCCGCTGCCGGGCAGCGGCAACGCCAATCTCCTCCACAGGGTCTGACGTGCTGCGCAGTCCAGCAGTATCCGCCAACAAAAGAGGCACGCCTGCCAGAGAGACAGATTCCTCCACCACATCCCGAGTGGTGCCTGGATAAGGAGTTACAATAGAGCGCTCACGCCCTGCCAGCAGGTTCATTAAGGTAGACTTACCCACATTGGGCCGGCCAGCAATCACAGTACGCAGGCCCTCCCGGTACATCCTTCCTTTCTCAAATCCTGCAAGCAGATGCTGAAGAGTGGCCTCTACTCGGCCCAAAACCTCCTCCATCTCTTGCCCAGTGACCTCCTCCACATCCTCCTCCGGGAAATCTGCCCAGGCGGCCAGGTGGGATGCTAAGGTCTTCAGCTCCTCAATCAGGCCATCCAGCTTCTTTGAGAGAATCCCTCCAGTCCCGGCCAAAGCAAGCCGGGCTGCCTGCCTGCCCTGAGCGCCAATCAACTCCATCACAGACTCTGCCTGAGCCAAATCCAGCTTGCCGTTCAGAAAAGCCCGGCGGGTAAACTCTCCCCGCCCAGCAGGCAGAGCCCCTGCTGAAAGCACTTCCTCCAACACAAGACGGGTTATATACAGCCCACCATGACAGGACAGCTCTACCACATCCTCACCAGTATAGCTTTTCGGGGCCCGAAATACCAGAGCCACACAGTCATCCAGCTTTTCCCCGGCTGAGTCAAAAATTCCACCCATAGCAGCCTGGTATCCAGAAAGCTCCCCTAGCTTTTTCCCTGACTTTGCCTGGAAAACCTGCTCAGCAATGGAGAATGCCTCTGGCCCGGAAATTCTCACCACACCAATTCCTCCTGGCGCCTGCCCAGTGGAAATGGCCGCAATCGTTCGATTCATCTATAACCTCCCAAAAGAAAAAACGGGACAGCTCAGCCGCCCCGCAGTGGATAACAGTAAACACACTTGACAGCCCTGCCGCCAGTTCAAAAAAACTAAACAACCCTGCCCTTTTGATTTGTGTTAACTATTCTTATTTACTTCAATTTTGCCGTAAATCGGCGCACCCGGGTCGTCTGCCTTTGGCCCTCCGCTCCTGGGCTGAGGAGCGCGCTGAGAGGAATTTCTCTGGGGTTTCCCGCCATTCCGGCGCTCTTTATTGTCATATCCCCGGTTCCCGCCATTGCGGTAACCTCCCCGTCCGCCGGACCTGCGGTTATCCCTTCTGGACTGATACCGCTCTCCATTTTCCGGACCAATTACCACATGTCGGGCCTGGTCTTCTCCCTCGCTCCAAGACTTCGCGCCCTCTACCGCCTGCACGGCAGTATGGATAATTCTGCGCTCATAAGGGTTCATAGGCTCCAAAGAAGCATTGCGCCCAATCTTCACAGCCCGATAGGCCATCTTGCGGCCCAAAGCCTCCAAGGTCTCCTTGCGCTTTTCCCGGTAATTCCCCACGTCCAGGGTCAAGCGGTAATAGGCACCGTCTGAGTGATTGGCCACCAAAGAGGTCAGATACTGCAGCGCATCCAAGGTCTCGCCCCTATGACCAATCACAAAGCCAATATCCCCTCCATTCAGGGTGAGAGAAGCTCCGCTCTCATTGCGGTTGATATCCACTGTTGCGTCCGGCAGACCCATGCCCGCCAGTATGGTCTTCAAATAGGCGGCAGCATTCTCTGCCGGGTCCTCAGCTCCAGACACAGGAGCAGGTACTTCCACCGGCATAGAATTCTGTTTCGGTATCTCTGCAGCAGGCTCTTGCCGCAGCACAACAGGAGAAGGAGGAATCGGAGGAGCAGGCTTTACCTCATCCGGCACCTCAATATAAGCCCGCACCTTGGCAGGCCGCCCTCCAAAAAGGCCCAGAGTTTTCTTCTGAGGCATCTCAAGAATCTCACATTCCGCATCAATCGTCTCCACACCCAAAGCCTTACAGGCATTGGCAAAGGCAATCTCAACGTTTTCGCCTGTGGCGACAGCGTCTTTTATCATAAATAAACCCTCCTCGTAAGATAGAGTAAAATTAACGCAAAAAAGGGAAACTTACTTCTTACTTCCCATATAGCTGGCACTGTCTCCAGAGCTGGAGCCCTGCTTTTTCTTCTTCTGCTGCTTTTGCTTAGGCGCATCCTTAGCCTGCTTCTGCTGAGGAGCAGAAGCCAGCTTATCCGCAATCAGCTTCTGCTGGGCCGCAGGCAGCGGACGCACCCCAGCCTCAGCCAGCTCTAAAGCCACAGCCCGGCGGGCCTCATTTCCAGCGGTCAGCTGGTCTGTGCTGAAATACTTGTTCATTACCAGCGTCTGTAGGGCACTGGTTACAATAGAAATAATATTATACATACCCACAGCCGCAGGCATGATAAAAGCCCAGTAAACACTAATCAGCGGGAATACATACATCATGGCCTTGGTGCATCCAGTTTGAGTCTGTCCGGTAGAGCGGGTCATATACCACTGAGAGCCAAAACTCAGCACAAGGGACAGCACAGGAATCACCCACAAAAAGGTCAAAAACCCAGAGCCCTGAGGCGAGGACAGCAAATCCAGGCCCAAAAAGCGGAAGCCTGTGGAGAAAAAGTCAATCTTCTCCAAATCCTCTGGAGAGAACATAGTAAGATTGGGCCGCAGCACCTCAAAATGCTTTATAATCTGCAGCTCAGAATACATCCCCAGCCCAGTGGCAGAAGCCACCCCCGGAATGCGGGAAATATAATCAGTTGCCTGCTGCACAGTCTCACTGGCAATATGCAGGGTATTGGAAAGAGGCATGATTACGCTGTAAAAGATACCCAACATAATCGGGAAGGGGAGCAAAGTGGTCAGGCAGCCCGCCCCTGGGTTGACGCCCTCTTTCTCATAGAGCTTCATCAGCTCGTCATTATATTTCTGTTGATTGTTCGCGTACAGCTTTTGAAGTTCCTTCTGCTTGTCCGCCAGCTTGGACTGGGAAGCCATGCTTCTCTGCTGTTTGACAGACATTGGGAACAAAACAATCTTTAAGATAATGGTAAACAAAAGAATCGCGACGCCGTAGTTCCGAAATATAGAATAGAGGAACCACAGAAGATAGCCAAGTATGCTGCCAAAAAAGTTAAAAATAGCCATAATAAGGTAAAAATCCCCTCTTCTTCCGGCACGTATTGTTCGCGCAGTTCATGAAAGATTCCTTTGAACCAGGCGGCAAGCCCGCCCCCTTGGAATCCGGCCCTGCCGGGTATCCAGTACGCTTCACCATATCACAGCGCCGCTGATAATAAATCAATACATCTTTTCTGTTATTTCCTGCTCTTTGTTTTCCGCTCCGGCACTGGGTCATAGCCTCCCCTGCTCCAAGGATTGCACCGCAGGATTCTCCATACAGTCATAGCTCCTCCTCTCAAAGCTCCAAAGCGCTCAATGGCTTCCAGCCCATATTCTGAGCAGGTTGGAATGTACTTACAAGAAGGCAGGGTTCTAGGGGAGATATGGCGCCGGTAGAAACGAATCAAACCGAGCAAAATTTTTTTCATGTGAAATCGTATTACAATCCCAGCTCTCACAGGCAACTGGCCAAAACAATCATTCCGCTCTGTCCGCCAGCAGAAGTCCAGCTGTCCTCAGCTGTTTTTCCATGTGTTTCTTTACTTCCGTACTCTTGACAAAAGGCGTCTTCCCTCTGGCCACAAACACCAAATCAAAGCCGGACCTCACTTGGGGAGCCAGCTGTCTGTATGCCTCACGAATCACCCGGCGGGCCCGGTTGCGCTCTACCGCATTGCCGATTTTCTTGCTGGTGGTAATTCCCACGCGCCCCAAGCGCATCCGGTTCTTCCTGACGTAGATGACCACCACAGGTGTCACATAGCTTTTGCCCTTGGAGTAGGCACGGCGAAAATCATTGTTTTTACAGAGCGAAACCAGCTTTTCCACGTTCTCCCTCCCAGCAGGCATGATGGGTATAACAAAGAAAGGCCACGACAGAGTCCAGCCTTAAAATCCAAAGTCCCGCTTGATTCTGGCAGCACTTTCCAAAAGCGGCCGCAAACCGCGGAACCATGTTCCCGCCGTTTGCCGCAAAAGCCCGCCGCCATGCGGCAGGCCAGCTCAGGAAAGTACCCCGCAAAGCCAACCGTTATTTTGGTCTTAACACAGCCTCTCTTGTGACCTTTAAGCGCCGGAAAAAAAACTGAACATCCCCACGCCACGCCTTTGCCGGACCAGCCGCCTGCGCATTGTGAGGCAGCCCCGCCTCCACAGCCTGAACCTGCAGGCCGGGGGAGCAAATTCTTAGTAAGAAAGACGCGCCCGGCCCTTTGCGCGGCGGCGCGCAAGCACTTTGCGTCCATTCCGGTCAGACATTCTCTTCCGGAAGCCATGCTCCTTTTTTCTATGGAGCTTCTTGGGCTGATAGGTTCTCAGCATAAAAAGTCCCTCCTTTCGGGCTATTCCCTTGCATTTTTAGATTATAACCCAAGATGGGGGCTTATGTCAACACAAAATTTTCAGGTTTTCTGGGAAATTCCCCGCCCCCAGCCCCCAATCCACCCCAAAACCCGAGAGGGAAAATTGTCACCCGCAATATATAGACGTAATAATCATTCTACCCCCAATTCAGCTACAGCTGCTTTCAGCTGCCGCCACTGTGCCAGCAGGCGTTCATATTCCTCTTTTCCATGGGATGTAATGCGGTAATATTTTCGGGCAGGTCCGGCAGAGGTATCTCCCAGATAGCTCTCAGCCAGCTTGTCTTTTGAGAGCCCCCGCAGCACCGCGTAGATAGCGCTCTCCTGGGTCTCGGGAAAAGCGTTGTGGAGAAGCTCCAGCATTTCATACCCGTACCTGTCCTGGCCGGTGAGCAGGTGGAGCATACACAGGCGGATTAAATCCTTTTTCAGCATAGGCTCATCCCCGCAGCTGCCATCCCGCAAAGGGAAACCAACACACACTTCCAAGAGCAGGCGCGGAATGCGCTGACAGGGTCAGCGATAGGAGCCATGCAGTGAATCAGGCTCAAGCAACACATGGAGGCCAATGCCGTTGTGACACAAAGAATCACGGCTGCTTTCCACCTACTCCCAAACAGCTGGGCACAGGCAATCCCCATAAGCCCGGATATTGCGGACACCGGGACTATGATTTCCAGGCATACGCCCATATACCTCACATATGGGTGTAAAGGGTTTGCCGAAAAATAGAACATTGCCCCGCATAATAAAATTAAGAACAACGCCAGCAGTCCGCAGCTTACCGCCAAACCTTTGGGGATGCCGGGCTCTTTCGATTTATCTCCACCATACCACACAAACACCAGAATCATTAATGGTACCGCTGCAAAAATAGCTGCCGGAGAGGAATAGAATCCTTTTATTTGGAGGAAAACCGGCAGAAAACTCAGTACAGCAAACAGCAGCAGCATAAAATGCCGTATGACAATATTTTTCCTGTCCGCTGTCGCAAGCACAGCTTGAACCGGGGTCCCGAACCGCTTCACCGCCTCCTCCGGGCCCTTCACCTCCATCAAAATGTCCCGGTAGTCCTCTATCACCCCTTTGGCCTCCTCCCAGGGCAGAAACCATCGGGCCGCAAGGGACAGGTTCTCAAAATAACCGAATTTTTTCATACTCACCCTCCCCTTACAGCAGGCTCACGCCTGCCAGCACGGTGCCAAATCCAATACAAGGATACACCAATTTGTCTACTTCTTCCAGCCAGACTTTATGCCGCTCCGCCAGGTAGAAGGCATCAACCATCCCCTCCGCCTGCTGAGTGGAGCCAATCCCGTGAAGGTAATAACACACAGCCAGCCCGGCCATACATAGAATCAGCACAGAGCGCCAACGGGGGTCCCACATTCTGGCCAGAGCCAGGCTGACAAGACCTCCCAGCACCAGAACCACAAACAGGCAGACGCTTCCCCAGTCCACCCATTCCAGATGATAGGCAAGGGGATATACATTTACATGAGCGGAATACAGAAGAAACGCGCCCGGAACCACCGCCAGGACAAATGCCCCTATCAGGCTGAACAGCAAGGGCTTGGAGAGAGGCTTCTTCCACTTGTCCCCAAACCCAAAGGCGGCAAAAGAAGCCAGCGCCCCAATCAATAATAGAGCAGGTTCCCTCGAAAAGAAATCGATAAATGGATTGTAATAATTACGGTCTATGCGGACGGGCTCGTTGGGAAAACTCATTTTAGAGAACAACTCCACAATGCCGTCTGTCATACAACAAAAGAAGAAAAAAGTCATCAATATGAGCCAAATGAGCAGAACAGTCCGCAGGGGCTGTTTATAAGAGCCCGCGTCCAGAATCTCGATGCCAAGAAAGAAAACCAGCCAGGCGGAAATGAAATTGACGCCCAAATTGCTGTTGCCAAATGGATTATACCATTTCATTATCCCAAAAAGATAGGTGTTTTCGAAAAAATAGTCAAACTCCCAGACAAAAAGCGGAGCAACCAAGCAGAACAGCATAAGCGCCAGCATCAGGTGCCAGCGCCGCACCTCCTTGTGGTCCGCCAACTCCCGCACCAGCTTTCCCGGCGTGCCGAACCGCTTCACAGCCTGCTCCGGGCCCTCCACTTCCATCAGAATTTCCCGGTAGTCCTCTATTACCCCTTTGGCCTCCTCCCGGGGCAGAAACCACCGGGCCGCAAGGGAGAGCTTCTCAAAATACCCGAACTTCTTCATAATAATCATCCTCCTTCCTTATATCAGGCCTATGGCGGCCAGCACAGAGCCAGAGCCTGCATATATTAGAAAACGGTATGCTACATTCTGTATATTTGAAATTACCCAGTCAGTGTTTCCGGCTTCATAATCCCGCACCAGAACCCAAAGAGAAGCTGAACAGTTCCACACCAGATAGTGAAGCTCAATACACATGGCAAGCCCTGCCAGGCAGAGAATCACCACCGCCCGCCAGCGCCTGTCCCGCAGCCGGGCCATCACAAGGCTGAACAGCGCCCCCAGGAAGCAGAGCCCCCCGACACAGAGGCTTCCGGCTTTCACCCAGCCCAAATGGAGCATCAGCCCCACATCTACATAAGCTCCATACAGGCAAAACCCAAGAACTCCCGCCACACCCAGCGCCACCAGGTACAGGCTTACCACTAAAAACCTCGGCATTTTTTCTTTTTGCCGCTTATTCAGCCCAAACACCGCCAGAGAGAGCAGAGCCGCCATCAGAAATAAACTGGGCAGCTCATACTCGTATGGCAAAATTCCCACATATCCAGTCCACTGATTTGTTGCATTGCGGTATGTCCTCTCAAAAAAGTCATAGAGATTATAACAGTATAAAATGCTTACAAAAGCAGTCAGCAGCACGGTAAGCACACTGGCTGCCCTCTTATGAAAAGAACCAATCGATATGATCCACAAGCCCACAAAGAACAAAGCCCCGCACAGCACAAGATTATTCGCCCCAGAGCGGATCACTCCCTTCCGATAGGCGGTAAAATACAGCACACAGGGCATGACCACCAGAAACACCAGCGTGAGAAAGAAAAAATGCCAGCGCCGCACTTTTTTCCCGTCCGCCAGCCCCCGGGCCAGCCGAACCGGCGTCCCGAACCGCTTCACCGCCTCCTCCGGGCCCTCCACTTCCATGAGAATGTCCCTGTAATCCTCCTCCATTCCCTGGGCCTCCTCCCGTGGCAGAAACCACCGGGCCGCAAGGGACAGCTTCTCAAAATAACCAAACTTTTTCATAATAAAGCAGCCTCCTTCCTTATACTAACCCAACAGCGGCCAGCACCGTGCCGCAAATTGTATACCACTTGAGTTTCTGAGACAGGGCGTATACCCCGTAGTAGTAAAATTCTCTGTTCTGATACTGCACGGTAAGGTCCCACAAAGTAGGGGACCACTCCCGGCACAGCAGGAAAATCTCCATGCACAGCGCCAGCCCTGTCAGACATAGAATCATCACTGAGCGCCAGCGCCTGTCATGGAGCCGGGCCATCATAAGGCTAAACAGTGCTCCTACCAGACAGAGCACTCCCCCGCACACACAGGCCCCCATCACCCAGCCGATATGGAGCATCAGCCCCACATCTTTCCGGAAGCTGTACCAAGAGAACAGATACACCCCCAGCACCCCCAGGAATACCAGGGCCAGGCTGATTCCCAGGAGTCTGGACATTCTCTGCCTGTTTTTCTCCCCGCCAAATCCAAAATAGAGGAGCGCCGCCAGACTTGCAATCAGGAAGCTGTGCCCAATGGAAGAGTCATACAGCCAGTCGTGGACCTGCGCGCTCCCTTTGCTCAAATAGCATATCATCTCTGTGGGAGAAATAAAAGAGTTATGAGAACAACAAAAGGGCACAAGAAAAAGAATCATGAAAACGGCCAGGCCAACAGTCAGGGTAATGGTGACAGGCTTTTTATAAGAACCGATTTGAATCATCCAAAGCCCTGCAAAGAATAAAACGCTGAAAAATACCACGTCAGACAAATCAATATACCTCACCCACACAGAGGACCATAGGGAAGAGAAAAGAAGGTACAGGGGAAAGGGCAGGAGAATAAAGAAAAGTATCGCGGCAAAAAAGAAATGCCACCTCCGTACTTTTCTTCCGTCCTCCAGCCCCCGCACCAGCTTCACCGGCGGGCCGAACCGCTTCACAGCCTGCTCCGGGCCCTCCACTTCCATCAGGATGTCCCGGTAGTCCTCTATCACCCCTTTTGCCTCCTCCCGAGGCAAAAACCACCGGGCCGCAAGGGAGAGCTTCTCAAAATAACCCAAACCCTTCATCTTGTATACCTCCTGTTACAATATATTTGCCCCATATATGTGGCAGCCAGCCACAGGCTTGGGACA
>CAJTXF010000056.1 GCA_910580045.1 uncultured Eubacteriales bacterium
AATACTTAGACCCTTTATCGTCATTTTCCAAAGGAAAATGACGATATTTGCTCACTGCGTTCGCTTGTCTGACGGCGTTTTTGGCGCTGGCGCGCAAGACCTTGGGGACTCCTGCCAGGGCTCAGCCCTGGACCCGCAAGGGGCCGAGGGCCCCTTGACCCCTTTTCCGCCTTTAGGCGGTGCTGGGAGAAAGCCCCTGCCACGAGCCGTTAGGCTGCGCCAATGTCTACGCCGTCAGGCGGATATGCTTAGTAGGGAGATTTCTCGTCCAGATAGTCAGCGCAGTTCTCCCTGTCCACCACAGTGGTGGGGATAATCTTCTCCTGGTCCACGGTCTCGCCCTTGAGCAGGGCAACAGCCATGTCCACAGCGTCCTTGACCATGTCGGGGCTGTACAGAGCGGACTGAATCCAGATTTCCTCGTTCTCGGGCATCATGTTGAAATACTCCTGGCACCCACCGCCGCCGGTGACTACCTTGATGTCCGTGCGCTTGGCCTCAGAAATGGCCTGCAGCACGCCAATGGAGGTCTCGTCGTCCATGGAGAACACAGCGTCAATCTGGCTGTTGCCCTGCAGAACGTCAGCAAAGTCCTTCAGGCCAGCCTCACGGGTGAACGCGGTCTCCCGGTAAATCAGCTCCATATCAGGGGCGATTTCCTTGATTTTCTCCTCAAAGCCCTGCTTGCGCAGCTCGGACACAGAGCCGGAAGAGGGAACCTCCAGCACAACCACCTTGCCGGTGGTGCCGATCTTGTCCACAATGTACTGGGCGCTCTGGGTGCCCATATCCACATTGTCACCGGCCACGTGGTACACGCCGTCCACATCAATGACGATATCGAAGTTCACCACCGGGATGCCGGCGTCAACCAGCTCCTTGATGGGGTCCTCCATGCCCTCCCACTGGGGGAAGGCCACAACAGCCTGGGCGCCCCAGGTCTTCAGCTCGTCAATCTGGTTGGTCATTTCCTCAGCGTTGTTGCTGGTGAGCAGGCGGTACTCCACAGTATCCTCCAGCTCTTTGCAGCGCTCCTCGGCGTAATAGGCCACACCGGCCACCCAGCCGTGGGTCACGGCAGGAGCCAGAATGCCCACCTTGAACTTCTCGCCGGAAGCGGTCTCGGAAGACTCTGCCTCGCTGGACGAATCCTCAGCGCTGGACTCTGAGCTGGACTCGGAAGATTCAGGCTGAGAGGTCTCGCTGCTGGGATTGCTGGAGCTGGAACTGCTGTCGCCGCAGGCGGCGAAGCAGGTGCAGAGCAGTGCAGCTGCCAGCAGCAGTGCAAGTACTTTCTTCATGTTGGTTTTCCTCCTTGAAAATAGAACCTCGAATTGGGTTTTTCATGGGCCCAACGCAGCCCATGTGTGGTATATTATAGCAAATGGCACTGGAAATTTCAAGGGATATTCCATAAAATAATCCCAGCGGCAGGGGGGCACAAAAACAATGAAAAGAATTTTCGCAAAATGTCTAAAATGTCTTTTTTTCTCTGGGGATTTGCGGTATAATAGGGATGTCATCCGGCGGCCGGACAAATATCCCTGCCCAAGCCGCCCATCATATTTATAAGGAGTGTTTCCTATGGCCAAAATTATCGGCAGGCCCGCTCTTCCCAACATGCCCTGGCAGGATAAGCCCGCAGGCTTCGACAAGCCCGTCTGGCGTTATGACCAGAACCCCATCATTCAGAGGGACGCCATCCCCACCTCCAACAGCATCTTCAACTCTGCTGTGGTGGTGTTTGGCGACGCCTACGCCGGGGTGTTCCGCTGCGACAACCGGGGCGTGGAGATGGACATCTTCGCCGGATTCTCCAAGGACGGCATCCACTGGGACATCAACCCCGACCCCATCGTCTTTGAGGGCGAGAAGGATGTAGTCCGCAAGGAGTACCGCTATGACCCCCGGGTGTGCTATATGGACGGCAAGTACTACATCACCTGGTGCAACGGCTATCATGGCCCCACCATCGGCATAGGCTGGACCGAGGACTTTAAGACCTTCCACCAGATGGAGAACGCTTTCCTGCCCTATAACCGCAACGGCGTGCTCTTCCCCCGGAAGATAAACGGCAATTACGCCATGGTCAGCCGCCCCAGCGACACAGGCCACACCCCCTTTGGCGACATTTTCTACAGCGAGAGCCCGGACCTGTGCTATTGGGGCAAGCACCGCTGGCTCTTCGGCACAGCCAACGGCTGGCAGAGCAAGAAGGTCGGCCCTGGCCCCACCCCCATTGAGACGGACGAGGGCTGGCTGATGATTTACCACGGTGTGCTCAACTCCTGCAATGGCTTTGTGTACCGGTTCGGCACAGCCCTGCTGGACATTGACCGCCCCTGGATTGTGAAAGAGCGGGGCCGCTTCTATGTGTTTGGGCCTGAGGTGGACTATGAGCTCACCGGCGACGTGCCCAACGTGACCTTCCCCTGCGCCACCCTCACTGACCCGGAGACCGGGCGCATCACCATCTACTATGGCGCGGCGGACACTGTGACCGGTTTGGCCTTTACCACTGTGGACGAGCTGCTCTCCTATATGCGCAAGTATCCCATGGAAGTGGGCGACCAGGAGAACAAATAGTTTTCAGAGAGACCCGGCCCGAAATATTTGTTCGATTTTCCTTGACATTTTTTTCGCTTCATGGTACACTCTGCTATTAGAACAACTGTTCTAATTTGTATAGAAGGAGCTGTATCCTATGAGCAAAACCAATCCCTGCCGGAACTACCGATATGAAACCGAGCATTTCATCCTGCGCCAAGTCCGTTCTGAGGACGCGCCCGCCCTGATGGCCTGTTACTCCGATCCAGAGGCCGTGGCCAGAATGAACGACGATAACTGCCTGCGGGGCTTCCTCTGCCAGACGGAGGAGGACCTGCGGGCTTATATCGCTGTATGGCAAAGCGAGGATTACGCCCGCCCGGCGGTCATTGATAAAAGCACTGGGGAAGCAGTGGGCACCCTGGAAATTTTCGGCGGCGAGATTGGGGTTCTGCGGGTGGATTTGCCCACAAGGTACGAGTCCCCGGCTGTGCTTCAAGAGCTGTACACCTTGGCCATGGAGAAGTTCCCGGCGGATTTCCCCATGGGCGCCATGGTGACAAAAGCGCCTGCCGGGGCCCCCGCCCGGCGGGCGGTGCTGAAAGAGCTGGGCTTTGCCGGGCCGGAGGAGTTCCGGGGGTATGGGGACTATTACCGGCTGGACTGCCGGAAGCTGGGCATTGCCTATTGCGGGCTGGCCTGCTGCCTGTGCAGTGAGAACCAGAGCTGTCCCGGCTGCGGGCAGGCGGAGACCCCCTGCTTTGAGACCTGCGAGAACTTCCCCTGCGCGCGGGAAAAGGGCCTGGCCGGGTGCTGGGAGTGTAAAGAGTTCCCCTGCGGGAAGGGGATGCACGGGAGCAATCCCCGGGCCCGGGCCTTTGTGGAGTTTGCCAGGGAGTACGGGCCGGAGAAGCTGATAGAATGCCTGGAGCGGAACCACCGGGCAGGGGTGGCCTATCATTACCCTGGCAAGCTGACAGGGGATTATGACGGGCTCAGCCGGGAGGAGATTTTCGAGCTGCTGCTGAACGGAAGGCGGGAAAAATAAAAGACAAAGCCTAACGGCTCGGGGCAGAACCTATCGCCAAGCAGACAGCAAAAGGCGGAAACGCGGTCCAGGGGCGCATGGCCCCTGGCAGGGGGTTGGGGACAGAGTCCCCAAGGTCTTGCCCTAAGCGCTGCCATAAGAGCGCGCCAACCAAGAGCGGAAGAAAGTCAGGGCGGCGCTCACCAGAACCTCTGCGAGGCAGTGCGTCCAACGGCAAAGACAAGTTAGTCAGTGGCACAATTTAGCGCCGCAGGAGCAGACGAACAGCAAGATTCCGCAAGTATGGAAAGCGGTGCTTTCCATACTTGCGGAGAGAGGCGGACTGGCCTTCCGAAGCGTTGGGCCCTAGACTGAACCGTCAGCTCCCGTTTTCTGAGACAGCGGCAGTGTAAGGGAACGCCTAGGGCCGCCACGCTCCCGCAGACGGTCTGCGGCTCTCTGTGACTTGGGAAACGTCCCGTTTCCCAACTCAACAGATTCGCGCGGCTGGCATCTTTGGCGGCGCTATCTTTGTGCCACTGACCAACCTCTCCTTGCCGACTGACGCGCTGCCCCGGAATTGTTTTGGTGAGCGCCGCCCCAGACGGTATTCTGGTCTTGCTTCTCTTGGGGGACTTGCTTTGCCGTTAGGCTTCGACCTTGGGGACTTTGTCCCCAAACCCCTACCACCTTTTGAAAAAGGTGGACGAAAACTTCCCCGCCGTAAACCCAACCCTTGTACTCCGCCGTCAGGCTCTCCCACTCCTCCCCCAACAAAAAAGTAAAGGATGATGCAAATGCGCGAAAAAGCGCTGGCCCTGTTAAAACACTGGAACCACAGCGAGGCCCTAATCAAACACGGCCTCCAGGTAGAATCTATCATGCGCCACTACGCCCAAGCCGCCGGGGAAGACCCGGAATACTGGGGCTGCGTGGGCCTTCTTCACGATGTGGACTACGAAAAGTACCCGGACGAGCACTGCAAAAAGGCTGTGGAAATCCTCCAGGACGCCGGATATGACGAGGCCTTCATTCACGCGGTGGTCAGCCACGGCTTTGGCCTGTGCAGCGATGTGGAGCCCCAGCTCTACATGGAAAAAGTGCTTTTCACCATTGACGAGCTCAGCGGGCTTATCAACGCCGCGGCCATTATGCGCCCCTCCAAATCTGTCACTGATTTGGAAGTGAAAAGCGTGAAGAAGAAGTTTAAGGATAAGAAGTTCGCCGCCGGGGTGGACCGCCAGATTATTCTGGACGGCTGCCAGCGTTTGGGCGCTGAGCTGGATGATGTGATTGAGCAGTGCATTTTGGGGATGCGGGCCAATCATCAGGAGATTGGCCTGTGAGGAGGACTGTGTATGCCCAGTGACAGCCGCTTCGCCGTGCTGATTGACGCGGACAATGTGTCCGTCCGGTACATCAAGCTGATTTTGGACGAGATTTCCAAGGACGGCATCGCCACCTACAAGCGCATTTACGGCGACTGGACCAACCCGGCCCTGGTCTCATGGAAGTCCGCCCTGCTGGACAATTCCGTGATTCCCATTCAGCAGTACAGCTACACCACCGGCAAAAACGCCACAGACTCCGCCATGATTATTGACGCCATGGACATCCTCTACTCCGGCCAGGTGGAGGGCTTCTGCCTGGTGTCCTCTGACAGCGACTTCACCCGCCTGGCCGCCCGCCTGCGGGAATCGGGCATGACTGTGGTGGGCATGGGTGAGAGCAAGACCCCCAACTCCTTCATCGCCGCCTGCAACCGGTTTTTGTATCTGGACATCCTCTCCGCCGCTGACGAGGACGAGCCGGACGAGCCCCCCAAGCCCGAGGCCTCCCCCAAAAAGTCCGCGGCCCAGAAGAAGTCCGCGGCCAAAAAGGCCGCGCCCGCCAAAGCCGCCAAGGCCAAGGAGGAGCCCCGGGAAGAGCCCAAGACCAGCCTGCGCACCATCCGCCGGGCCCTGCGCAGCATTGTGCGGGAGAACTCGGACGAGGACGAGTGGATTATCATTGGCAAGGTGGGGAACATCCTGATAAAGCGCTACCCAGACTTTGATGTGCGCAACTTCGGATTCTCCAAGCTGACCCCCTTCCTGGACTCCTTGGAGATGTTTGAGATTAAGTCCGAGCGCAAGGACAACAACAGCTCGCCCCAGATGTATGTGCGGCTGAAAGGCTGAGCCTTCTCCGGCGCGTTTCAGAACTTGTCTTCACAGCGGGGAATGAAATCACCGCTACTCCGCTTTCGCTCGTGGGTAGGGCGTTTCCACATCGGTCAATCCCGCTAGGTAATCCATACTGGTATCCAGCGCCTGCGCAATACGCCGGCACTGTTCAAAGGATAAAAAGCGTTTCCCGGTCTCAATTTTTGAGTAGTCACTTTGGTCTATTCCGGTAAGCATCTGCATTTTTGTTTGAGTATAGCCCCGCTTTATGCGGAGTTCCTTAAGTCGTGTCACAATCATCACCAAATATATTATGGCGATTTGACCTATTGACATTAGGGGCAAATTGACCTATCATTGATTTGAAGGTGATAAAATGCCGGACTATCGGGAAATTTATCTGATTATGGCAAGAGAAACAGAAAAGGCCATCAACATTCTTATTGACGCCCAGAAAAGCTGTGAGGAACTGTACATCAGCACAGAAGAGCCAAGACTTGAGCGGTTGTTCTCAATGGAGAAAGCCGCAGATGAATCGAACAACTTCTGAATTGCCCCATGGAGTGGAGAGGCAGGCGGCTTTCATGGCAGAGCTGGAACGCCTCATTGAGAACAGTTGACGAAAAAAGCCTCCCGTATCACCCGATACAGGAGGCTTCTTCTATTATCTTCTTATTCCCCCAGCAGCGCCTCAAAGGCCAGCCGCTGGGTGCCGTCCTCCACACGGATAATGCCCCGGTATTCCAGGCCGTTCTTGGCCATCACCCGCTGCATGGGCTGGTTATCCCGGTGGGTGTCCCCCCGGAGGATGGCCACGCCCCGCTCTTTCGCCTGGCGCTTCAGCTCGTCAAAAAGCATCCCGGCCAGTCCCCGGCCCTTGGCGCTGTCCGCCACTGCCATCCGGTGAAGGAAGCCGTACTCCCCCTCCCCCAGCCAGCGGCCCTGCTCCATCACCCGGTAGGTGGGCTCCTCTCCAAAGCCCAGGCAGGCATAGGCCAACACCTGGCCGTTCTCGGTAATCACAAAGCCCCTGTCCTCTGCAATGTCCTTGGCCGCGTCCGAGGCGTCCGGGTACCCGTCCTGCCACTGCTCCACCCCCGCGGCCCGAAGGGCGGCCCGGGCCTGGTCATACAGCCCGCCAATGGCCTGGGCATCCTCTGGCCTTGCTTTACGAAGTTCCAGCATGGTTACAATACCTCCACCTTCAATTCCTCTTCCCGCGCCGAGATGGCAATGCCGCTGACAGCGCCCTCGCCCCGCTCCACCAGCAGGGAGGCCAGCTTATCCTCCACCTCCCGGCGGATGCGGCTGCGCAAATCCCTGGCCCCGGAGCGCCCGCCAATGGATTTTTTGGCCAGCAGCTCACAGGCGCTCTGGTCATACCGGAAAGCGATGCCCTTTTCTTTCAGGGAGCCCACATACTCCTCCAGCATCAGCCCGGCGATTTTCCGGAAGTCCGCCTCATCCAGGGGCCGGAAGATGACCACCTCGTCAATGCGGCTCAAAAACTCTGGCCGCAGGAACTCGCCCAGGGCCTTTTCCGCCTTTTCCCGGCTCATATCCTCCTGGGTTTTTGCAAAGCCCAGGGCGCTCTCCCGGCGCTCGCTGCCCGCGTTGGAGGTCATAATAATGACCGTGTTCTCAAAGTTCACAGTTCTGCCGTGGGCATCCGTGACCCGGCCCTCGTCCAGAATCTGCAGCAGAATGTTCATCACATCCGGGTGGGCCTTCTCGATTTCATCAAACAGCAGCACTGAGTAGGGCCTGCGCCGGACCTTCTCTGTCAGCTGCCCGGCCTCGTCATAGCCCACATAGCCTGGGGGCGAGCCAATCAGCCGGGAGACCGAGTGCTTCTCCATAAACTCTGACATGTCCAGGCGAATCATGGTCTCCGGCGTGTCGAACAGCTCCTCGGACAGCACCCGGACCAGCTCGGTTTTGCCTGTGCCTGTGGGCCCCACGAAGATAAACGAGGCGGGCCGCCTTCTGGGGCTGATTTGCACCCGGCTGCGGCGCACAGCAGCGGACACCGCCTTTACGGCCTCCTCCTGGCCGATAATCCGCCGGGAGAGCACCTCCTCCAGGCCAGCCAGCTTCTGCAAATCCCCGGCCTCGATTTTCGCCGCCGGGATGCCCGTCCACAGCTCTACCACGTCTGCCAAATCCCGCTCCTCCACCTGGGAGAAGACCCCTTCTGTGCGCAGTTTGTCCAGGCCCTCCTCCAGGGTGGCGATGCGATAGTGGGTCTTGGCCAGCTCCTCATAGTCCACAGAGTGGTGGCCCGCCGGGTTGGACAAATCCTGCTCCCGCACCCGCTCCCGGTTCAAATCCAGCTCCAGCTTATCATACTCCTCCAGCCGCTTGTTCCGCAGGGCCGCGCTGGTACAGGCCTCGTCCAGCAAATCAATGGCCTTATCCGGCAGGTACCGGTCGTTGATGTACCGCTCTGCCAGCACCACCAGCCGCCGGGCCACCTGCTCTGAGACAGTCACCCGGTGGTATTTCTCATAATAGCCCTTGATGCCCAGAATCACCTGGGCAGCCTCCTCCAAAGAGGGCTCGTTCACAGTAACAGGCTGGAAGCGCCGCTCCAGGGCAGCGTCCTTCTCAATATACTTGCGGTACTCCTTGAAGGTAGTGGCCCCAATCACCTGAATCTCCCCCCGGGAGAGGGCGGGCTTCAGGATGTTGGCAGCGTTCATGCTGCCCTCCGCGTCCCCGGTGCCCACCAGGTTGTGGACCTCGTCAATAAAGAGAATCACGTTCCCGTCTGCCCGGACCTCCTCCACCAGGCCCTTGATTCTGCTCTCGAACTGGCCCCGGAACTGGGTGCCAGCCACCAGGGCTGTCAAATCCAGCAGCTGGACCTCCTTCTGCTGGAGCCGGACAGGCACATCCCCCTGGGCAATGCGCAGGGCAAGCCCCTCTGCCACAGCGGTTTTGCCCACGCCGGGCTCGCCAATCAGGCAGGGGTTGTTCTTGGTTCGGCGGGAGAGAATCTGCACCACCCGCTGAATCTCCTTCTCCCGGCCAATGATGCTGTCCAGCTCCCCGGCCCGGGCCCGGGCGGTCAAATCCGTGCAGTAATTCTGGATGTGCTTGCGCTTCTTCTTGTGGACATTCTCCCGGCGCTCCCGCACAGTCCGGGCCGGGAAGCCCCATCCCACGCCGCTGTCCTCCCCGCTGTCAGAGGCCCGCAGCATCTCGGCAGGCAGGGTGGCAGCCCCGCCAGGGGAGAAATCCGCCTCCCCTTCCTCCTCCTCCTGGGCGTCCATGCGCATCAGCTGGGTCATCTGCTCTGTGGCCTCCTGAAACTCCTCCTCCGTCATTCCGGTGGTGCGCTTCAAGGTGTCCATCATGTTGTCCATCAAATCATTGACCGGCTGGATTCCCAGCTCTTTGGCGCAGACAAAGCAGTACCCCTTCATGTCCTTGCTGTCCGCGGACTGGGACACAAACACTGTGGCAGGCCGCTTGCGGCATCTTGTACAAAGCATCATCATTGAGTATCCTCCTCCTGCGAGGCCGCGGCTGCGGCCCCACTATCCCGAGAAAGGGAACACGTGCCTGCCGTGTTCCCCCTGTAATATACGTTCATCATTCCGTCAGCAGTACGCCCTATGCCCGGAGGAGCCATGGGCGCCCCAAGCGCCTGCGCGCCGGGCCGCGGACCCTTTGCTGCGGAAGCCGTGCTGTGTACATTATACCACGCAGGCACTGGCATTTCATTAACAACCTTTTAACTTTTCCCTTCTGCCCCTATTTTTTATTGGAAAAATAGGAAACTGCCTGAGAAAAAGGGCAGAGCCGGCCTTTTTCCACCCAATCAATCTGCCCCAGATAAGAGATTTCGCCCTCTGCCGCGAAAATGGCGCTGTTGTCCCTCATGGCGCAGATGGGCAGCTCCATGGAAATCTCCAGCAGGGCTGACACCAGCGCCTGGTCCTGGCCGTCAAAATGGGGCTTGACTGTAATATCAGCCAGGCCCAGGCCCTCATAAGGGACTGGGGACTCCTTGGTATCCAGAGAGCGCCTGGCCATGTTGATTGCCCCGGCGCTGACCCCCAGCACCACCCCTGTGGACTCCTGGATGGCCGCGCCCAGCCCCTTGTCCTGAATCAGCCGGAGCTGCTGCCCAGGATGGCCGCCCATCAGAAAGATGCAGGAGGCCCCCTGAATCCATTTCACGGCAAGAGGGGCCTCTGTCCGGCAGTCAATCACATGGCGCTGGGCAAAAGAGATGCCATAATCCAAAAACATCTGATACATACCAGCCGCGTCGCTGTCATTTCTCTCATAATCCTCTGGCCAGGCGCTTACAAAAACCAGGCTGTCTCGGCAGGCCAGGGCCTTGTCCAGCCGCCCGGCCACCTCAGGAGGGAAACAGCGGTCAGGAAACCCGCTGAAAAATCCTAATAGCCGATGCTCCATACCAGCTGCCTCCTATTCGTTTATTCGCTGGGAGTGTCCGTTCCGAGGAGTTTTTCGTGTTCCCCCGCCCTGCGGGCGGGGGAACACAGATGATTATCTCAGTGATTTGGACAATCCCTATTCGCTCCATGTGTTGTCTTCCTTTTTCTCCGCCTCCGGCGCTGTCCCCCGCAGAATCGCCCGGAATATCCGGAAATACCGCACCGCCGCGTAGACCATCATCACAGCGGTCAGGCCCAGCAGGATATGGGCCCACAGGTTGAAGGTGTCAGGCTTCATCAGCCCGGCCCCGTCCATAATCACAATCACCGCAATGGAGATATAAAACATCACAGTGGCTGCTTTCCCATACCACTTGGCCGCGCAGGGCCGCTTGTGCTTTTTCAGCAGCAGCCCCGCACAGCACAGCATGGAGAGCTCCTTCACAATAAACAGCAGCAAAAAGGGCCGGATTGCCGGAAAGCGCAGGGCAATGCACACTGCCACCACCCCCTGGGTCAGCTTGTCGGCAAAGGGGTCCAGGATTTTCCCCAGCTCGGTTACCTGGTCAAAACGCCTGGCCACCCATCCATCCAGCATGTCCGTCAGGCCGGAGAGCACCAGGGCCCCTGCTGCCGCCGCCACATGCCCGCTCAGATAAAAGGCCGCGAAAAAGGGCACAAGCAAAATCCGCGCCGCGGACATCAGGTTGGGTATGGTCAGTATTCGTTTCAGCTCTCTTTTCTCCTGGGCCATGCTCTGGCTGTCCTTTCTGTTCCCCATTCGGTTTCCCGTTTCTTTCCCTGTTATCTCCATGATATTGAGCTCCTTAGACAAACATCCCCTTCAAGGGATTCATCTCCACAAATATCCCCACAATCAGCGAATGGTCCAGCACCTGCCCCACCTGATACTGAGTATTCCCATCCAGCAGGGGCATAAACACCGTGACAACCGCCACCACTATCCACACGCTGAGCAGGGCCAGCAAAAAGCCAAAAATCCCCCCCAGCAGGCCGTCCAGATACCCCAGCATGGGGAACTTGAGCAGGCTGCCCACCAGGCTGGCCAAAAAGCGCACCACAATCATCAGCAGGCTGAACAGCACGATAACCGCCAGCACCTTGAGAAAGCTCACCATCACAGGGGCCAGATAGTCTGTCACCATGGCCGCCGCCTGGCCGCTTTGGGCTGTAATCTGCCCGCTGATGGACGAGGCGGTCACCCCGGCCTCCTCCAGGGCACGGAGCAGGAAATCCGGCAGGTTTGACAAAAACTGCTGAATCCCCTCTGTGGCGCTGCCCACCCCCATGGTGTCCAGCGTCTCGGTTATCTTCTCAATAATGGCGCCCCGGAACAGGTTGTCAAACAGCCACTGGGCCAGGGCCCCGCCCAGGGCGGAGGCCAGGCAGGCCGCAATCACCGAACCGAGAAAATGCACCACAGAGCGGATAAAGCCCCTGTGCACCCCAATCAGCACACACACAAGGCACACGCCCACAATCACCGCGTCCAGCGCGTATCCCATTTCATTCCCTCCTTACCAAAGCGCCCAAAGCGTATCCCATGGCGCTGTACCTTGGATTATATCACAAACTCTGGGTTTCCACAAGGGGAAACCCCTTACAGTTCTCTTTCATTCTCCTGAGTTTGTCCTGAAGCAGCCCTAGCTCACGCTGACGCTGCGCACCTCGCTGACCCCCAGCACATAGGCCCTGCTCTCACTGGCCAGGGCAATGCTTTTGGCGTCCGCCCCCCCGTCGGCCCGGCCCAGCTCCATGCCAGTGGTATAGTCACAGAACACCACCTGGCCCCCGGCCAGCAGGCCCACCACCCCGCCAAAGGCGGAGATGGCCTCAATCCGCTGGGGCTGCTCTGCCCGCACCGGGTTGGATTCCCCCATGGGCTGGCCGCCGTCAATGGCAATCAGGGTGCTGGCCCCAGCGTGCTCATAGGCTGAGATGGACAGGAACGCCCGGCCCCCGCTGAGGCAGAAGGCAGTCAGCTGCCGCCCCTGATAGCTGAATTCCGTGAACTGATAGTCCTGAGAGCGGGCTGACAGCAGCGCCGCGTTCCCCACCCCATAGATGACCCCGTTCTCCCCCCAGCTGGCCCCAAGCAGCAGATTGTCCCGGGTCTCATACTGGGCAATGGGCTCTGTCTGGGTAAAGTCAAACACCGTCATCCGGGAGACCATCTCCCCCTTCTCACCGCACACAGTGCACACCACGCCAAAGGAGCCGTCATAGTTCAGGGCCAGGGCCGTGATGTAGTCATTGGCAAAGGGGTACTCATACTGCAGGCTGCCGTCCGGCATATAGACCTCCAGCTTAGAGGCCCCATGGCTGCCCTCCATGGCCAGGGCGAACTTGCCGCTGGGGGCAATGCAGCCAGTGATAATGTCGCTCCCGCTGATTCCCTGGGCCTGGATTCGCCCGCCGGAAATGGTCTGATATCCAGTGCTGCCCCCATTATACAGCAGGTACCGCCCCCCCGCTGCCCGGAGGAAGGGCTGGTTCAGGCTGTGGCGCAGGGAGAACTCCTCCTTGCCGTCCCCGTTGATGGCGGTCAGGGCCGTGTTGCTCAGCATCACCACAGAGCCCCCGTTGGCCAAGAAGTTGGACGCATACACATTGGCCCCTGTGATGGCCACAGGGTAGCCGTCGCCCCCCTGGGCGCCTTTCAGCTGGTAGACCGCCCAGGTTTTCAGGTTGTCCCAGGTAAGGTACTCCCGGTTCACCCACAGGGACAGGCCTATCACCACCAGCAGCAGCACCAGGGAGATGTGGTACACTGCCTTGGGCAGATGCCGCTGGGCCCTTTTCCGGGCATATTCCTCCTCGCCCGGGCCCTCGTCATATTCATACTCAGCCACTGGATTTTCTATGCTGGGCCCCTGGCCCTCAGGCTGGTAGTCTTTCAGCCGGATGACTTTGGTCTCCTGGTCTCTCTTGCTGTGCTTTGCCACTGTGCCGCCCCCTTGCTATCAGTAAAATACCCGGTTCAGATACAGCCCGCAGGCCGGGGCAGTGGGCCCTGCCGCGGCCCTGTCCCGGGCCCCTATTACCTGGGGGATGTCCTCAGGCGTAAGCCTGCCCTGCTGCACCCGCAGCAGGGTCCCGGCCATAATGCGCACCATGTTGTAGAGGAACCCGTCCGCCGCCACAGTGAACACCACCAAATCCCCCCGGCGCTCCACCTTGGCCTCTGTCACAGTGCGGGTGAAATCCCCCTGCTCCCGCCTGTCCAGGGTGCAGAAGGAGGTGAAATCGTGCCTGCCTATGTAGTGCCTGGCCGCCAAATCCAGCAGGCCCTCGTCCATGGGGTACCAGTAGTGCAGAGCCCGGCCCCGGAGGAAGGGCTCCCGCACCGGGTGATTCCATATTTCATAGCAGTACTCCTTGCCCTTGCAGCTGTACCTGGCGTGGAAATCCTCAGGCACCTCCCGGCAGCTTTTCACAGCCACATCCTCTGGCAGCCAGTGGTTCAGGGCAGCCAGCATCCGCTCTGGGGGGACAGCGCTCTCTGTCTTCAGGCTGACGCAGAACGCCCGGGCATGGACCCCAGTGTCCGTGCGGGAGCAGGCTTTCAAATCCTCGGAAAGGCCCGTGACCTTTTGGAGGGCTGTCTGAAAGACCTCCTGCACAGTAAGGGCGTTCTCCTGAATCTGCCAGCCGTGGTAGGCTGAGCCGTCATAGGTAATGGTAAAGAGCAGGTTGCGCATTCTGAATCCTCCCAAAAAACAGACGTTATTTTTTTCGCCGCAGCTTCAAAGGGATGCCCCTCTTGTCCGCCGCGCCCTGGATCTCCTCCGCCACGGCCCGGCAAAGCCCGCCCGGCCCTCTGCCCGGGCCATGGCCGCCCGCAGTTCCGGCAGCTCCAGCAGGTTCACTGCCAGGAAGCAGAAAGTCTTTCTCCGCCCGTCATTGTACTGGGCCAGCAGCTTTTCCAGCAGCTCTGCCTTCTCCCCCTGCACCGGGCAATGGGGCAGGACTGGTTCCTGTTTCCGCAGCCCCCGCAGTGGCCTCAGCCTGCATGGGGCTGAGGCCGCAGCTGTAAGCCGCTCCACAAGCCTAGCTCCACAGGGAGGAGAAATGCTCCTGATAAAACCGCCGCATCTCCTCTCCCTCGTCCCCTATGTGCTCCTTGATGTAGTCCGCGTGCATCTGCTGCTCAGCAGAATCAATTTCCCTGTAGCGGTGGATGACAAGATTCCCCTTTGCCTCCTCGTCCAGGATTTCAGCATACACATCCTCAATGACCTGGCACCCGCTGACAGGCACATCCACGGCGCTCTCCCAGGTGTGGCCCTGGGTATTTGTCAGCCCGGCGGAGGGCTCCGCCAGATAGAGATACCCCCGCCTGCCTCCGTAGAGGGTTTTCAGCTGGTCAGGGAACCTCTCATAATAGTGCTGCCGCCCGTCCTCCCCCAGCCCCATGGTGACAAAATTCTCCCCCCTGTCCCGGCAGCAGACCAGGGCATAGCATCTGTCCTCCGTGAAGTAGGCCGCTGGTTTTCCCGTGGCATGGGATTTGGAATTGGCTTTAATACAGTCCAGCCCGCCCATTGTGGTGCCGTGATACAGCATACTTACCCTCCCAGGCTCAATTTTCTCATTTGGATTCCGCCCAGCCGCTCCGCGCTCTCCAGGGCCTCCTGGTGGGAGCTTTTGCCGTACAGGACCCGCAGCTGGCTTAGCTGTTCTTTCCGCCGCGCCAGCCCCGCCCTGCCCAGCAGGGACAGGTTCTCCCGGGCCAGCTGTACCGCTTCCCCATTGATGTCAGAGGCTGCTATCATCCCCAGCCTTCCATAGTTCAAAAAGCCCAGCACAGTCAGCAGATACCCGCCCCCGCAGCAGGGGTCGTACAGACACAAAGGCTTGGCGCTGTCCAGACGGGCCAGGCACCGGCAGAAAATCTCCTGGGCCAGCCTTACCGGAAAGTTGGGGTATCCTGTCCGGTGGAGGAGCACCCTTCCGCTGGCAAAGTCCTCAAAATCCCCTTTTCCACAATATTGATACACCATGGACCCTACCTGACAATACTGGGCGGCAGCAGCGTGTTCAGCGCGATAAACGCCCCCAGGGCCAGCACCGCCGAGCCCAGAATCAGCCAGTCCTCCCCGCCGAAGCGGAGCTGCTTCATCTTGGTGCGGCCCTCGCCCCCGTGATAGCACCGGCTCTCCATGGCAGTGGCCAAGTCAAAGGCCCGGCGGAAGGCGGAGATGAACAGGGGTATCAGCACAGGAATCAGGGCCTTCACCCGCTGGATAAGCCCGCCGCTCTCCATGTCAGCCCCCCGGGCCTTCTGGGCGCTCATGATTTTATCCGTCTCCTCCAGCAGCAGGGGCACAAAGCGCAGGGCAATGGTCATCATCATGGCGAACTCGTGCACAGGCACCCTCAGCTTCCCGAGGGGCTTTAACAGCCGCTCAATGGCGTCTGTCAGCTGGGTGGGAGAGGTGGTAAAGGTAAGCACCGAGCTGGCCAGAATCAAAGTCACAATGCGGATGGACACCATGGCGCTGTTCAAAAGCCCGGTTCTGGTGATTTTCAGGAAGCCCCACTGCCACAGGGGCTCCCCTGCCCCGTAGAAGATGTTCAGCACCGCGGTGAACACCACAATGAACAGAATGGGCTTTAAGCTCTTGAGGTACAGCTTCACCGGGGTGCGGGACAGGGCAATGCCCAGGAAGATGTACCCCACCCCCAAAGCCAGGGCAAAGAAATTGGCAGAGGCAAAGATAAGCACAATCACGAACACAGTCAGGCAGAGCTTGAGCCGGGGGTCTGCCCGGTGCATCAGGGACTTTGCCGGAAAATACTGTCCTAAGGTAATGTCAGTGAGCATTGGGCTTCCCTCCCTGGTGTTTTTTCAGATACGGAATCAGCTGCTTCAAGGCGTCGTCCACTGTGAGCACCGAGGCGTCCACCGGCCAGCCCATCCCCTGCAGCTCCTGCATGATTTTGGTGATTTGGGGCACCCGCAGGCCAATGCCCTCCAGCTCCTGGCCCTGGGAGAACACCTCTTTGGTGGGGGCAAGAGCCACCTTATGGCCCTTGTTCATCACCAGCAGCCGGTCCGCCATGCGGCCAATGTCCTCCATGCTGTGGGACACCAGCAGCACTGTGTTCCCCCGCTCCCGGTGGTACTGGCCGATTTGGGCCAGCAGCACGTCCCGGCCCCGGGGGTCCAGCCCGGCGGTGGGCTCGTCCAGAATCAATACCTCTGGGTCCATGGCAATCACCCCCGCAATGGCTGCCCGCCGCTTCTCCCCGCCGGAGAGCTCAAAGGGGGACTTCTCCAAAAGCGCTTCTTTCAGGCCCGTGAACCGGGCCGCCTCATAGGCCCGCTCCCTGGCCTGTGCCTCAGTAAGGCCCTGGTTCTTGGGGCCGAACATGATATCCTTGAGCACGGTCTCCTCAAAGAGCTGGTACTCCGGGTACTGGAACACCATCCCCACCCGGAAGCGCACAGCCCGAATCTTCTTGGGCTCCTGCCAGATGTCCTGCCCGTCCAGCAGCACCTGGCCAGAGGTGGGGCGTATCAGCCCGTTCAGGGTCTGTATCAGGGTGGACTTGCCGCTGCCCGTGTGGCCGATAACCCCCACGAACTCCCCCTTCTCAATGGAGATGGACACATCCTCCACCGCCGTCTTCTCAAAGGGTGTGCCCTGGCCGTAGATGTAGGTCAGGTTTTTGGTTTCTAAGATTGGCATTTGCATTCTCTCCCCTTTCTATGGCAGTATCGTCCCACAGCTGGGCCTCGATGTAGGAATAGGGCTTCGGGGCCTCTCTGAGAAAGGCCTCCGGGCCGCCGGGGAAGCCGCTCATCTGTGCCAGCAGCTGCTCTGCCGTCAGCTGCCGGATGGCCCACTGGGCGCAGCTGTCCCCCAGGGTAAAGCTCACCCTGTCTGGGGGGCTTCCCCCAGCCGGATGCGGTAGGAGGGGCCGTTCCCGAACCAGCTCTTCAAGTACCCGCTCCCCTGCAGCACAAAGGACAGGGGATGCTTTTCCTTGGGCCTGCCGCCCAATCGGAGGAAATTCTCATATAAGAGCCTGTCCACCGCCAGCCTGCGGGGATAGTAATTGGCAAAGTCCCCAAAACGGCCAAAGGCTGTGGCGCCCGGGTTCTCCTTTGCCAGCTTTGCCGCCAGGGAAAAGGCCGCCTCTTTTGGCAGGCGCATAATGTTCTGAAAGGGCCTGCAGCTGGGATGGCAGTAGTGCACAAGATACAGCCCCTCTGTCAGGGGGCTTCTCCCCTGGCCCCTGTTCTCCGTTGGCATGGCGGCTTCCTCCTGTTACAATATATTTGCCCCATATATGTGGCAGCCAGCCACAGGCTTGGG
>CAJTXF010000057.1 GCA_910580045.1 uncultured Eubacteriales bacterium
TTTTTGATGCTTCCATTCTATCACAATTCCTCTACCTTGTGTAGACACTATCTAAAACGGTGTGCCATTGTCAATCAAATGTTTCTTTCGCGGACTTCTGTGCTGAAATTTGCTATCTAGATAGAAATCTTCTACACATTCGCTGCTCAAAAGGATTACGCTTATGGAAGAAAAGTACTGCGTTCAGACAATTGAAAGGCTGTTTCCTCTTAGTCGCAAACGGTCAGTATGTCATTTTGAGCTTTCATGTCACCCATCAGATACCGCTTACATATGAGGCCACGTCCCCAGTGGATACATGGTCGGGGATTATGCTCACATATTTCTTTTTGCTTCTTTCTTCCTTTCCATGGCCGCGGGTGAAAAGAAATCCTCCACGCACCGTGAGCCGAACAGTATAACGCTGAGTGTGCCGGTCGCCTGCCGGATGCCCCGGAAAAAGTGGGCTCGCTCAATGTGCAAAAGCTCCACAATGTCCTGCACGGACTTCTCCTGGGGCGCAAGATACCGCTCATAGATCATGCGGTACTGCCGCCGGGTCTGTATGCTGGGGTCGTTTTCGCAGAACTCCCGAAAACAGTCCAACGCGGCGTTGAGCTGTGCCCAAAGCACCTTGTTGGAGGCGGTCAGCAGGGCGGTGGAGCGCAGCCTTTGGTTTTCCACACTCTCCTCCAGCTCCATCAGGCGCTGGAACTCCTTTTCTTCCAGGAGCTTCAGCGTGTGTTCCGTCCCGGTTTCTATGGACCACTTGATCGCCCGGTATTTCTTGAGCAAAAATCTGGTGGCGTCGATTCTGGATGCTGCCAGACTGTCCCGGCGCTCCGCCGTCCGCAGCCCCGCCCTTTGCTCAGAGGCGGTCAGGATCAGGTCCAGTACCGTTTCCACCCGCTCCTCCGGCCAGCCGGTCGCTCCGGCAAGGGCGGCGAGCGTGTCCTTGTACTCCTTTTTCAGGCCCGAATACTTGTCTTTCATGCCGTTTCCTCCATTTTCGTGAGTTTATTTGCCGTTATTCGCGTTAAAAGCCGCCTGTACCGCCGCATTGCTGGAAGCAGGCGCGTTGAACAAAAGCGCCAGCAGATACCCGTGGGGATTCCGCACCGGCCCGGCACGTCCCAGGCTGTCCAGCACATAGCAGACGTGCTCATAGGTCAAGCTCCGCATACGTTTCTGCACCAGGTCCATGGGGTATTTATGCGCTCCGATCTGCATTTTGGGGCTGTCCCGGCAGCGGACTTCCGTGATGATCTCCACCACCTCGTCAGCCGTTTCCTCGTCATAGTTTTCGCAGAGCACCGTGTACTCCACCTGCTGGCGCACCTGGGCCTGTATTTCCTCAACCGGTTCTTCCACCCGACCGTCCTCCCAACCGGAAGGAGGGTCGGTAGGATGAAGTTCTTTATTCTCAAGGTCTTTATTATCTGGTTCTATTGCGTTAAAATCTTTAACCTCTTGAAGTTCAATTTCTTTACTTCTGGAAGTGAAACCCTTTGATTTCTTGAAGTTAAAATTCTTAACCTCTTGAGGTTCACTGTCTTTACTTGCGGGCTTTTCCGGCTCATCCTGGGGCGCGGTGGTGAAGTCATATATGTAGATTTTGGAGGGCTTCCCCTGGCCCTGGCGGACTTTTTCGATCAGGCCAATATCCGCCAACTGCTTTGTCAGCTTGATGATCGTGGGGTGGGAGCGCTGGAGGTCCCGCTCCATCTGCTCCACGGTGTAGATGATGAACAGCCGCCCTTTTTCATCAGTGAACTTGTCCTCGTGGCGGGCGGACAGGCCGGCCCTTTCCAGCATTTTTGCGTATAGGATGATCGCGCCGAAGTCCAGAGGGGAGTACGACCTGTTTTTTATCAGTTCCTTGGGAACCGCAAGATAGCGAAACCCTCGGGCTGTCTGTGGGCGCAGAGGCTCCAGTTTCAGTTTTTTCATGTTGAAAGCTCCATTTCCTGATTTTTGCGTGTTATTGCTTTGCCAAAATTGATTGCGTTCTCCACCGCGTTCAGCTCATGTATGCGGTCGATCAGGCAGGACCGCATGAGTATGGCGGCAAGGTTGTCCATGGATTCCGGCAGGACCAAGACGCGGCTGCACTGGTCCCTGGTGCCATGCAAGGCGGCATGGACCCTGACATCTGTGTCGGGATGACCCATCAGCTTTTCCACGCAGCTGGCGGGCAGGTAGGGGGCGCATTTTATCAGGACCAGCGGCTGCTCCCAGGCCATGTCCACAAGCCTGCGCCGGATGGACGCGCTGCCGTATTTGGCAATATTGATAAGCACTTTTTCGTTATCCTCCCCCCGCTCCATCAGGGCAAGACGCACCCGGTCCGTACCATAAACGGCAAGCCTGTCCCGAACTTGAGTGATAGGGTCAGATACCAGCTTCAGCTGGTATTCCTCGCCGGCAAAACAGGCTGCGGCTCCACGGACGGAATAGCTTTCGTCATTCCACAGCGCCGCCCATTCACGCTCCCCGCCATGAAAGACTGCGGAGACTCTGGTATTTTTATCACCTTGCGTCCAAGCCTCTAACGTGCGGTCTACAAACTCCTCCTGCGAGATGGGGAGATAGTCCGGTTTTTGCGGTATCAATTTGACACGAAAACCGCATATTATCTCATACTTCTGACAAATCATGCTGTTATCGTCATGATCAAAATCCAGGTTCATGCTTTCCCTCCGTCAAAATCATTGGCTGGGGCGCTGCGTGTTCCCGCCCATTCGGCAACATCTCCAGCCGTTTTACTGTCGCTCGGATGGAGAGCTTTTCCAAAGGGGCATTGCCCGGCTCCGGTATGGATATGGGACAACGGCCCGTTATAGCGCAGATTTTGAGATAATCCTCCTTCATTTCCGGCGAGACAATTTCTTCCTTGAATCTGTTCATAACGGTGTAAAGGGCCTTTGCGGAAAAGATCGGCTCCCCCAATAAGCGAGGAGGGGAAGCCATATTCTCAATAGCCCTTTCATAACTGGCTGGGCAGATCTTTTGCTTTATGTCCTCCGGCGTAACAGCCTCCTTGCCGGCCGCTGCTTGCAGCTGCCCTTCTAAAGCTGTTCTTTGGGTCAGATATTTCTCAGGAACAAACCATTTATAAAGGCCCAGCCATTTGCGCTCCAGCCTTTTTAAGCCTGTTTCCGCCTTGAATCGTAACACCGCTCCTTCTTGATGAATTGCCTCCACCTCCTGCAGGGCAACAGCCTCGGCGTATGCGGCTGCTTTTTCGTAATGTTCCACTTCTCTGCGGAAAGGGGCGGAGATATATCCAGCAGCAATGCGGGCCTTTGTTTCATACTCTTGTATAAACCCTCGCGTTTCCCGCAGATCTACCCCCATCTGCCCCATTTGAGCGTACAACTCTTTACACAGGCAGAGCCTGTCGATCCCGATGCAGGCCGGGTGCTTAGACAGCCTATCCACCTTGGACAAGGCCAGTGTCTCTTCTGATAACACCTCAATATCCTCTCCGCCATAGGGAGAAACAGCATCATAGGCAGCCTGCTCCCCATGATATGCCTTTGCAAAAAGCACAGCGGCCCGGACAACCTCCTGCAATGTCTTCGCCCTCGCCATGTCACGCTCAAATGCTTCTTCGGCGTAAAAGCCGATGGGTTCATCTGAGCCAAACATGGCCTTCAGTACATAACTGCTCGGTTTTTGTGACATGGATTTCCCCTTTCACTGATGCTCTATTTTTGTCATAGGCAAGGCTCCTCCGGCTCCTTTTGGGGCGACTGCGCCTTTTCATTCATGCAGAACTCCAGCTCCTGGGTGGCCCGCTCAAGCAGGTCCTTTGTGGCTGACAGCAGGTCGGAGAGATAGTGGCCCCAATAGTAATCGCTGCCGCCCTTACACGCCCATGCCACAAACTGTGAGGGAGCCGTGCTATGCACTCCCAAAACAAATTCTGTTCGTCCAACATGGACGGAATCCGTAATGATGTAGCCTGCGTTTGTTCTGATATTCATAGTGTATCCTCCTTGATCTTTCCGTGTTTCCTGCGCTCGCCCCGGCACAGCAGATGCCGCGCTGTTTTCCGGTGTTCGCGCTGGATTTTCCTCAAATCCTGTATGCTGTAATAAATCTTCATGTCCCCGGTGGCCTTATACCGGGCTTTCAGCTCCCCGATTCGGCAGTCTATATCAGCCGCCAGCCGCAGATACATCTCGCCATCGGCAATGTCGTCCGCCGGGGCAAAGACCTGTTTCATCGCGCCGCCTCCCATCGTTCGTAAAGCTCCCACAATCGTGGGTTGACACAGTGGCAGCAGCGCACAGTCTCCCGGATATGGGGGATGTCGTTCTCCGTGATTTTGTCCGGCAGGCCGCAGCAGTGGACTTTGTCCATGTCGAAATAACTGCACTCTGGGCAGTTGCAAATATCTGCTGAATAATCTGAAATCAAATCATCCCTCCTAAAAATGGGCATAAAAATAGCCCCAATCACCTAAGAATCTGTAATTGGGGCCAGGATCATATTCTATTGTAACTGGCTTATGGTCTGGTGGAGCGTCCGGATATGCTCTATCCACTGCTCTCGGTCAGCGGGATTTTTCCATCTGGATATCAGGTCATGGGCGGGGCTTTTGGCTTTATGGAGCGCTCTCAGCATGGAAGAAGTGTCCTCCGGCCTTAACACCAGCTGGCGTATCTCATGCTCCACATACTCCATGCGGCATGGGTCCAGCACAGCCATGTAAATTAGTCCGGTCTGGAAGAACTCTGCCACACACTCCGCCAACAAGACACGCGCAGAATCAAAGTAGACGGGGTAGAGATAGCGCAATTCCGGCTGGCACAGGCCGGGGTCGATTTTCCAGTTTCCATGGCTGAGTTTCTTGACAAGATATTCTTTTAGGGTTACAATGGATTGAGTGACGTCCAGTTCACGGAACGCAATCTTTTCTAACTGCCGCTCCGCTAAGACCTCAAGCATATCCTGACCGAAAGCGCTGTCTTTCACACTGATTACTTTAGCCATCGCTGTCATTTGGCAAGGCTCCTTTCTGTTGGGACTTCCAGGTTTCCAGCAGAGAGAAAATGACCTCCTCCATCTGCTGCTGAGTGTATTCTTTGGGGAAATACTGGCTCAGGCATTTCTTTTTCAGCGTGATTTTGACCGGCGTGGGCTTTTCGTCTGAAAGGATGTCGATAATCAGGCTTGTAGTCAACTCCGTGCGCTCACCATATTCCCTCAACTTTTTTGCCTGCTCCATAGATGGCGGTCCGAAAGCCTTGCCCTCAATCACATCATATAGCAGTTCTTGCCCGTCCAGAGGGAGGTAGGAAAGTTCTACGGCTGGACGCAAAGAGAGTTTTTCAAGATCGACTAACCCAAGCAGTTTTGGAATTAGTTCCGTTAGGCGGATATACCGTTGAATTTGCGATTTGCTATCCGGTGATTTTTCAGCAAGTATATCTCTGGATTTCCCATTCAAGGAATGGGGCCCCAATGGGGCACCATTTTTACATGGTCTGCCAGCCTTGCGTTTCATAGCCTCAATCTTCATTCGATAAGCAAACGCCTTTTCGCTGGGCAGAATCTTCTCCCTTTGCAAATTGCTATCCACCATGATGATTGTGGCCTCATCATCGTCCATGTCACGGACGATAACTGACATGGTAGATTTTCCCGTCAGTTCACTGGCCCGCTTGCGCCGGTGGCCCGCAACGAGCTCATACCCACCCTCGCTCCTGGGCCGCACGATACCCGGCACCAGAACGCCGTATTGAGCCACGCTCTCAGCCATTTCCTGCATTTTTTCATCGTCCACCACATGGAATGGGTGGTCTTTGAACGAGTGCAGTTCTGCCAGCGCTATTTCTTGAATCTGGTCGCCAGCGGCCTGGACAGGGGCCTCGCCGAACAGCGCATCAAGGCCGGTCATTTGGATTTTCGCCACACTGCTTTTCATGACGCTACCTCCAAAGTCAGAGCCGCATATGCCGCTGACACCTTACCAGACGGGTCATGAAGATAGATACTCTTACCCTCGGCACTGGTTTCTGCGGCGCGGATTGAGCGGGGGACAATGGTGTCGAAAATCCTTAGTTGACTGCCGTATGTGCTACGCAAGAGCTCAACGATTTCCCGGGAGTAGCTTGTCCGCATATCTGCCATCGTGATAAGAATACCGCTGATAGACAGATTGGGGTTGATTTGGCGTTTCACTCTGCCGATGGTCCGCATGAGCTGCTCCATGCCTTTCAGCGAAAGATAGTGAGCCATCATCGGGATTATTACTGTGTCGGCAGCGGATAGAGCGTTGATGGTAAGCATACCCAGCGAAGGGCAGCAGTCCAGGAGTATCACGTCATACTGGTCGCGGACAGTATTCAGGTATTCCCGCAGGATGGTTTCCCGGCTCATGATGTTTACCAGCGTGACTTCCATGGCGGCAAGGTCGATGTTGGCGGGGAGCAGGTCTACACCCTCCTCTTGGTGCAGGATTCCCTCGCCGGGGGCCAGAGGCTCGTCCTCAATGACTTTCCCCAGCACGGTGGCAAGGGTTTCTTCCATCTGGTCGGGATGCTGGTAGCCCAGGCTGGCAGTCATGGAGCCTTGCGGGTCCACGTCCACCAGCAGGACGCGCCTGCCCTGGCGGGCTAGGCCGATGCCTAAGTTTACGGCGGTGACGGTCTTGCCCACTCCGCCTTTTTGGTTGCAGATTGCCATTACTTTTGAATCTGTGCTCATTTGTTTCCTCCAGTTTCCGCTTCGCGTCTGTTTTTCAATATGGAGTCGTATCGATGGGTCAACTCGCTATATCGATCCCAAAAGATATATTGCAAGTAAGTTTGTGTGATTCTGTCAACGGCTTCACCCAACTTTTCCGCATCGTCAAATACTCCCTCGCTGGCTGCTAGATTCTCTATGCGCTGTACCTGTTCTTCCCTTTTCTGAAACAGTTCCGCGTATTTATGCAGCTCTGCGTATAGTTCCGGGGACAGCTTTTTGCCCACTCTTTCAGCCCTTTCTTCTGGATCTAGTTCATAGATTTGCTCAAAGACAGTAAACCGCAGATAACTTGAAGGGATTTTTTGGGTGACTTCATACAGCATATTGAAGTCGTCAACACCACCCTGTTTCTGAATTAGGTCCCATACTCGCTCATGCTGTTCTTTTACTCTTACTTCTATTTCTGGAAGTTTTTTTAGCTCTGAGCGAAGTTTTTTTGATAACTTTGATTTTGTTTTCATGTTTCAGCCTCCAATGTTTCTTATTAAAATAAAAACAGGACTAAACCGGTGCCCCCTTGCTGTTTGGGTGTTCCTGATTTAGTCCTATTTTAACACAGCCATTGTTTATCACATAGTTTACAGTGCTGTGGTACCATTTCTCCTGGGCATATCTGCGGGGGACACCCTCCGCATTGAGAATATTAGCGATGTTCTGTTTGCCAATTCCTTGCAGATAAAGGTCGAAAATATGTCGGATGATTTTGGCCTCGCCCTCTTTGACCACAAGCTGGCCATCGACCAAATCGCACCCATAAGCCGGAGCGCAGCAGTTAAACTCGCCGGACTCCATGCGCATCTGATAGCTCCTTCGAAGGTGGTCGGAGATATTCACGCTCTCCTGCTGGGCAGCCATGCCGGGGAAGGTCACCAGCATTTCCATGTTCATCTTGTCGCTGTCGATGCCCTGTTCCTCAAAATAGATGCTCACGCCCAATTCCTTAAGGGTGCGCAGGGCAACCAGAAGTTCCTGCGTATTTCTCGCAAACCGTGACACGGACTTGGTAATCACCCGGTCGATTTTGCCCAGCTTGCAGTCACGAATGAGCCGGTTCTGCTCATCGCGCTTTTTCATGTCCGTGCCGCTCAGTCCCTCGTCAGCGTACACATCCACTAACTTGTACTGCGGATTCATGCGTTCATAATCCTTGTAATAACGAATTTGGGCAGCGAAGGAGTGTAGCTGGTCGGTGGATTTGCTGGAAACCCGGCAGTAAGCAGCAAGCCGGATAATTGTGGGCTTTTGAGGTTCCCGGCTAATGTCTGTTACAGTCATTTTGACTCTCTCCTTTCCTTTGAAATATGCCTTTTGGCACTACCAACAATACCACAAGAGTTCAGATATATCCAGCGCAAACGGCCAGAGTTTTCATTTCAGACATATATTTTTTCGGTGCCGTAGTGGGCAGCGCTGATTTCTAAAATGCGCTCGTATTCCTCCGAGGTGATGAGCTGCATTTTCAGCAGCAACCGGAGCATATTCACGCAATAAACGAAAGCTGAATTGTTGATATCCATATTCATAACAACCCTTCCATATATTTAATCCCAAAACTGACGATGATGGCGTGATCGACTCGGCCCATGGCAGCCTTATCCAGCTTACCGTTATACCGAATCAGCCTGCGCTTGTCAATGGTACGAATCTGTTCCAGCAGGACGACGGATTCTGTAGCAAGCCCCTCCGCGCAAACAATAACGTGCGTGGGCAGCTTGGCTTTATCTGACTTACTTGTAATAGCCGCCACGATGGTGGTGGGGCTGAATTTATTGCCGGTATCGTTCTGAATGACGAGGACGGGACGTGTGTCGTCCTGTTCACTGCCCACCACCGGCGATAAATCGGCGTAGTAAATTTCGCCGCGCTTGACTTTCTTCATGGTTTTCCTCCGTAAGTAATGGCGGCAGCCAAAGGGCAGAATGCCGCCTTGTATCAATCGTTTTGCTTGTCCATACTTGTTCTCAACACCCCTGGACAGGGAACACACCTCCCGGTTATGCCCTTAACCTCATTGGAATCTCACCACCCCCAGGATCTCTGGAGGGCGCCCTCCTTTGCTGCGACGGGTCGCGCTCGGCTTTAGGACTGGACGCAAGTATCATTATCCCTTTCTGCCGGTCATCGCCATCGATGGATGTGCATCCCATCGTCTGAGCCTGGAGGCCAAAAACTGGCGTCCGCTCATGTGGCTGCCGCTCCTCACGGCGGCAGAAGGAAAGTAAAAGGTGCGCTGAGTATTCGGTTTTCAAAGAGCAACGGAGGGGAATAAGAAAGACCCCTCACTTTCTAAGCCGAAAAGTGAGGGGTTTGAGCGGATTATTTTTCAAAAAATTTTCTGAGCTTGATCAAGAGGCGCTTTTTGCGGTCATTTATGGTCTTTTGCGGGATACCTGACTGTGCAGACCAATCTCTTTCCGTAAGCCCTTGGTAGTACAAGGCATCCAGGAGCTGCCGTTCATCCTCGGAGAGACCGGCAATTACCAGACGCAGCTTGTCCAGCAGAAGATTCTTCTCTGCCTCTCCTGCAGTATCAGCTACCTCATCTACCAGGATATCCTCGCCGTTGAACTCATCCGTGGTGAGCATATCGTAGGAGAAGTCGCCATTGTCATCTGAACGCTCATTCAGATATTTTTGTCGGCGCTTGTCCTTATAAAACGACTTGTACGCATCCTTGGACACCTCCATCAGCATACCATGCAGAGGGATGAACCGCCTGCCTTAGTATGTATCTCTCTGCTGTCGGAACTCAGCGTAACTGAGCTCCAGGTAAGTTTTACCGTCTAAGACGAACACTTTTTTTGGCGTATATTCCACCTTTGGTTCCTCCAATCAATCTGTTTTGGGTTTGGCAAAACGATTGATTGGGGTGGGCCGCGGCAGAATAAGTCTTTAGGAAACATTCGGCTTAAGCATGAATGTGATATTCTGCAAAAGTATGACCAATAGAAATATATAAGTCTGCAATTAATTCTGCTTTAACTAAAAAAGCGCAAAGAAAAGCCGGGAAACTTTTTCATTACAAGTTTCCCGGCTCGTTTTAACAGTAGCTGTTTCCAGTTAATTCTTTTTACACTATCATACTACACTGGCTATAGCCATAGGACATTCGTCCATGCAATTCTTCCGACTTCGTCTTCACATTCAATACGGACATAGGTCTCATCTCCACGCAAGCAATGAAATGCACCGGTTAGACTTCCTGCGTTCCGAAGTACCGTTTTACTGGCCCCTACTCCGCCACCTGTTATGAAGTGAATTCGGGTGACATCAGAGCATTGAATCGATACGGTATCTTCATCTATCCCCCACTGATATATCTGCGGACCTGTAGATGAATAGTATTCTCCAGCCAGCAAATGCCGGACGATGGTTTCGTGGGTCAGTTCCTCTGCACGGACGCAAACCCATCCACCCAAGCTGTCGAAAAGGTGGCTGTGATTGTGATTATCATCGGAAGCAAAACTGTGAATGTGGATGCCTTTTCTCAGCATTGCATCCCAAAACACTTCTCCTTTCCCTTCGCCGCACTCAATTTGAGTGCCATAGTTATACACCTCTAAGGCCCAAAAGCTTTGGAGATCGGTAAGTTCTTCTACGTCTACCCTCGACCAGACCGGATGATTATAGGTTGTAAACAAGCCTCTGCTCCGCAGTGTGTCTGAAAGTTTTTGGGCTGTGTGCAAGCCATTCCAGGAATCCAGATAAATGTGAGGAATTAACTGCTCCCCCGGCTGGATGAGTTTGTCCCCCGCGGCTTTTTGCATTGCATCGGTTCCGAGGATACCATGAATGTGGTGGGTTTTTATAAGCCCTGCTTTCGCATGACACAAATAATCGACCAGTTCTGGAAAGGTGCGCTTTTTCTGTGTGAGTTTATAAGCCTCATTAATTCCTCCAACTCGCAGCAGCCAGGCGGATGCTTCTACCCCGGGAAGCAAAATAAAGTTCTCTTTATTGAGCTCTGTGCGCAAATCGGTATATACATCGTGTTCACTTAAACAAAGAAAACTGTATCCGTGCTTCCCATACAAATCCACGACTTGACCGGGAGTCAGAGAGCCGTCCGAATTTGTTGTATGGCAGTGCAGATTTCCCTTATACCATTTACCGGTCAAAGGCAGCATCTCTTTTTTCATGCGGTCTCCTCCCTAACCTCCAGGCAGTTCCTTTTCTCCACGCTTAGCCATACCTCTGCTCCGTCTTCATACATTGAAAAGCTGCGGAAGAGAGTATCGGCGAAAACAGGCACTCCATTGACATCCATCATATATCGCAGTACATTCCCGCGGGATCGGCTTTCTTTCACAATAGCCGGGAATATATAGCTGTTCTCCGTTGCCGGTCTTTCCCGATAGATCCCGATAACTTCTGGCCTAATTGCGACCGGGCAGTTAAACGCTGCCTGTTCCCCCGTTAATTTTTGAAAAACCTCTTGTTCGTACACATTATAGTTCCCAATGAAATTAGCGGCAAACTTGGTTTTCGGTGCAGTATAAACGGAAACCGGCGTGCCTAATTGTTCAATCTTCCCATCGTTTAGAAGGCAGATACGGTCAGACATGACCATAGCCTCATCTTGATCATGAGTAACAAATATAGTCGTGATGTTCAGTTCCTTTTGGATCCTGCGAATCTGTGTCTGCAGATTTTTCCGCAGCTTTGCATCAATTGCGCTTAGAGGTTCATCCAGCAGCAGGACCTTAGGTTTGGTCACAATCGCTCGACCTAACGCAACCCGTTGCTGCTGCCCGCCGGAAAGCTGGGCGGGATACGCATCCACTTTTTCTTCCAATCCGATCATTATCAGGACTTTCCGAATCTCTGATTGAATCTTCTCTTTAGACAGACGCTTTACTTTCAGCCCAAAAGCCAGGTTCTGCGCCACAGTCATATTGGGGAACAGGCTGTATTGCTGAAAAACCATGCCAATCTTCCGCAGCCTTGGCTCCAATTCGGTTATGTTTTCCCCATCCAGAAAGATGCTCCCTTCCTGCACGGTTTCTAAGCCCGCCAAGCAGCGCAATAGGGTGCTTTTTCCGCAGCCGGAGGGCCCCAGAAGGGTAAGCAGTTCCCCTTCCTCCACCTCCAGGTCAATCCCCCTGAGAACATGATTTGAACCGAAATGCTTGCTTATATTTTGGAATTTGATGTATGCCATTATGATTTTCCCCTTTCTTTCCCACGCCTCTGATTCATATGTACGGTCAGATTGATGGCCAAGGTAATCAAGAGCAGGATAACTACGGCAGCGCTGAGAGCTTGGGCATCCACAGCCCGGTTGCGGTATAAATATGACTGGGCCGTTTCAAACTGTGAGGAAGCAATAATTTTTATGATAGCAAAATCTCCGAACAGCCCGGACATACACACAAGGGCCGCATTGCACAAACCAGGCAAAATTGAGGGTATCACGACCCTTACATAGCTGAAGAATTTCCGGTAGCCCAACATCTCAGCGGCTTCTAAAAGCCCCTTGGTGTTCACAGCGTATAAGCTGTTCCGTACACTCTGATATGTCATAGGCATTATGAACACGCAATAGACGCACACCAGCATAACGATACGGTTGGATAAGACTGTGCCAGAGCCGGAGTAAGTACCCAGTATTGATGTAGCCAGAATAATCCCGTTGATTGTAGTAGGGAGAAGGCAGAATAGCTGCACCAGCTTTTCCGCTTTTGGGAAATACACAATGACTGCATATAGGGCTGTCAACACACTGACCAGAGTGAGTGCAACCGGGATAATGGAAATAAACAGCCCTCTAAGTATACCTGAGATAAATTTACTGTCGGTCAAGATCTCGGCATAATATTCCAAGGTAAACCCCTCGGGCAGAATGTGGATCCACCTGCCCGCAAAGGAATATATTAGCGTCACGGCCAGAGGCATTAACAGAAAGACCAGGATGATTATTTCCCATATCCAATGCAACATACGGCCTGCTTTCACATTACCTGCCCCCTTTCTCAAATTTCTCAAAGTGCCGCTTACAGAGGTTGGTCAAGGTGATTTCCAGAATCACAAAGGCCAGCAGAACGAGGGAGAGTGCGCTGCCTAATCCAGGCCGCTGCCGTACATCTCCTACAAACATATCCACAATTTTTGTGGGCAGCAGAGCGACGCTGTTGTTTACCAACAGGTAGGGGGTTGCATAGGCCGCGATGGCATTGGCAAAGAGCATATTGAAAGTTCCTAAAATTCCCGGCATCATAACCGGGATAGCTATTCTCACCCAGAACCGTAGCTGTCCAGCCCCCATTAAGGAGGAAGCTTCCCGCCATTCCTTGCGCACTTTTTCAAAAACAGGCAGCATGAGCAGCGTCCCCATGGGGATCTGAAAGTACAGATAAATGATGAACATACCGGCTACGGAATAGAGGTTGTAATCTGCAAGAGGCAGAAATCCTACCTGCTGTGCCATAAGCACAAACACTCCGGAAGTTCCCAGCGTAGTGATAAAAGCTATTGTTAAAGGGACCCCAGAAAAGGTGGAGGTTAGATTCAGCAGAGAAAGATACCAGGATTTTCCTCTCCCCCTGCTCCCCGACAGAGCCATAGCCAGAAAGAAATCGACTACAAGCCCGGCCAGACTGGAAAGGATCGTAATCCACAGGCTGTTTAACATGGCTACTTGATAGGCCGGTTCTTGAAATGCCTTGATAAAGTTACCAAGGCTTAGCTGGCCGTCTGCGAGGAATGCCTTGACAACCATCCCCATCAAAGGAATGCACTCGAACAGGGCGATCAACAGGGCCAGGGGCAGAAAAAACACCGCCCGTTTCAAAATCCTTTTTGACTGATCCATATATCCACCTTAACCCATCAGCGGGATGACCTCTTCTTCCCACCTGGATGCAATTTCTGCGCAGGCTTCCGATATCGTGTCATTATCTGTCAGAGGAATCGTTTTGTGATATTCTTCATCGGAAATCATTTTAGAGGCTAATTCTGCGGGCAGCTCTACGTCTGAGCGGATAGGGCGGGCGTAGCCTCTTGCTCGATCCAGCTGGCCCTGGTCACTAAGGAGATATTCCACAGTCAGTGCAGCGGAATAGGGGTGAGGGGCATATTTGTTGATAACCAGGCAGTATCCGGACTGCACGGCGCCGTCTTGCATCACATGGCAGGACAGGTTTGCTTCAGGCACGGATTTCAGGGTCAAGTCACGGTATTGAAGAGTTAAATAATCCCATGTAAGCAGAACGTCGATTTCGCCCCGGTCCATTCTCTCCTGGCTATAACTGCCTGCATCCAGCCGGCCTTCCTGTGCCAACTGCTTGAAGAAGTCAAAAGCAGGATCAAGGTTGTCAGGTCCGCCGCCCAGGGCATAAGCGCACGAAAGCACCGCCATTTGAGAGGAGGCGCCCCGAACCACATCGCCGACGGTCACCACGGCGTCACTGCTTCCAAGGCTTTGCCAAGAGGTAATTTCGTCCTTTACTCTGCCCTGGTTTACCAGACAACTCATCGTGCCCACATAACTAATAGTCCAGTTGCCCTCTGGATCCTTTGCCCAGTCAGGAATGGATTCCCAAGTAGAAGCTTTATATGGCTGTACAACACCCATCTCCACCGCAGTGGGGCCAAAAGCCTGCCCTACATCGCCAATATCTTTTGTGGCAGCGTCTTTTTCTGCTTCAAAGAGGGACAGCTCTTCCGCTGAACTCATGTCTGCATCCTCGTGAGCAAGGCCGTACTTCTCTGTGATAGACGCCCAGCTTTCTTTCCAGTTTGCCCAATCGTCCGGCATACCTACGGATGCAATTTGGCCTTCCTCACGGGCTTTTTCCGTGATTACCTCCAGCGATACCTGCCGCAAATCTACGGCCTCGTCGGGGTTTGTCCCTGCGCATCCTGTCAACAGTACCGACAGCGCGCATCCAGCGCAGACGATCCATTTTCCAAGTTTGAATTTCATGATAGTTCTCCTTTCGCATACTCGAATTTTGATTTTCTTTACGTTTCAAGTTTACACGAAAGATGCGTGTGCCGCTACCATAGTTTGGAAAAATTCATGTAAACACTTGGTAAAACCATATGCTTTTATGATTCTTGTTTTGGCAGGTGAGCCCTTGGTTATTTGACAGTTCTCTCCATAATCAAAAGCAGCAGGAACAGCATGGGTATTCCGTAAGATACCCATACTGCTCCTGCTGCTTTCACATATTGGGGGCGCCCGCCTGTTCAGCAAAATCAACTCTGTTTTGCGGGAAAAGCAACACGGATGGTCGTGCCCTCGCCCACACGACTGCTCAGGCTGACTGCCGCGTGATGATATTGCGCGATATGCTTCACAATGGACAGCCCCAGCCCTGTGCCCCCCGAGGCCTTTGACCGGCTTTTGTCCACCCGGAAAAAGCGCTCGAACACCCTGTCCTGGTGCTCCCGCGGGATGCCGATGCCGGTATCCCGGACGGTCAACTCCGCTCCGCTGCCGGAGGGCGCAACGGTGATCACCACGCTGCCCCCCTCTACATTATACTTGATAGCGTTGTCGCAGAGGTTATATACCATCTCGTACAGATAAGTTCCCACACCCGTGACCGCTGCGCTCTCTCCGGAAACAGCAAGCTGCACTTGCTTCGCAGCTGCCTGGCCCTGCAGGGCAGAAACCACATCCTTTGCAATCCTGTACAAATCCACCGGCTCCTCTGGCAGCCTTACCCCCTCGTCCAGCCGGGAGAGACGGATAATGTCCTCCACCAGATTCTCCAGCCGGGCGGCCTCGGTGCGGATCATGCCCACAAATCCCGGCACATCTTCCTGCCGGACCACGCCGCTTTCCAGCAGCTCCGCGCTGCCGGAGATGGACTGCAGGGGCGTTTTCAGCTCATGGGACACGTTTGCCGTAAACTCCCGGCGGCCGCGCTCTGCGGCCGAGCGCTCCGTCACATCGAACGCCAGCAGCACCGTACCGGCAGGCTCCCCCTCTGACTCGATTCTGCTCAAGTCAAGCTGGTACTCCCTGCCACACCTGGAAATAAGGGCTTCGCCATGCCCGTTTTTCATCGCTTTATCCAGTGCGGCTGTCAGCTCATGGCTGTGGTCTATCAAGAGGAACTCCTGCCCCATGCAGCCATTGTCTGTGCCAAAAATCCGGCGCGCAGCCGGGTTGATGCTTAAAACCCTGCCTACGCTGTCCAGCAGCACCAAACCCTCATTCATGTGGCTGCTGATTTGCAGGAACTCATCAGCCCGCTCCTTCAAGTCTCTCATCTGCCGGGTGATTTGCTGGCGCTGCTGATGGATACGCCGCAACAGTGGGGATATTTCCGCATAGGTGTCGTTTTCAAGGGGGTGGTCCAAGTCCAGGGTATTGAGGGGCCGCAGGATGCGTTTGGCCATCCACCGGGCAAGCACAGCCGAAAAAACGACTGTCAATATCCCTACAATCACCATAGGCTGGAGCATTCCCAGCGCAAGGGAGAACACCGTCAGCTGGCTTATGGAAACGCGCAGCACCGTGCCGTCTGAGAGGGCCTTGGCGCAGTACATAGTCTGCTCCGTCAGCGTGGCGGAGTAGCGCACCTTAGTGCTTTCTCCTTTTTCCAGGGCTTCCCGCACCTCAGTCCGGTCCTTATGGTTCTCCATATTATCCGCTGTCACGCTTGTGTCATACAGCACTGTGCCATTGGCAGCTATCCAGGTGAAACGGTAATCCGCAATCTGTGGCATTGTGTCATGTCCCAGACGCTCCAAGTAGGCAGTTCCCTCACTTTCTACCGCGCAGGCAGCCAGGTGCAGCTCATCCCGCAGCTGCTTTTCCTGTATGCCCTGATAGTACTCGTACAAACAGCCCATTACGATTACGATATTGGCCGCCAGAACGCCTGCCGCAACCAGCATGATTGACCAGAATATCTTTTTTGTCATTTCGGCGCCTCCAATCGGTAACCCACATTACGAACAGTCTTGATAAGCGCCCCGGCTTCCCCCAGCTTCTGCCGCAGGGTCTTGATGTGCATGTCAACCGTCCGGGTCTCCCCGGCGTACTCCACGTCCCAGACCTCAGCAAGGAGCTGCTCCCGGGTGAACACCATCCCGGGTCGGGACAGGAACAGCCTCAGCAGCTCGAACTCCTTATAGGTCAGGTCCACCCGCCCGCCGTCCGCCGTTACGGTGCGCTCCCCGGTATTCATCCGAAGGCCGCCCGCCTCGACGATGTTCTCCTCTTTGGGGGCGCAGCGCCGGAGTACGGCCTTCACTCTCGACACCATCTCCGTCATGCCGAAAGGCTTTGCAATATAGTCGTCCGCGCCCATATCAAGGCCCGTGACCTTGTCGTATTCCGTACCCTTTGCCGTGGCCATGATAACCGGAATCCCGGCGGTGGCGGTATGGGCGCGGAGCCTTTTCAGGATGGACAGCCCGTCCTCCCCGGGCAGCATGATGGCCAGGAGGATCAGCTGGG